>SXOO01000064.1 GCA_005776725.1 Pseudomonadota bacterium | reverse complement strand
GTCACCCGGGGGCACATCTACCTGGCCCAGCCGCCGCTCTACAATGTGAAGCGCGGCAAGCAGGAGCGGTACCTCAAGGACAAGGACGCGCTCGACGACTACCTCTTCGACCTCGGCACTCGAAACGTCACGCTCCGCGCTATCGCGGGCGACACGGGGCTTCAGGGCGAGGAGCTGATCCAGACGCTGCGTCAGGCGAAGCGGTATCGAGGCGTCATGGAGCGCCTGTCGCGGCGAAGCGACCCCCGCGTGATCGACACGTGGCTCAACGCCATCGGGATCCGAGAGCAGCTCCTCGGCGATCCCGAGGGCCTCGCCACCGCCGTGGAGGCGTCCCGGGCGCTCATCGGTGAGCGTTGGATGGAGCTCGCGGGCCTCGCGTTCGCGGTAGACGCCGGGAGCGTGGTGTCCGAGACCCGAGTCGCCGGTGCGCTCCGCATCTCCCGTCTCGACCGCGACACCTTCGCGTCGCCCGAGATGCGCGAGCTGGTCCGTGTCTCGGACCTGTTCCGCACGATGGGCCCGGCGCCCTGGGTGCTGGCCACGGAGGAGACCGTCTCCGAGCCGCTGTGGGACCCTGACGCCGTGCTCGAGGCCATCGAGGCGCGCGGCCGAAAGGGCGTCGACATCTCCCGGTTCAAGGGCCTCGGGGAGATGAACCCCGAGCAGCTCTGGGAGACCACGATGAACCCCGCCAACCGGACGCTCCTGCAGGTCCGGATCGACGACATGAACGAGGCGGACAACATCTTCGACGTGCTCATGGGCGACGACGTCGAACCGCGGCGCGAGTTCATCGTGACGAACGCGCTCAACGTGTCCAACCTCGACGTCTGAGCCTTGGACGCCGACCGCGAGGCGTTCGTCCAGACGGTCGAGCGCACCTGGACGGCGCTGGTCGGCCGAGGCTTCTTCTTGAGCGGCAAAGACACCGTGCTCGTGGAGCGCTGGTTCGCTGCAGACCTGCCGCTCGACCTGGTCTGCGAAGGCCTCCGGGCAGCGCTCGAGGAGCGCCGCTCCGTGGCGGGCGCGAAGGGGCTCCCATCTAGCCTCGCGTATTACCGGCACGGCGTGGAGGCCGCGGTCCAGCGGACCCGCGAGCTCTCACCGGGCGCGCTCACCGACCCGGAGCCCTCCGTGTACGCAGGGAGCCCCGGGGTGCCCGAGGTCGCCACGGGGTCGTCTGGCCTCGCACCGTCCTGCCAGGAGCTCGACGACGCCCCGGATCCGGTGGAGGCGTGCTTCGCGGCCCTCGAACCCGAGGAACAGGCCCGGATCGAGGCGGAGGTGGCGGAGCGGCTCCTGCGCGAACCCTCGATGGGGCTTCACGGGCGAGCCTTGCGCCGACGCGCCTTTCTCCGAGACGCTCTGGAACGGCACCATGGGCTCCGGCCCGAACGGGAGGACGCATGAGTCCTGATCTCGATTGCAAGCGCTGCGGCGGCCATGGCTACACCACCCTCCCCGACGGCCGGCACGCCAAGGCGGAGCTCTGCACATGCCGCTCCCCCTGTCCCGAGTGCAAGGACGATCTCCGGGTCGTAGAGCGCCGCGAGGACGGGCGCGTCTACGTCACCCCGTGCGCGTGTACCGGGCTCCGCAAGCGAATCGCCCGGTATCGCGCCGCCGGAATCCCCGCGGCGTTCCATGGGAAGACCGTGGAGCAGCTGCAAGCCCGCACCAAGGAGGAGCAGGCGGTGAAGCGCTGGCTGCTCGACTTTCAGGGAGGCGGCGCCCCGGGCTCCAAGGGCCTGCTGCTCGTCGGCAACCCCGGCGTGGGCAAGACGCACGCGCTCTGTGGGCTGCTGCGTTTCCTCAGCCTCGAGCGGGGACTCGAGGCGCGCTACGTCGACTCGTTCCAGCTGCTGCACGACCTCAAGGTCGCCTTCGACCAGGACTCGGGCTCGGCGGAGATCATGGAGGTCTTCTGTCGGGTCCCTTTCCTCGCGCTCGACGAGCTCGGCAAGACCCGCCCCGAGGGCTGGCAGCACCAGGTCCTCGACCAGATCGTCTCGCGCCGGTACGACGCCAACCTCACCACGTTCGTCGCCACGAACTACGGGTTGCCAGGCGGTCCTGAGGCCCCGCTTCAGTCCCCGCGCGAGGACCTGGGCCTGCGCGAGACCCTCGATCGCCGCGTCGGTGCGCGGATCTTCAGCCGCCTCATGGAGCGCTGCCGCCCATTCATCCTCACTGGCCAGGACCGACGCCTCGCCGGCTGAGCCGTGGACGTTGCGGCGGCTGGTCGACTTCGAATACACCATCGCGCATGAACGCACTCACCCTGATTCGTCTCCGGCCCCCCGCCCCCTCGGGGCGCGACTCCACGCGATCTCTGCCCCTGGCGCCGGTACTGCGCGCCTTGCTCGTGTTGGCGGTCTGCGTCGCCGGCGCGGGTTGCAAGAAGCCGCGTAAGTTCGTTCGCACCCAGGCTCAGGAAGACCGCGTCGCGCAGTCGATCCTCTCCACGCCGCCCACGGTCCAGCAGAAGTCCGGGGCGTCGCTCGGCGGCAAGGTGGTCCTCCTCGGGGTGGACCTCGAACCCGCCAACCCGGCCCCGGGTGGGAAGGTCACGGTGCACTTCTACTGGGAGGTGAAGGAAGCGCTCTCCGCCGAGGGCGACTGGATGATCTTCGTTCACGGTGAAGGCCCCACGGCGGACGGGAAGCTCACCCGCATCATCGCCGACCACTATGCGGTCGAAGACGGGCCCGGCGGCGCCGGCCTCTACCCGCCGCGCGAGTGGCGCAAGGGCGAGATCGTCAAAGACACCAAGACCATCGACCTCGTCGACCCCAGGGGCCAGAAGGTCGGCCCGGGCGAGCTCAAGCTCTGGGTGGGCCTCTTCGACATGGAGGCCTACAAGGCGAAGCAGGAGAACGTCCGGCTGCCGGTGGACAACCCAAAGGACGTTCAGGTGGACTCGGGTCGCGTGCTCGCCGGGACGGTGCCGATCGGGAAGGGCGGAGCGGTCGCCACCACGCCGCCCAAGCTGCCCACGCTGACGGCGCTCCGGGCACCAAGCCCCTTCGTCATCGACGGCAAGCTGGACGAGCCCGCGTGGAAGGCGGCGCAGCTCTCACCCGCTTTCCCGCGCCCCGACGGGAAGCCGCTGGCAGCGCCCATGCGGACGCAGGTGCAGGTGCTCTATGGCGACGAGGGGCTCCTCGTGGGCTTCGTGGCCGTGGACCCCGATCCCGCCACTCGCTACACCACCCGAGACGATGAGCTCTGGAACGACGACGTCGTGGAGGTCTATCTCGATCCGGGGAGTGACGGGAAGGACTACATCGAGCTCCAGGTGTCGCCGAAGAACGTGGTCTTTGACGCCCTGTTCGCCTCGCGGCGCACGCCGGATTGGAAGGAGTCCCGCGCCTTCGACCTCGCGGGGCTCGAGACGGCGGTGCACGTTGGCGCGCTACCCTCGCGGATCCCGTCCACGATCCCGACCATGGGCTGGACGGCGGAGATCCGGATCCCGTGGGCGGCGCTGGCCAAAGCCGGCGTGGCGAATCCCCCGAAGCAGGGCGACAGCTGGAAGGTGAACTTCTTCCGCAAGGACCTCCCGGGCGACTTCGCCCACCTCGCGGCGTGGTCCCCCGTGTCCGACGACCAGCGCGCCGACTTCCACAACCTCGACCGGATGGGCACGCTCTCGTTCGGTGCCGCGCTGCCGCCCGCCCCGGTCACGCCGGATCCCGCGGCGCCCGCGGCTGCGCCCGCCGTCCCTGCTCCTGGGGCGCCGCCGGCGG
>SXOO01000063.1 GCA_005776725.1 Pseudomonadota bacterium | reverse complement strand
GCGAAGCCCCCAACGACACCCGCTAGTACGGCTCGCTCACGAGGCGCAGGCGCCCTCTCGAGGGACCGCGCCGCATCACTGCGGGTCGTCGCGATCCGCCAGCCTCACCCGCGGCTCCGTTAGAACCACACGAGCGAGTCGGCCGCGGTGCCGCGCGCCTCCGCCATGATCTCCGCCGCGAGGAAGAGGCCGCCGGTGGCGAGCACGGGCTCCGGGCCGAGCCCCCGCGCAAGCTCGAGCGCCTGCCGTGGCGTGGGGACGGCGATGACGGACCGCGGCGCGAACGCCCGCGACACCCGCTCGAGCGGCGCGCCTTTGTGGTGCGCCTCCGTCACCACGATGTGCCGCGGGGCGCCATCGACGGCCCGGGCCATCGCCTCGACGTCGCGGTCGGCCGAGGCGCCGAAGAGCAAGGTCCAGCCGTCGCCGAACGTGGCGCGCGCCGTCATGAGCGCCGCCTCGAGCCCACTCACGTTGTGCGCCGCATCCACCCAGAGCTGTCCGTCTAGCGCCTCGAAGCGCCCCGGGACCCGGGTGGTGCGCAGGAAGTCTCCCGTGTGCTCTCGACCCGGACCCGACGTGCCCAGGAGCGTGTCCAGGGCCGCCACGGCGCAGGCCGCGTTCCAGCCTTGGTGCGCGCCGCGGAGCGCCGTGGCCACCGGCGCGCTCACCAGGCGGCAGTGCGCCACGCGCGCTCGAGCGACCGCTACGAGCGCGTCGCCGATCGGACCCACGATCAGCGTCCCACCGGGTGTGGTGAGGTCGGCCTTGTCGGCAGTGATCTCCGGGAGCGTGGTCCCGAGCACGTTCGTGTGCTCGAGTGCGACGTGCGTGAGCACCGTGACCGGGCAATCGAACGCCCGGGTCGCGTCGAGGCGGCCGCCGATACCGGCCTCCCAGACGACAGCGTCAACGCCGATGTCCGCGAAGTACCGCGCCGCAGCGACCGTGAGCGCCTCGAAGCGCGTGGCGACCCCATCGACCGGAGCCCACAAGGCCTCGGCGGGGATGGCCGTCGTGCCACCCGGGGTGACGACTCGAGCGCGCTCGCGCGGGTCGAGCATGTGGGGCGAGGTGAAGAGGCCCACGCGCAATCCGGCCTCGGCGAGACCGTACGCGATGAGGTGGCTCGTGGAGCCTTTCCCGTTTGAGCCGGTGACTTTGGCTCCGAGGTTCGGGAGCCGGAGGCCGCGGGTGGCGCGGCGCACGCGCTCGACGGCGCCGCCGTCAGCGAAGCGCGGCAGCGTGAGGAAAAGCGCGGGTGGGGCTACTGGGGCGAGATGCAGAGGTCGCGCTGCGTGCCGCACGGGGCGTTCTTCTCGCAGTCTTCCCCGAGGCTCTCGTTCGCGTTGCAGAACTGAGCGACGCACAGCGCCCAGGTGAGGAAGCGATACTGCGACTCGGGGTCGGCGGCCGCGAGACAGCCGTCTTCGCACGCACGGTCGAGCGACGGGTCGTCGAAGCTCCAGAGGCCCGCGTACTTCGAGTCTTTGCACGCCGCGTAGCACTTCGAGGTGTCCTCGCAGTTCACGGCGCCCGACTTCCCGCCGAAGAAGCAGGACGCGAACTCGTCGTAGCAGTTCTCCTTGTCGAGCCAGCACTGAGACACGGACTCGGAGGTCTCGGCCTTGCAGTTGGTCTCGAGGCAGGCGTTTAGCGTGCCCAGGGGGCCCGTGACCGTCTCCGCTGCGCCGTCGGCACACGCGGTACGACAAGCGACGTCCGCGAGGCTGCACCCGTACTGGCAGGTAACCGCTTCCCGGCACGAGGCAGCCGGCGCGGCGACCACGTCCTCGGTGCTGCCGAGATCGGGCGCGGAGATCTGGATGTCTTTCGGGGCGGCCGTGTCCTTCGGCGCCGCGACGTCTGGCGCGCCGTCGGCGCTGTCAGTGCCGTCCGCGCCGCCGAGATCGGAGGACCCAGTGGTGTCCTGGACGGCGGGCGTGCTGCTCTCCGACTCGGAGCAAGCGGCGACGAACAGCGTCGCGGTGCAGAGAACCATATTCAGTCGCATCGTTTCCTCCCGAAACCCAAGGGGCCTGCCAAGCGGCGGAGGGGTAACAGAATCCGCGCGCCGACGAAAGCCGAAACCGCGATGGGTGCAGGCGTGGCTTGCGAACCAACGGCCGAGCCGCGCGTCGCGGCGGGCTGGCCTGGGTGCGTGCGGTTAGTCCGCCTTCGGTTGCCGGCGGGGCAGGGTGGCTGCGATGAACGGCTCCGCAGCGTCCCGTGAGGCGGCTGCGGCGGGGTGGCGCTCGAAGCGCTCGCGGTACGCCGCGATCGCCGATGGCAGTCCAAGGCCCTCGGTGAACGCGTAATGCGCCGCGATCCCGGCCGAGAGGTCGGCCAGCGTAATCCGCTCGCCGCAGAGGAACGGGCGCCCATCCGCCAGCTCGGCCTGCCAGAGCCCCCACGCGATCCCGAGCGATCGCTCGGTCGCCGCGCGCGTCGCTGCGTCTTTCCGCCAGAAATAGGCGCCGATCGCGTCCAGGAGATAGAGGTCTCCAACGCGATCGAAGTGACGGCACCGGCGCTCCTCTCCCTCTGGGAGCAGCACGCGCGGTCCCCGCTCCTCGAAGAACTCCAGGATCGACGTGGACTCGAAGATGGGCCCCTCCGGGGTGCCCTCGAGCACCGGCATCTTTCCGAACGGGCTGAGGGCCACGAAGTCTGGGCTTCCGAGCTCTCCTGCCATCGGATTCAGCTGGACCCGCTCGACCGGCTCGCCGCGGAGCGCGAGGCCGATATCTACCTTTCGCGAGTAGGAGGAGAGCGGGTGGTAGTGGAGTCGCATCAGCTCTCGACGGACTCGTTCTGCGCCACGAGCGAGTCGGAGAACGCGTGACGCGCCGCATCGAACGCCTTCGGGAGCGAGGTCGCGCGCTCCCGCCCGCGCAGCGCCGCTCGCCGAAGCTGGGCGCGCGTGTCCGCCCCGGACTGGGGCGCAGTGAGGATCCCCACCACGGCCCCGACTGCTGCACCCGCCACGAAAGCGAGGGCCATCTGCCCCCCGGTATAACGCGCTTCGCTCATTGACGTTTCTCCTCTGGGTTGGGGCCGGATTCGGCCGTTTCTTCGTCTGCCATGTCGTCGTCGTGCTCTGCCATTGCGGCGCGAGCGGCGTGGAAGGCCTTCACGGCTGCGGCGACCGCCGGTCCAACTGCGGAGGCCATCTCGAGGCCGCTCTTCAGGCGGTTCAAGGAGGCGCTGAGGCCGGCCGCGGCTTCGGCCAGCTGCGCCACGTGCGGGCCGGCGGGCTCGACGGAGGCGGCCAGCGCGTCCACGCGGGCGATCAGCGCGCGAGTGTCGTCCAGAGCACCGAGCACTTTGGGGGTGGAGGCGTCGACCAGACGGCGCGCGCTTCGGAGGGTGGCCCGGAGCTCGGTCAGCACCGGGATGAGCACCCCGACGAGCAGCGCGGCGATGGCGATTCCCACGGCGGACACGGTCTCCACTCGAACCTCTGCATCACTCGCCGGGCGAGTCATTGCGGGCGAACCCGCGTCTTCGTCGTTGGTCTGGACGAGGATAACGCCAGGGCGTCGGCGCTGTCACGGGCAGAACGGCGCGACGCCCCGACGTTCCTGTACTCGCTGTGTCCCCGCCCCAGCGCCAGGGCTGTGCGCCCCACGCAGGATGCCGGCCCGCAGCCGCTTCCCTCGCGTGGTCAGCCACAAACGCCGCGGTGGATCCGCTAAGCTCCCGCCGATGTGGTTCCTACCGATCCTGTTGGCAGCGCCCCCGGTGCACTGGACGGACCTCGCGCCGGCCGCAGGCATCTCGGGCTCGGTGGGGCCGGCTGCTTCAGGGATCGGAGGCGGAGCCGCCGTGCTGGACGCGGACGGCGACGGCGTCTTGGACATCGTCGTGCTCGCGGCGCTCGCGCCCCCCCGGCTCCTCCGGCAGACCTCCGCTGGGTGGGTCGTGGACGAGCTGGCCTTGCTGCCGGACCTCCCCGCCTCCGAGAACGCCGGTGTGGTCACGCTCGACCTCGAGGGCGACGGCGACCGCGACGTCCTCCTCCTGCGTGAGGGCCTCGACGCGCTGATGAGGAACGATGGGGGGAGCTTCTACGACGTGAGCGCCACCCACCTGCCGCGGGACGGCTGGTGGACCGTGTCGGCGGCCGTCGGTGACGTGGACGGCGACGGCGACGACGACGTGGCGGTCGCCAACTACATCGGCGGCCAGTCGTTCCCCGCGCACCAGGGCTCCCCCAACCGCCTGCTGCTGAACGACGGCGCCGGTCGCTTCGAGGACGTCGCGCACAAGGTGGGGGTCCAGGGTGCGGGTTGCAGCCTCGCGGTGTTGCTGGCCGACCTCGACGACGACGGCGACCTGGACCTGCTGGAGGTCAACGACTTCGGGCAGTTCTCGCCCCCGTCGGCGCTCTATCGAAACGACGGTGCCTTCGCCGGGCTCCCGCGGTTCACGGACGTCACGGCGGGATCGGGCGTGGACGCGCGTATCTACGGGATGGGGGTCGACGCCGCGGATCTGGACCACGATGGTCGCTTGGACCTCATGCTCACCTCGATCGGCCGCGGGGTGCTGTTGCGCCAGGTGGCGCCGCTGGTGTTCGAGGACGTCACCACCGCCTGGGGCGCAGCCGTCCCTTACGAGAGCGACGGGTTCCAGGCCACGTGGACGCCGCTCTTCGCGGATCTCGACTTCGACGGGCACCGCGAGCTCTTCATGACCGGCGGCTACGTCTCGGCCGCGGGGTTCATCAAGAACGGCCAGATCCAGCCGAACGTGCTGCTGGGCGGGCCCGTGCCCTTTCACCTCGACCCCCCGAGCGTCGTCATCGCCGCCACTCCGACCAACCGCGCGCGTGGGGTCTCGTTGGGCGACGTCACCGGCGACGGCTTGCCCGAGCTCGTGGTGGCGCACGCGCACGGCGCGCTCTCGGTCTATTCGCCGGACGGTGGCGTCGCCAGCTCCGTGCGGCCCATCCCCCGTGAGACGGGCGCGACCCCCTCCGGTCTTCGGCTCTTCGCGACATGCGGCGGCGTGTCGCGCCGCTTCGATCTCCACGGCGGCGGCTCGTTCGCGAGCGCGCACGACCCCGCGCTCACCGTGACCGTGCCGGGCTGTTCCCCCGGCGCCCCCCTCTCCCTGGTGGTGTGGTGGCCCTCGGGTTACGTCACCACGCACACCTCGAGCTACGGGCAGGGCGTGGTCGTGGTGGAGCCCGAATGGCTCACCGTGGACACGAAGGCGGTCGACGTCTCGCCCACCGACGCGGGCGGGCTGCTCGTACAAGACCCCACGCGGCTCGTCGCCCGAATCGACGATGGCCCGCCGCTCGAGGTCGAGCCCTTGGGCGCTACTCTGGGCGCCGCGCTCCGAGTGGTCTTGCGCCAGGGCGAGAGCGGCAGCCTCAGCCTCGAGGTCGACGGGCGAAGATTGGGCGTGTCGCCTTGGGTGGGGTCCCGCCCGCTGGGCCTTCGCTTTCAGCCCGGTGCGCCCATCATCGGGCAACCCGCATCTGTCCTGGTGCCGGTCGAGGCACTTACGGGCGGGCAGCTGCTCCTCGGTGGGCAGGGCGTGGCAGTGGAGACCGCGCACGGCTTGGCCCGAGCCACGATCCCGTCGGTCCCTGCGGAGCCCCTGGAGATCAGTGTCGTGGCCGAGGGAGGCGCCGTCCTTGGGTCGCGCTTGCTCGAGGGCACGGCGCGCGTCCGCTACCCGGGATCGCGCCTCCGCTTCAAAGGACACCTCCGGCTCGACGGCGACCTGGCCGTGCCCTTCGCCACGGTGCTCTCGGTGCGTGACGCGAACGGCGAGGCCGCCACAGAGGTCGAGTTGCCCGCGGTCCTCCGGCTGGGCGAAGCGGCGATCCCGTCCCAGACGGCCAACTTCGCCGCGGGCCAGGCCCTGTTCGGCTTCCCCTCCATGAGCGTGCCCCACGGCACGCCGTTTCAGCTCGAGCTCGGCGGTGTGCCGTTCGGGCCGCTCGGCGCCGTGACGCACGTCGAGGCTCCCGAAGCCCTCACGTCGCTTGTCTCGGCGGCGCGCTCGAGCTGCGGGCCGTCTCAGGAGTGGGTGGAAGCGGACGGGGTGGATCGGGTGACCTTCGTGCTGTTCCTGCGCGACGCCAATGGCAGCCCGCTGCCCCCCGAGGGCCCCACGCCCAGCCTCAGCCCAGCGCTCGGCTTCACCCTGCAACCCCCCGACACCTGGACCGCGGACGATCGCCAGCAGATCCCGGCGATCGCGGGCACCCAGGTCGGCCTGGCGGAGATGGAGGTGGTCTGGCACGGCGCGCCCCTCGGGATCCTCTGCCGCGTCCGCGCCGTGGCGCCGTACTCCGCGCCGAGCGCGCTGTCGCTCGAGAAGAGCACCCTCGCTGTGGTCCCCGACCGGCTGCCGCTCGGCTTCGGGAGCACCGAGGTACGCCTCACCCCCCGCGCCCCGAATGGGCGCCTCGCGGGCTCAGGGATCACCCCCCCGACGATCGAGACAACGTCGGGCACCGTGGAGCCCTTCGTCTACGCCGGCCTTGGCGTTTGGGTGGGGCGCTGGAACGCCGCCGCGTCGCCCGAGCTCGGGACGGTCACCGCCACAGTCACCTCGCCGGCGCTGCAGCTCAGTGTAGACGTGGAGAGCTACGATCCCGCAGCGCTTCCCGACCTCGGCGGAGGGGAGGGCGCCGTGGAGGACGCGGGCTCCGTCGAACCGGGCGACGTCGCCGTTGAGTCCGACACCGGGGCAGCCGAGGAGGTCGAGCCGGTGCCCGACAGCTCTGTCTCCGAGGTCCACGCACCCGAGGTGGTGCCGAGTGAGGTGGAGTCGGGGGACGCGCCCCAGCTCGACGTGTCGTCGGAAGACCTCGGCAGCGTGGAGCCCGACGTCCTGGCGCCGCCGGAGGGCGTGGGCGGTCCAGGTGACGCCGGCGTGGCTGAGCCGCCTCCGCGTAGCGAATCGGGCGGCAGCTGCTCCGCCGGTCGCCCTCTCACTCCGCTTTGGCTCTTGGGACTCGTGCTGCTCGGTCGTGGTAGAAGTCGGCCTCGTCACGTTGCCGCGGCAGCGAGCCGCGCGGAGGAACCGACATGAGCATGCACGCCTTGAGGGGGCTCGAGCTCGTCTGCATCACGCGAGAGGACGACTTCGAGCTCGAGTATGCCGGCAAGGGCAAGTATGCGGATCCCAAGGGCAAACCGGTCGATGACCTCATGGACATGGGGTGCGTCGGCTGTGGCGCCAACTACTACACGCGTGAGAGCTCGGCCATCGACTTCTGCCCGGCCTGCGGCTTCATGGAGCGCAAGCGCTTCGGCTCCTTCCAAGACCTTCAGAAGTGGGCCAACGGCCAGTCGTGGAAGTTCTTGAAGCGCACGGCCATGAAGGCGTTCGGCGCTACCCGCGACGGCCAATGGCGCCTCGTATTCGCGCGGGACGACATCGCCCTCGAGACCAGCGGCCACTACCGCGACATCCAGCTCCTGGTCCGCACTTGAGCTCGCGCCCCACCGCCGCGGCGGTGATCATCGCGACCGAGGTGCTCACGGCGAAGGTGCAAGACGCGAACACGCCGGTGCTCGCCCGCTGGCTCCGCGCGCGCGGAATCCGGCTCAGCCGCGTGGTGGTCATCGAAGACGACGTGGACGTGATCGCCGCGGAGGTCAGGGCGGCGTCCGCGGCCACCCACGTCTTCACCTCAGGCGGCGTTGGGCCCACCCACGACGACCTCACCATGGCCGGGATCGCGGCCGCCTTCGACGTACCGGTAGAGCCGCACCCGGCGCTGCTCCAGGCGCTCGAGGGGGTGCCCGCGGGGCCGCGACGCGACGGCCTCCGGCGGATGTGCAACGTCCCCCGCGGGACCGAGCTCCTCTACCCCGAGGGCCACCGATGGCCCACGCTGCGGCTGCGCAACGTCTTCATCCTCCCCGGCGTGCCCAGCTTCTTCGAGAAGAAGCTCGAGGCCCTCGGACCGTGGGTGCTCGGACCGCCGCTCTTCGCCGGGGAGGTGGTGACGCTCGCCGCAGAGACCGACATCGTCGACCAGATCGACGCGGTCGTGGGCCGCCACCCCGGGGTGTCGATCGGCTCATACCCCATCTTCGAGCCTCAGGGCTCCCACACGAGGCTCACGGTGGACGGGCCGACGCGCCAGGCGGTCGAGGCGGCGCTGCGCGATTTCGAGGCATCGCTCCCCGTGTCGTCCGTCCGCAGCGTCCGGCTGCCCGAGGGATGACGGAGGGCTCCCGGCCCGCTCCGCCCATCACCGCGTTTCGGCTGGTCATCGCGTGGGGGATTCGGCAGACTCCCGCTCCCCATCGGCTCCGGAGGGCAGCGTGATTGGCATCATCGGCGGAAGCGGCCTCTACGACATGGCAGGTCTCGAGGTGCTCGAAGAGCGGCGAGTGAGCACGCCCTTTGGCGACCCCTCGGATGCCGTACGCATCGGCCGCCTCGACGGCGTCGAGGTCGCGTTCCTCGCCCGCCACGGGCGCGGGCACCGGGTGAACCCTTCCGAGATCCCCTATCGGGCGAACATCTGGGCGCTCAAGTCGGTGGGTGCGCAGGCGATCCTGTCGGTCTCGGCGGTCGGCTCCATGCGCGAAGACATCGAGCCCGGACAGCTGGTGCTGGTGGATCAGTTCATCGATCGCACGCTCGGCCAGCGGAAGCACACCTTCTTCGAGGGGGGCTGCGTGGCCCACGTCGGCCTCGCCGACCCCACCTGTCCCCACCTCATCTCGCGGCTCTGGGCGGCTGCTCAGCGGCTCGAGATCCCGGCTCACCTCAACGGCACCTACGTGTGCATCGAGGGCCCGCAGTTCTCCACTCGCGCCGAGTCCCGCCTCTACCGCTCGTGGGGCGTGTCCGTCATCGGCATGACCAACGTGACGGAGGCCCGCCTCGCCCGTGAGGCCGAGCTCCACTACGCCACGATCGCCATGGCCACCGACTACGACGTGTGGCACGAGTCCGAGGAGGACGTCACGGTCGAGGCCGTGCTGGCGGTGATGCGCGGCAACGTCGACCGCGCCCAACGGCTCCTGCGCGCCGTCGTGCCCGAGGTCCAAGCGTTCGTTGACTCGCCGGCCGGCACCATGGGGCGTCCGGACTCCTGCGCGTGCCCTCGCTCGCTCGACTTCGCCGTCATGACCGCCCCCGAATCGATCCCGGCCGAGGCACACGCCCGCCTCGAGCTGCTGCTACGTCGCTCGCTCGCCGGAGGACAGGCATGAACGCTCCCGGTCCCCTGCTGGTCGTCGGCTCGGTCGCCTACGACGACGTCGAGACCGCGTACGGCAAGCGCGAGAACCTCCTCGGCGGCTCCGCCACGTACTTCTCGGTGGCGGCCAGCGGCTTCACCGCGCCTCGCCTCGTCGGCGTGGTCGGGCGCGACTTCGGCTCGGGCGACAAGCACATCTTCGACAGCCACGGCGTCGACACCACCGGGCTCGTCATCGATCCCTCGGGCGATACCTTCCGCTGGGGCGGCCGCTACCACGCCGACATGAACCAGCGCACTACGCTCTACACCCACCTCAACGTGTTCGAGCGCTTCCGGCCCGCGATCCCCGAGACGTACGCGGACTCAGAGTACGTGTTCCTCGGAAACATCGATCCAGACCTCCAGCTGGACGTGCTCGGCAAGGTCCGCGCGCCCAAGTTCGTGGCCATGGACACGATGAACTTCTGGATCGACGGCAAACGCGACGCCGTCCTTCGGGTGCTCTCGCGGGTCGAGGCCATCCTGCTCAACGACGAAGAGGGCAGCCTGCTCACCGGCGCGCGCACGGCCCTCGGTGTAGGCCGCGGAATCCAGCGTCTCGGGCCCCCGATCGTGGTGTTGAAGCGCGGCGAGCACGGCGCGCTGCTCTTCCACCACAACGACATCTTCTATGTGCCGGCGTACCCCCTCGAGGTCGTGGTCGACCCCACGGGCGCCGGCGATTCGTTCGCCGGCGGCTTCATGGGCTGGCTCGCGCGCTCGGGCGATCTCACTCTCGACAATCTCCGGCGGTGCATGCTCGCCGGCAGCATCATGGCGTCCTTCTGCGTGGAGGGTTTCGGGCTGTCGCAGCTCCGCGACGTGGGTCCCGACGCAATCCGACGCCGCTACACCGACTTCGAGGCGCTTACGCGATGCCCGAGCCTCAATCTCTGATTCACCGCCTCCGCCCTGCGCTCACGAGCTCGTCGCTCGAGGGCCTGACGGACGCGCTCACGCTCACAGCGCTCGAGGCGCTCAGCGCCCCGGCGTTCAGCCAGCTCATCGGCCGCATGGCCCAGGCGCGGGTACCGCGTCCGCTGCTGCTCGCGGCGATCCGCCGGTACATCGCGATCTTCGGGGTGGACGAGTCCGAGATGGCGGCCTCGGCCGAGACCTTCGAGACCTTCGACGACTTCTTCACCCGGGAGCTTCGGCCCGGCGTGCATGTCGTGGACCGAGCGCCCCAGATTGCGGTGAGTCCGGTCGACGCACGTGTGATGAGCTGGGGCCGGGTCTCTGACGGCTCGATCGAGCAGGTCAAGGGTAAGGACTACCGCCTCGACGAGCTGCTCGACTCGGCTACGGACGCCCGGCGTTATGCTCGCGGCGGCTTCATTACGCTGTACCTCAGCCCTCGCGACTATCACCGGATTCACAGCCCGGTGGATGGGGGCATCAGCGGCTACCGCTACATCCCGGGGCGGCTCTACCCGGTGAACGGGCTCGGCCTCAAGCACGTCGACCGCCTCTTCGCCGTCAACGAGCGCCTCGTGACCTTCGTACAGTCGAAGGAGCTCGGGGAGTTCGCGGTCGTCAAGGTCGGCGCCACAAACGTTGGAATGATCACGGCGAGTTACCACCCCGTGACCACCAACGTGGGGAGGCGCACGGCGTACGACGAGCGGTTCAAGCGGAAGATCCCGATCGACCGGGCCGAAGAGGTGGGTCGCTTCCACCTCGGCTCCACCGTAGTCCTGGTGTGGGACAACCCCGACCTCCGCCTCGTGCCGGTGGTGCGGGATCAAGTCTTCCGCATGGGGCAGCGGCTGCTCACGCTCTGAGCGGCGGCGCCGGGGGGAGCTGGCTAGGGAGGCGCAGCCCCTGCGGGCGCACCTTCAGCGGCCGGCGCGCCCTCGGCGGGTGCCGCTCCTGCGGGCGCTTCTGCAGCGCCTGATGGTGCACCTTCCGCGGCCGGCGCGGCTCCCGTTGGCGCCCCTTCAGCAGCGGGCGTTCCTTCCTCAGCAGGCGGCGCTCCCGCTGGTGCCCCCTCTGGCTGCCCTGGTGCCGCGTCGACCGCCCGATGCAGGAGCAGGACGCCCTCGAGCCGAACGAAGGTGGCGCCGGGGTCTATGTCGAGGTAATCGCCCGACAGCACGACCGCCTGCCCCTGCTCCAGCGTACCGAATGCCGAACCCTCGCCGCCGAGGACCACGAGGCGCTCACCCGGGCGGGTGGTGTCGTCCACGAGCACGGCGTGCGCCGGCGGATCGCAGTCTGCCTCGCATCGAGTGACCGAGAGCACCTGGCCTTTCACGCTCACGGCGCGGCCGAACCAACGGGCGCGGTTCCGCACCAGTCCCGAGACCGACCAGCTCCCGTCCGCGTACTTCTCCGTGACCTTCGTCTCCGACATGTCGGGGGACGGGGGGAGGTTGACCTTGGGCGGGGGCCCCTTGGTATCTGCCTCGGCGCCCGGAGTCTTCTTCTCGCAGCCCCAGGCGCCCAACAGGGCGAGCAGCAGGAGGCGCTTCATTTGTTGAAGATCGGGAGCTTGCCCGGGAGGGTCAGCACCACGAGGCTGTTGGGCGGCAGAAAGAACTCCTCGCTGCCGAGCGAGGTGACCGCGCCACCGGAGCGCACCACCCCCGCGAGGCGGTTCGGGCCGGCCTTCACGTCCACGATGGTGAAGCGCCCGTAGCGATCGGTGGCCTTGCGATCGCGCAGAGGTACGGTGTCGAGCTCGTTGTCGTTGAAGTACCCAGTCGCGGAGCCGGGCGTAGCGAGGCCTACCGCCGCCTCCTTCAAGGTGTAGCCGCGTCGCCCCGCGGACGGGCAGTCGCGCACACGACCGCCGACCGCGCCGTTGTTCTTCTTGATGCCGCCTGGCACCTGCAGCGTGTTGGGGATGGTGGCCCACTGCCCGTCTGACACCATCAACGCGTTGAGGCGGAAGCGCCCGCCCTCCTCGAGGTGCTCCGAGAGGACGATGGTGTTGTACGCGTAGGTGTCCTTCCACTTCTTCTGAAGCAAGGGGTCACGCGTCACAGAGCGCACGACGAGGGGCGTGTCCGTGGGGACCTCGGGCACCTCGTAGAGTCCAAACGACGGTTCGCACTCCATGACGATGCTGGACACCTCGATGCATTCGTAGCCCGCGCCGCAGGTCTCGAGCTGCTCGAGGAAGGCGCACTCCGTGCCCTCTTTCTCCGTCCCCGGATCGGTGGACTTGACCACCCACTTCGGGTTCGAGGGCTTCGCGGTGTTGAAGCAGGTGTGCATGGCTGCGAGGTCTGTCTCGTCCACGCAAGGCTGGCCCGCCTTGTCGCCGTCGGCCCACTTGGGGGGCCACTCGCTCGCGGGAAACACGGAGACCTCGATGTCGATCGTCTTTCGCCCGTCGCCGAACCGATCGACGATGCCGTAGATCGTGGCCGTCTCGGCCCCGGGGACGTCCGCCGGGGCTGCGTCGACGCAGTCGAGGTTGGGCGGCTCCTCGACGAAGTTGTCCGTGGCGTTGTCCGTGAGGCGCACCTCGTCGGCGGGCTCGGCGACGCAGACGTTGCCGTGGCAGCCCTGGCCCGCCTTGCACTCCCCCGACGTGGCGCAGCTGTTGTTTCCGGCGAAGGGATCGCCGTCGCTCGAGTCTCCCGCGTCGGTGGCGTCGGTGGCGTCGGTTCCGTCCGTGGCGTCGGTCCCGTCGGTCCCGTCGGTCCCGTCCGACCCATCCGTCGGCTCCGCGGCGTCGCCGCCGCTCGCGGTGTCTGCCGCGGCGGGCTGGCCTGCCGTAGTGGACGCACCAGAGCAGGCAGCCATTGAAAACGCTACGCCGGCTCCCAAAACCGCTAGGTATCGCACGCTCATTCTCTCCCCTCGCTGGCTGACGCGACCCACCGCGCGAAGGCCAGACGCACAGAATCCGCCCGAATCACCGCAGCGACCCCGCTGGCAGCCTCCAAGTGGCGTGCCGCGGTGGCGCCCGACGCCGGGTCTCTCGGCGGGCGCCCCTCGGCGGCAACGCCCGAGCGCCTCGCGCCCGGCGATCGTTCGACGCGGCCCGAGACGAGGCGGCATCCTACACGCAAGGCCTTGCCTCCGTCGAGGTTGCTGCGCCGCAACGCCTCTTCGAGCAGCGGTCGCAGCACCTCGAGCTGTTCCATCGCAGCGCGCGAGGCGGTCTCGAGCACCACGCCTCCGCGCCCACCGCTTCCTAGCGGCAGCGCCACCACCTGGCCTGCGAGATCGGGCTCGAGCAGCTGGTCAACCAGGTCGAGGGTGGCGGAGAGCAGTAGCCGCTCCCGAGTCCCCCGGTCCACGAGGAACGCAGTGTTGGCGAGGACTTTGCCGATCGGGACGAGCGCTGGACGGTAGGGCGGCACCGTCAGAGCATGCCGGAGCCGACGTGCCGCGAAAAGGCGCTTGACAGGGCGAGGGGCGCGTCCCTATTCTACGCCCCGCTTTTGGCAGCCTCATGCCCCAAGTCCCGGAATCAACAGGGATAAATGGTGTAGGGCTGCTGGATCCGGGTTCCCCGGAGTCGGCACAGGCATGTAGCTCAGTGGGAGAGCGCTACCTTGACACGGTAGAAGTCGGCGGTTCGAAACCGCCCATGCCTACCACGCTGTTCTCACCCTCGGGGGGGCACAGCGGCCTTCGGGCTAAGACGGGCCGGGGGGGGCAGCCCCCCCAATCTCCGGGCGCCGGCGCGAACAAGCGCTGGCGCTCTTGACGTGGCGAGACGCCACAAGCTGTTAGAGGCGGGCCATGCCCAAGATGAAGACAAAGCGGGCCGCTGCGAAGCGGTTCAAGTTCACGGGGTCGGGCAAGGTGAAGCACAACCGCGCTTTCCGCCGCCACCTCCTCACCAAGAAGTCGCGCGACCGCAAGCGCGCGCTTCGTAGCGACGCGTACGTCGGTCCGTCCGACATTCATCGCGCCCAAATCCTCTGCCCTTACGGGGCCTAAGGAGAGCCTGAGATGCCGCGCGTCAAGGGTGGGGTAACTTCCCGCCGTCGTCACAACAAGGTCATGAAGGCCGCCCGCGGACACCGCGCCGGCCGTAGTCGCGTGTTCAAGCGCGCCAAGACGTCCGTCATGAAGGCCATGGTGTACTCCTACGTGCACCGCCGCCTGAAGAAGCGGACCTGGCGCTCCCTCTGGATCGCGCGCATCAACGCGGCAGCGCGCCAGCTCGGCGTGAAGTACAGCCAGCTGATCGCGTGGCTGGACAAGGCCGGGATCGCTCTCGATCGCCGGGTCCTTGCCGATTTGGCACTCCACCAGCCCGCCGATTTCGAGGCGGTGGTCAACCAGGCCAAGAAGGCCGCTTCCTGAGGTCGACCATGGCACGGGCAAGCCGACAGCGGAACGTCAAAGGGCCTGACAAAGAGCCCGCGATGACGAAGGCCGACATCATCGAGAACGTCTACGAGAAGCTGGGCGTCTACTCGAAGAAGGAGGCGTCGCAGCTCGTGGAGTTCGTCTTCGAGACGCTCAAGGAGACTCTCGCCAGCGGCGAGAAGCTCAAAATCAGCGGTTTCGGGAACTTCGTGGTTCGACCCAAGCAGAAGCGAATTGGGCGTAACCCGAAGACCGGAGACCAAATCACCATCACTGCTCGTCGAGTGCTCACCTTCAAGCCCAGCCAGGTCTTGAAGAACGCGCTCAACGACTGAGTCGCGTGTGGGGGCCTGCCCCCACACCCCAGAACGACACCCGCTCCAACGAGTTCGTTTTGGTTGTCCGTGGGGCCCTCCCCACACCCTGGGCGACGATCGCGCACGCGCGAACGCCGTTCGAGGCCCTACCGGCGCCACGGTGCCGGTTCTGGCGGGGCGTAGCGCAGCCTGGTTAGCGCACCAGTCTGGGGGACTGGTGGTCGCTGGTTCGCATCCAGTCGCCCCGACCATACGACAGCCCGCGGAGTCCTAGTTTCTTCAAGGACGCCGCGGGCTGTTGCATTTAACCCTCCTACAGAACGCGAGAGCCGCCCGGCCGGTCGAGCTCACGCGACAACCTCAGGAGCTCTCGGATGATTCTGCGTCTTGCCCTCGTTGCGTCTCTCGCCAGCGCTTCGGCCCTGGCCGACGATCAGAAGGACCTCGTCCCGGACGCCGTCGACAAGAAGGCCCCCGAGGTCGACGTGGGTTGGAAGTGGCGCGCCTCCATCGGGGCCACCTTCTCGCTGGCCCACTCGAAGGAAGTGGTCGGCGCTCAGGACGGGTCCACGATCAACCTCGGGCCCGGCTTCGACGTCGGCCTCGACTACCTGGGCGTAGAGCACGAGTGGCGAAATTCACTCGGGTTCCGTCTGGTCGTAACGCAGACGCCCGCGATCGACGAGTTCGTCAAGACGGCAGACAGCCTCACCTTCGAGAGCATCTACCTCTGGCACAGCCCCGGGACCCCGTGGGTCGGTCCGTTTGCGCAGTTCCAGCTGAGCACGGCGGTGCTTCAGGGTGAGGACGTGCGCGCCCAGGACGTCACCTACGCGCTGCCCGACGGCACGGCGCGCACCCAGGCGCGGCTCAAGCTCACCGAGATCTTCGCCCCGATGACGCTCAAGGAGTCTGTGGGTGCGTTCCTCGCGCCGTACACCACTCCGCACGCCAAGGTCGAGATCCGCCTCGGCGTCGGCGCACGGGAGACGTTCACCCAGGAAGGGTTGGCCCTCTCCGACGACGCTGCCACCCCGAATGTGGAGGTGATCCAACTCGAGGACTTCGTTCAGGTCGGCGGTGAAGCCTTCGCCGGTGTGTCCGGGGCGTTTCCCCTGGAGGCGGTCACCATCAACTACGCGCTGGGGGCCGAGACCCTGCTGCCGTTCTACTCGAGCACCGGCGACGACAAGGACTTCGCGGACAAGGTCGTGTTCAACCTCGACTTCAAGCTCGGCGTGCGTGTGTTCAGCTTCATGAGCCTCGACTACAACTTCAAGGCCGTGCGCGAGCCGCTCCTCGTGGACGAGCTCCAGCTGCAGAACAACCTGCTCCTCAACTTCACGTACGTCCTGGTCGACGGCTGAGCACTCCCGGCTCCAGCGCCGCTCCGCCGTCGGAGGACGCGGAGCGTATCGCCGCGCGCCTCGACGCCACCGCCGTGCTCACCGCGGACGTCTCGGTCTACTGCTCTGGCGGCGATTGGTCCCTCGGCGCGCACGCGGCGCTCAGCGGTGAGCGCGAGCTCATCTTCGCAGAAACAGATGGCCACACCGTGCTCCTCGCGCTGTCACCGCACCCTGACGGCCACGTGGTGCTGCAGAGCGCCGAGTGTGACTGGGGTTTTTGCAGCCCGGTGTTGGGCCCCGACCCCGAGATCGGCGCGCGCCTCCTGGCAGGTGCTCTGGTCTCCCTGGCGCCCCGCTGGCGGCTCGCGGTCCTTTCTGGACTCAGCCCCGCCGCCGCGGCGCGAGTCCGTGTCCTGGTCGGTCGCCGCTTCCGCACGGCGGTTCGGCCGGGTCTCACCAGCGTCAGCGCTTCGCTCCACGGCGGGCTCGACGGCTTCCTCGGCCGCCGCAGCGCGCACCTCCGCGCCAACCTCCGGCGGGACAGTCGCCGCGTGCGCGAAGCCGGGATCGTCGTGGAGCGGCTCTGCGGCACCGCGGCGGCCGCCAACGTCCTCGAGCGCGCCTCCGAGGTAGAGCGGCGATCCTGGAAGAGCGGGAACGGCGGCAGCATGTTGTCCACACCGGCCTTCGTTGACTTCTACGGCCGTACCTTGGAGCGAGCCTCTCGCGGGGGGCGGCTCCGCGCCGCCTTCGCTGTACGCGACGGAGTCGACTGCGCTTTCATCTTCGGGGCCGTCCTAGGCCACGTCTACCGCGGCTTTCAGCTGGGCTACTCACGGGAGTACGAGGCGCTTGGTCTGGGAAACCAGCTCCAATTGGCGCTCATCGAGCAGCTGGTGGACGAGGGCATCGCCCGGTACGACCTCGGGATGGCGATGGACTACAAGCGCCGCTGGTCCGACGCGCAGAACGAACACGTCGTATTGGTCGCCGCGCGGTGAGTTCCCGGGCAGGCGTAAAGCCGGCTGACCCGGGCGAGACCCAACCGCAGTCGGACGAGTAGCACCGGCACCGGCAGCTCGCAGGTCCGCGCGCCGGTGCGGGAGCCGTCGGGAAAAAGGGTAGCTGAATTGGACCTTTACTTCGGGAGAGGCATGGACTAGAACGCGCGCCCGCATATTGGGAGGTTGTAGATGCGCCTCGTGCTGTTCGTTCTGCTCGTTCTCGGGTTGTCCGCCCCTGCTTTCGCGACCGTCCCCCCCGCCGACGACTACGCTCGCGCCGGCGCCGACGCCCTCGCCAAGAAGAAATACGACGATGCCGCCGGGCAGTACCTGCTGGCTTACCTCAGCGACGTACGACCGGAGCGCCTGCTCGACCTCGCGCGCGCCTACCAGGCGATGAAGAACAAACAGGTCGCGATCATGCTGTACCAGCTCGTGGAGCAGCAGGCGGGCAACACCCCCACGGGTGCCGCCGCGCACGGGGCCCTGGTTCAACTCGGCGCCGCGGCTCCTCCGCCGCCCCCTGCCACGCTCATGCTCACGGTCATGCCTCCCGGTGCGGACGTCCGCATCGACGGAGTCCTGGTTGGCAAGGCGCCGATGGGGGCCATCCCGCTCACGCCAGGCGCACGTCGCCTCGAGGTGAGCCTCACGGGATATTCCACCGTGCAGCAGGATCTGGCCGCTCAGCCGGGTCTGGCCATGGCGGTGGTCATGACCTTGGTGCCTGCGCCCGCGGCGGTCGCGGAGGCTACGCCGCCACCAGTCGTTGCGCCTCCCCCCGTGCTCACCCCGCCACCGACCGCACCTCCGGCTCAAGCGGGGAGCCTCGCCGGCTCGTGGTTCGGCAGCCGGTTCTCCAACGCTGGCCGACGCGACCAGCAGACCCTCACCCTTGTCCTCGCCGGGAACGGGCTCCAGGTCTCCGGAGAGGCGCGGCTCACCACGTTGAGCCAGGTCCCGGGCTACCGAAAGGCCCAATGCGGCGGCGCCACCGAGCTCGTCACGGTCACGAAGTACCGCGCTCGGTACTCTGGAAACAACGAGAGCGGTCGCCTCCTAGCCGAGGGGGGCTCTGTCACCTCCTGCAGCTGTGAGGGGCTCTGCAGCGCGGCCGGTGACCAGGAGTGGGAGGTGGTGCTCTCGCCCCGCGGCGGAATCATGGTCGACAACACCTTCTTCTTTCAGCGGTACGAGGGCGCCGCCCCGCCTGAGGTCACCGTTCGCACCGTGGACGCAAAGGGCATGGCCGGTTCGTGGACGGCCCGCATCGGCGGTGTGCCGGGGTGGGGCAAGGCTACGATCAGCCCGGCCGGAGCCGGGATCTCAGGATCGATGACACAGGAGCGCACGTCGCCCGTCCAGGGCTGGCGGCGCGCCGACTGCGGAGGCGCGGACACCGTCACCGCCACGCACCGGTACGCGCTCTCGGGCGAGGCAGAGGACGCCGGGCTCGACCTCGACTTCAAGCACAAGGGCACCGAGAACTGCACGTGCAAGGAAGGCGCTTGCGCCGCAGCGGGTGCGGGTGCTGGAATCGGCGGCGGGGCCAGCTTCTGGACCCTCGACGGAGACCACATCGTCGCGCCGGGACTCCTCCTCGTCCGCGACTGATCCGGGGGCCGGCGAGCCTGCACTCGAGCCCCTCGGGAGCCACACCATGCATCGCAACGCGCTCGCTCTTATGCTCTCTCTCTTCGCGGCGTGCGCCGGCGAAGACCTGGCCGCGGCCACGGTCTCTCTGGGCGACATCGTCGAAGCCGACGGGGCGGCCCCGGTCGACGCGTCGATTGAGCCGGACGGTGTGCTTGCCGCCTGCGGGCTCCCCGGTAGCGGCGCCTGCGACGACGTGGAGGCACCTCCAGACGTCAGCGATTCCGTGTTGCCGCCCGACGCGGTCGAGGCGTCCGACACCGTGTCCGCGACGCCGGACGCGGCGTCGGTCGTGCCGTCGTGCCCTCCCGGGCTCTCGGGGTGCTCGGGCGACCAGCGCCTGGCATGCAGCGAGGACGGCGCCACCTTCACCGAGACCCCCTGCACCCAGGAGCAAGGCGGCCCCCATTGTTGGGACGGCGAGTGCGTCGAGTGCGCCATCAACGCCCATTGCCCAGAGGGCACCGCGTGCGATGGCAACAGTTGCGTGGCCCCAGCGCTGAAGGCCGTCGTCGAGGCGTTGCCCGTCGGGAAGGTCGGTGTGGCATACAGCGCCACGCTCGAGGCCACGGGCGGGGTCCCACCGTACCAGTGGAAGGCTGTCGCCCTGCCTCCCGGCCTGGCGCTCGACGCGGGCGGCGTGCTCTCCGGTATTCCCGAGGCGGCAGGTGAGACCACCTTCGACGCCACCGTGGCCGACTCCGCAGGGGCGTTCGATACTGCGACCTGGACCGTGGTCGTCACAGACGGCAGCCTCGCGATCGTCACCTCCTCGCCGCTGCCGAAGGCCATCGAGGGCGAGCCCTACTCCGTGTCCTTCGCCGCCAGCGGCGGCGAGACCCCGTATTTCTGGGGGCTGGTCGGAGGGGCGCCTCCGCCGGGGCTCAGCCTCTCCGCAGCAGGAGTGCTCAGCGGGGTGGCCACCGAGGGCGGCGACTTCACGTTCACGGTGAAGGCGCTCGACAACGGCAGCCCCACCGCCACGGCCCAGAAGGCGTTCACGCTGCCGGTGAGCCTCGCGCCGCTCGAGATCATCGGTGAGCAGGAAGTGAACCTGTTCGTCACCAAGCTCATCACGCTCCCGCTCATCGTCGTGGTGAGCGGTCTCCCTGTCCCCTACAACGCGAAGCTCGCGGCCAAGGGCGGCAAGAAGCCGTACACCTGGGCCGAAGAGCCGCTCCCCGGGTTCGTGTCTTCGTTCATCCCGAAGAGCGGGGTCCCGGCCGGTCTCACGCTCGCGCCGGACGGAACGCTCAGCGGTGGGGTCAGCGACCCGAGCCTCGTCAACACCATCACGGTGCCCTTTACGCAGATCAAGCTCAGCGGGTTCTTCTTTCAGGCGAAGGTCACCGATAGCCAGAACCCCTCGGAATCGAAGGCGGCGCTCTTCATCATCCCCACGGTTCCGATCGGCCAGTAGCCGTGGGCCTCCTCTGGCTCCTGGTCTTCCCGGGGCTCGCCTGGGGCGTCCCGGGCTGGCTCGCGAGCAGCTGGGCGCTCCCGCGCGCCACGCCACTCGAGCGCGTGGCCACCTCGCTGCTCTTCGGGGCCTCCCTCGTCGTCCCCATCGCCTTCATCACGCCCTACGTGCTCAGGAAGCCGCTTGGACCCATCGGGGTCCTGCTTGCAGCCGCGGGGGTTTCGGCGGTCTTTGGGGCCTTGCTCCTTCGCCAGCACGCGAGAGGCCGCGTCGCGCCCGCAGAGCCACCGCGCACCTCGCCCCTCGAGGAGGGCTGGGCAGTCGTCGCCGCCGTGGTGGCGATGGTCGTGGTCAACGCGCTCACCATGATCCCGCGGTCGTTCGAGGGGGTGGAGATCTTCTCTCCCTGCCCGCACCAGGCCAGCATGTTCCTGCTCGAGGACGGGAGCGGCGAGGGGCTGCGCACCTACGATCCCTTGTGGGGACGCGAGGTAGAGCACGTCACCGAGCATCCGCTGGAGCCCGGCTTCGGCATCGCCAAGATCCTGACCATCCAACGGATCGGTTCTGCTGCCACCCTGGTTCAGCACTTCGTCTTCCACGGCTCCGGGGCGCTCGTGGTGGCCACCGGCACCTACATGGCGTTGATCGGGCTGTTCTCCGCGTTGTTCGCAGCTCGCGGCCTCCGGGCGCTCGGCGTCGAAGGCGCCGACGAGCGCCGCCTCGCCGTGCGCCGGCGCCTCGCCGTGGTCGTCATATCGGCTGTCACGCTCATGGGATACCGGCTCGCGGGCGCCTATATGGTCAACGAGAACCAGCTGGCAGCGGGCCTCGCCACGGGCGCGCTGTGGCTCCTCTGTCATCATCGACTGGCGCAGGCGGCGCCGTCCACGCGGCTCCACGGGCTCGCAGCCGTCGTCTTCGCTCACGCGGTGGGCACCCGGCCCGAGCTCGCGCTGCTGCTCCCTGCGGTCTTGGTGCTCGGTCGTCCGTGGACCGTGGGGCGCTTCGCCTTGGCGGGGGCCACGCTGTTCGCTTTCGTGGTTCCCTGGCTGCTCACCAG
Source organism: Pseudomonadota bacterium (assembly GCA_005776725.1). GTDB lineage: Bacteria > Myxococcota_A > UBA9042 > SXOO01. Next base: position 4,941 of record SXOO01000063.1, on the reverse strand, counting down.
CTACGAGAACTTCGGCCGCGCGTTCTACCACCCGTCCCTCGTCCGCGGTCAGATCCCCCTCGAGGTCTTCGGGATAGAGTTCCACTTCCACCCGCTGAACTGGCCCTTCGCATCAGAGCTCATGCGACCGGCTGACGAGCCGTTCCCGAACCTCATCACCCGACCCCTCGAAGACCTCTGGAGCTTCGGCGTCCCCATGATGGCGCTGGTGGTGTGGGGGGCCTGGCTGGGGTTCCGGCGCGGCGCCCTCCGCACCGCACCGCTCCTGCTCTGGGTGTTCCCCATCTATCTGGTGCTGCTCGCCATCGTGAACCTCGATCGCGACAAGCTGTCCTATGCGGTGATGTGTTTCGGGCCGCTGCCTTACTGGGCCGCGGTGGGCCTCTCCGCGCTCCCAGGCAGCCTCGCCGACTGGCGCCGCGGCCTTGCCCCCGTCACCCTTGCGCTCGTCTTGGCGGCGGGGCCCCAGGCGCTGCGCTCCCTCCAGCTCCCCATCGATCCCCGTCCGCAGTTCAACGAGTCTCGGGAAGCGCGCGACTTCGACCCCGTGGACGTCAAGCTCGACCGGCTGCTCCGGCCGACCCTCGTGGGCCTCCCCAACGCTGACGACGCGGCCCAGGCCCTGGAGTGGACCTCCACGCTGCTCTGGCACGGCCGACCCGTGCACCGCTCGGCCGGCGTGGCGCAAGGCGTCGTGCACTTTTGGGTGGAGCAGCGCCCGTTCGCCCGCCAGGTGGCGATCGAGCCCATGCCCGCGCCGGCGATCCCGCCGTACGTGGCCGATCCCCGCGACCTCGAGCTCACGAAGAACTACGTGCCGGTCTCGCTCCTGGTGCCCGGTGGGGCGCCGTGCACCGTGCGGTTCACCCGCGACACGGGGCTAGGCGTCGACGTGACCTGCGGCGACGGCGCGCCCTCGCACTATCTCACGGTCGGTCTCCTCGACGACGGCGACCAGTCTCTCGAGGAGCTCGAGGTCACGCTGAACGGCCGGGTCCAGACCCTCGAGGTCCTCGTCGTCGAGCGCCGGGGCCGCCCGCTCCGACCGCTGCTCGTAGCGAACCACCCGTGGCACTACGAGGTGCTCACCGACGACGCCAGCGCCCACGGCGGGACGCCAGGAGACCGCCTGGTCCTCGTGCCCGGGCCTTGGGGGTCCGCCGGCTGCCCTCCCATGTCCGACGACGCGCTGGTGCTCGGGGACGAGGGGCTGCTCGATCGCCGAGACCCCGAGCGCCCCGTGCTGCTGTGGCGCAGCGCGGACTTCCCGCCGCGCGAACCGCCTCGATGTGAGGCGCTCACGCTCCCCAGCGGTTGAGCGCTCAGCGCAGCGGGCAGGCGTCGCCGCCCACAGTCGCCGCGCCGGTCGGGTTGCCGGGCGCGTAGCGTCCGTCCGCGAGGCAGGCCGGCACGCCGGAGCACGCGCTCCCGGCGACGCATTCCAAGGCGCTCTCTGGGGGCGGCCCCTCCGCGCAAGCGGTGCGGCAGCTCTCGGCGGCGACCGCCGGACAGCAGCCCGCCCACGCATCACACGCGGCGTCGCACACCGCCTCGAGGCCCAGCGCGAACGCCTGCGCCTTGAGGCAGGCCGGGATGCTGGGGGCCGCCGTACACGACACCGCGCCGTCCTTGAAGATGCAGCAGTTCGCGGAGTCCTGGGCCGGTCGGTCCAGCCGCCACGCGCCAGCCGGCACCGCGAGGAACGCGGTCTGCGCGCCCCCCGGCCAGGTCACCACCACCGCCGGCGCGGCCAGGTAGTCTCCGAGGCCAAAGTGCAAGGCGTCGTCGTGTTGGCTGAGGTAGCTCTGGCCCACCTGATTCACGCGGCGATTCCGGATCCCCTGGCCCAGCACCTCCGCGCTGGCACCGACCGCGAACGCGTTCTTGCGACCCGGCTGGCGCAGGCGGACCAGCACGGATCGCCGCCGCGCCGACTCGGCCCCGCGGTTCACCAGCAGGACCGCCTCGCGCAGGGCGTCGGGCTCGCCGTCGAGGCCCTCATGGCTGCCATCAACGCCGATGAGCACGTCGAGGTCGCCGTCCCGGTCGATGTCGCCCGTGGCGAGCCCCCACCCGTCGATCGGGCGGTCGAATACCGGACCCGCCTCGGCGCTGCGGTCGACGAGCGCGCGGCCCTCGGGGTCCACCGAAGGGATCTCCCGCTCGGTGCGGACGTGCTCGAAGAGCAGGTTCACGCCCACGCGACCGAGGCTGCCGCCCGTGTTGAACGTGGTGTCGAAGTTGGCCGTTCGTAGGAGGTCTTGGTCGCCATCGTGGTCGAAGTCCTGCAGCGCCGCGCCCCAGCCGGTGGTCTGGTTCGTGGCGTCGGCGCCGCCGCTGAACGACTGGAAGTGGTTCGCCACGGGCGCCGTGAGGTCGTTGCCGAGATAGAGGAGGTCTCCCTGCTTCTGCGAGCCGTAGAGATCGAGGCGGCCGTCCTGGTCGAAGTCCGCCAGATCGATGCCCATGATCGAGGTAACGAGGCGCCCCTCGTCCGGGAGCAGGTCGGTGCTCCGGTCCGCGAAGCGCGCGGCGCCTTCGTTGACGAGGAGCCGGTCCGGGCGGTGGTCATCCACCGCGAAGAGGTCCAGGTCGCCGTCTCCGTCCCCGTCGAAGAGGCACGCCTGGAAGGTCTCGCCGCCAGGCGGGCCGTCGAAGACGCCCGAGGTGTCGCGCCGGAACACGCCGCCCTCGTTCCAGTAGAGCTGGTCGGGCGCGCCGAAGGACCCGGCCTCGACCTTCACGCCGTTCGCGCGATCCCGCGCGATGGAGGCTTGAGACCGCGCGCCGAGCGCCACGAAGAGATCCAGGTCTCCATCACCGTCGAGGTCTCCGAAGCTGGCGGCCTCGCCGCCGCTGGGGAACTCGGCTGGGAGCCCCGCGGCCGCCGTGATGTCGGTCAGGCCGCCGGCGTCGTTGCGCAGGAGCCGATGCTCCGTCTGGCTCCCGCTGACGTAGAGGTCGCGGTCACCGTCGTCGTCGATGTCGGCCCAGGCGAGGGCGCGCGGCCACGGGAGCGCGACCTCGGTCCACGGCCGGAAGCCCTCCGCGGATCCGCGCAGGAGGCGGACCCCTTCGGCCCAGGTGACCGTAGCGTCCGGCCAGCCGTCGTCATCCACGTCCAGCAGCGAAACGCCGCGTCCGCCAGTGAGCCCGGGTCCAAGACGGACGCTCCCGTCGTCGAAGTGGAAACGCGCGGCGCTGACGGGCAGCTCACCCTCGGTGGGGTAGGGCTCGGCGGGGGGCGGCTGCGGCTCTGCGGGGGAGCCGCAGGCGAGGAGCAGGAGCAAGGCCGCGAGACGCCGCATGGCGAAACGCTATCACTCACCGGCCATCAACGCGACGGCCACGCTGTGGGCGCGGGTCTTGTCCGTGCCCTTCTCGGACAGCCACGGCCACGCCAAGACCGCGACCAGGGTGCCCAGCGGGGCCGCTCGGGCGAAGTCACCCTCCGTGGCGAAGCTCAGGCGCTCGGTGCCGCACGCGCGCGCCAGGTGCAGCGCCGCCTTGTCACTCCACTTCACGGCGTTGAAGGCGCCGGTCCCCCGCGAGCAGGCTTGAAGCCACAGCGATGGGTCGTCGTGAATGGCGCGGACCACCACGGGAAACGCGCTCCACGGGTCGTACTCCCGCACCGCCGTGAGCGCGGCCCGCAGCGATGGGGGGAGGGGGGCGTCGGCCGAGGTGCAGGCCTCGAGCAGCGCCTGGCTCATCAGCTCGGTGCGTTGCTCTCTGGGGACAGAGGAGGTGGCTGTGACGGCCCGGGACAGGATCTCGCCGTCGCACGCATCCTTGGCGCAGCCGGGGGCGAGGAGGGAGATCAGGGTCAGCCCGGCGAGGACACGGCGGAGGACGAACATCGAGTGGGGCTCCAGCTTGCAGGGCGCGGGCGCGATGGTACAACGCGAGCGCTTCGTTGCGGAGGCGAGTACGGTGCTGGAACGTCGCGGGTGGCTGGGCCTCGCCAGAGACACCCTCAACGCCATCGCGGAGCGTGGCCCGGTCAAGGGCGTCCGCGCCATATTACGGCCCGAGGCGGTATCCCCGCCCAGTCAAGGCGAGCGGATCCGAGACCGGGACGTCATGGCCACGTCGGACCGCGCCGTGCTGTCGGATCGCGTGGGCGTCCGCCTCGCGGCCTCCGCCTCGGTCCGTCCTCGAGTGGTCGTGCACTGGGCCACCTGGTGCGACGCGTGCATCGACGAGCTCCCGGCGGTGATGGCGCTGCGGGCGCAGCTCGCGGGCCGCGTGGACTTCGTGGGGATTGGCTGGGAGGCGTTCTCGGCACCCACCGCAGATCCGGGTGCGCACCTCGCGGCCGTCGAGGCGGCGGCGCTCCACCACGGGCTCGACTTCGAGACGCTCGTCTTCGAGGGGCGTCCCGAGGAGCTGTTCGAGGCACTCGACATCACCGAGCACACCGTCCCGCAGACCTGGCTCGTCACCCACGCCGGCCGCAAGGTCTTTGTTGGCCCTCTGAGCGCCGTCTCCGCCCACGCCATTGCCAGCGCCGTAGACACCATCGAACCGTCAGCTTTCCCGTAGTCACCCCAATGAACAGGAGCCGTCCGTGAAAAACATGATCGCCATTGCCGCTGCGATGGGCCTCGCGGGGCTCGTCACCGTCTCGGGCTGCAAGAAGGAGAGCCCCCCCGGCCCCCTGCCGAAGCCCGCCGCGAAGCCCGAGAAGGTCGAGGCGGCCGAGGCCGAGGGTGAGGCCGACGAAGGAGAGGACGGCGACGAGGACAAGGGCGGAGACGCGCCCCCCGCCGGGGACGCCGCCGAGGCGATCAAGAAGGCGAACGAGCAAGCGAAGGCCGCCCAAGCGGCGCTAGCGGCCGCGGGCACCGACCCGGCGGCGGCGATCGAGGCGGCCACCAAAGCCGCCGCGGCGGCCGCAGCGGCTGCACAAGCTGCCGCAGGCACCCCGGCCGCCGCGGC
>SXOO01000062.1 GCA_005776725.1 Pseudomonadota bacterium | reverse complement strand
TCCGCGCTGGACCCCATCGCGACCTCGAAAATCGAAGATCTTATCCACGAGTTGCGGAGCCGATACAGTATCGCCATCGTCACCCACAGCATGCAGCAGGCGGCTCGGGTGTCGGATAGTACGGCGTTCTTCCTCATGGGTGAGCTCGTGGAGTTCGGTCCAACCGACCAGCTCTTCACCCAGCCGAAAGATCGCCGTACGGAGGACTACATCACCGGCAAGTTCGGTTGAAGACGGGGTCATGCCAGGACGCCACATCGATCGCGAGTTCGAGTCGGAGCTGGACCAGCTCCGACAGAAGCTCATCCTCATGGCCGGACGCGTGGAGGAGATGATCCGCCAGGCGATCAAGGCCATCGTCACCGGAGACTCCGCACTAGCGCGAAACACCGTCCTGATGGACCGCGGTGTCAATCGGGCCGAGCGCGAGATCGACGAGCTATGCCTCCTGATCCTCGCCAAGCGGCACCCGCTTGCGTCCGATCTTCGGTTCGTCACGCTCGCGCTCAAGATGGTCACCGACCTCGAGCGCATCGGCGATCTGGCGGTCAACCTATGCGAGCGCGCAGTGGACCTCGCGGGACGGCGCCTCGTCGTGCCCACCTCGGGGATCGAGCGCCTCGCCGACGCCGTCCAGGCCATGGTGCGCAGCGCGATCGACGCCTTCGTCGCCCACGACGTGGATCGGGCAGAGGCCGTGATCGCCAGCGACGACCATGTCGACGACGGCTACCACGACCTCTTCGAGGCGATCCTGGCGGCCATGACCGCCGACCCCACCGCTATTGAGGAGGGGATCCACCTGCAGTCCGTGTGCAAGGTGCTGGAGCGGATTGGCGACCACGCAACCAACCTCGCCGAGGAGGTGATATTCCTCGTTCGTGGTACGGATGTGCGACACGCCGGCAAGCTCATGGAGTAGCGTCGCCTCGGGCCGTGCGCCTGTTCGCGGTGCGCCGGGGCAAGCGGTCCAGGAGTTTCTGTGATGGTCGGAGTCTTGATCACTGCGTTGGCGTTGCTGGGGAGTGAGCCGCCGGCCCGGCCAGCGCCCGCTGAGAAGGCGCTCACCGCCGGGTCGCGTTTCCCCTTGCGCGAGTGGACCCCCGGTCGCGAGGTGATCACCGACGCGGGTGTGGCCCGCCGCCTCGAGCTCGTGGAGCGCTGCCTGCGCGTCACTGTGCCCGGGCCAGAGACCACGGTCCCCGTCACGCCGAAGCCGCCACCCACCCCGGTGCTTCGTCAGGAGCGTGTGCCCAAGCACAAGCCTCGCCAGGCCCAGCTGGCCAAGGCCAGTCGCCGCGTGCGCGCGATGATCCTGGGATTGGACGACCGTCGGGCCTCGGGTGCGCCCACGGCTGTGGCAGCGCCGGAGGCGCCACTCCCCGTCGACCCCGGTCACCGCGTCGAGTGGCACTGCACCACCGAGTACGCCGGTGGGAGCCCGCCGGACCACACGGCGATCTACCGAGAGGACGCCGCGGGGCGCTGGCAGGTGGCGGTGATCCAGGGCGGGAGGCGCCGCGACTTCGTCCCCCCGGTCCTTGTCCTGCCCGCGGCCCCGGTGCTCGAGGTCCGCTGGTCGGGGAGCTTCCGGAAGGACGACACGTTCAACGACGCGAGCCTCGAGGTGGTTCGACCGAACGCCGACGAGGCCAGGGCCTGCAAGGACGCAGTGGTCATCGACCGCTCGATCGCGTCCGACCACGGCACCCGCTACACCTACCGCGACCTCTACTGCCCCTCGAAGGGTCGCATCCGGTCGTCGTTCTCTCTCAAGATGGGTAAGCGCCCGCTCACCGAGTCTCGCTTGGAGATGGGCGTGGCCGTTGACGCGGGCGGCGGCGAGGGCACCGGCCAAGCCCGCCCCGAACCGACCGCCCCGCTCCCGGAGAGTTCCCCGTGACAGAGCTCGCGCGTCTCCTCGGATCCGAGGTCCGCTGCGCCAACGGGCGCGTGGCCGCTATCGACACTCGGCTCGCCGCGGTGGAGCGCGGCGCGCTGCGCGGGGTGGGTGACGCCGCGCTCGCCCTGGGCCTCGGGCGGCGCCTCCTCGTCGTCTCGGACAGCGACACGGATCCCGTCGCGGGCGCCGAGACTCGGGAGCGCCTCGCGGCCGCGGGCTTCGAGGTGGTCGCGCAGGTCTTCGGGCATCACCCGGTGGCCGCTCCGCCGGCCGTCGAGGAGACGGCCGAGCGACTTGCCGCCTGCGACGCGGTGGTCTCAGTGGGCTCCGGAACCCTCACGGACATCGCGAAGTCCGCTGCGTCAAGCCAGGGAAAGGCGCAGCTCGCCGTGGGCACCGCCCTCAGCATGAACGGCTACACCAGCGCGATCTCCGCCCTCCTCGTCGATGGCGTGAAGCGCACGTTGCCGATCCGGCCGCCGATCGGCGTGATCCTCGACCTCGATGTCTGCGCCGCCGCTCCGCGCTCACTCACCTTGGCTGGGCTCGGCGACATGCTCTCCAAGCCGTTCAGCGAGGCCGACTGGCGCCTCGCGCACCACGTCACGGGCGAGGACTGGTTCCCTGAGCCGGGTGGGCTCCTCACCGGCGCCTTCGAGCGCATGGTCGACGCCGCCCCGGCCATTGGGCGCGCAGAGCCCGAGGCGCTGCGGGCCTTGGGGGAGGCGGTGCTGTTGTCGGGCCTCTCCATGTCGGTCGCGGGCGCCTCCAGCCCCGCCAGCGGCGCCGAGCACCTCATCAGCCACTACTGGGACATGATGTGCTACGCCACCGGCCGGGAGCTCTACGGACTGCACGGGACGCAGGTCGGGATCGCTTGTTGTCTGGTCGAGGCCCTACACCACCGGGTCGCCGGAGCCTTGTCCGCGCACGGTCGCGTGGCGGGACAGCCCCTGATCGACGTGGAGGCCCGGGTCGCCGCGGCAGCTCCGAGCCGCGAGGCCCTCGCCGAGCGTGTCCGGGCGCGCCACGATCGCCTGCCTGTGGCGGTGCGCGAGGCCGTCGTGGCCGAAGCGCTGAAGAAGTGGTTGCCCGCGGACGCGCTACGCGCCCGGCTCGAGGCGGTCGTGGCTCGTCGCGAGGCGATCGTGGCAGCGGTGACCTCAGCCCTGTTGCCCCTTGGCGCCATCCGCGCCGCGCTCGACGCCGCCGGAGGCCTGACGCGCCCCGAGCAGCTCGCTCCGGAGCTCGCGGGGGGCCTGGAGACATGGGCAATCGCGCGGGACATCCGGGCCCGATTCACCGTGTTCGATCTGGCCGCTGATCTCGGCTGGCTGTAACCGCTGGCACACGCGCAGCCGGCCAGGTGCGGCTGCGTGCACCTCTTTAGGATTCAGGTTGGGGCAGGGGCAGCAGAGCTCCCGGCCCGGTTCACCTCCGCGCTCTCGCGCTTCGGTGAATTTCTCGCGCGCCTCGGCGTAACCCGTCGCTCGCTGGGGAGTAAGACCGGCGATGCAACGACTCCTCCTCATTCTCCTTGCTCTGGGCTGCACCGCGCAGTCTGGCGGGACCGAGGCCGCGCCCGACGCGACCTCAGACCCACCGGACGTGGCGGGCGCCGCGGACGCTGTGCTCTCCGACGAAGACTCCGGGGGTGTCGCCAACGACGCTGCAGAGTCTCCCGTCGAGGACGTGGCGGCGCCGCTCCCTGAGGACGACGTGGTTGACCGAGCCCCGGCAGACACCGGCCCAACAGACACCGGCCCGGCAGACATCGGCCCGGCAGACACGGGCGGGGCACCGGACGTGCCGAGCTGCGTGCCTTCCTGCGCCGGCAGCGCTTGTGGCGATGATGGCTGCGGCGGCTCCTGCGGGACGTGCTCCGCTGGCACCGCTTGTGCCGGCGGGCAGTGCCTCTGCGTGCCCAGCTGCGGGGGCGTCGACTGCGGTGACGACGGCTGTGGTGGCACCTGCGGCTCCTGCGCGAGCCCGAGCACCTGCGAGAGCGGGGAGTGTGTCTGCACCGCCCAGTGCGGTGACAAGGTGTGCGGTGACGGTGGCTGCGGCAGCTCTTGTGGCGAGTGCGACGCGTCGCAGTTCTGCGCCAGCGGGCAGTGCGTGGCGTCGTGCACCGCGTCCTGCGTGGCCAAGCCCTGTGGCGCCGACGGCTGCGGGGGGAGCTGCGGGGGGTGCGGCGAGGGGGAGGCCTGCGTCGGCGGGGCCTGCCAGTGTGTCCCGTCATGCGAAGGGAAGTCCTGCGGGGACGACGGCTGCGGTGGCGTATGCGGCACGTGTTCGGCGGGTTTCTCGTGCGACGCGGGAGCCTGCGAGTGCGTGGCCTCGTGCGACGGGAAGTCCTGCGGCGACGACGGCTGCGGCGGCACCTGCGGCGCTTGCTCGGCGGGCTTCTCATGCGAAGCCGGGACCTGCGAGTGCATCACCGCGTGCGACGGGAAGTCCTGCGGCGACGACGGCTGCGGCGGCACCTGCGGCGCGTGTTCGGCGGGCTTCTCGTGCGAAGGGGGGGCCTGCAAGTGCGATCCGTCGTGCGGGGATGCGGTGTGCGGCGACGATGGCTGCGGCGGCACCTGCGGTACCTGCGGCGCCGGCCAGGCCTGCTCCGCGGGTGTCTGCAGCACCGCAGTGACCTGCCCGCCAGTAGGTCCTTACGGGACCACGGTAGGCGCGACGGTCGCTGACCTCACACTGAAAGATTGCGATGGCAACTCGGTGAGCCTTCACGACCTCTGCGCGTCCAAAGCGGCGTACCTGTTCGGATATGCGGACTGGTGAAGTGGCTGCAAGCAGGTCGCCGGTTCGGTGATCCAACAACGTCAGGACCTCTACGCAGCCGCTGGTCTCACCTCGATCCTCGTGATCGAAGAGGGCTCGGGCGGGCCTGCCACCTCAACCCTCTGCAAGCAGATCCGCACCAAGTACAACCTCACGATCCCCGTGCTCTACGATCCCACGCAGGCCCTCAAGGCCCACTTCGCCTTCGCGGGTGCGAACGAGCAGAACGTGGTGCTCAAGGCGGGCGGCAAGATCACCTACCTGAAGCGCTACGCGAGTCAGGCCTCCGAGGTTGAGCCGGCGATCAAGGCAGCCCTGGGGCTCTGAGTGACCCAGACTCTCCCCCGGGTCTACTCCGGGAGGATGCCGAAAGCAGACGCAAAGGCCCGGGGCAGCATGTAGTCGAGTCCGCTGTAGACCTCGCCGAGGTGGGGCTCCTCGATGCAGCGGTTGGGGTTGTCGTAGTCGTGAGCCCACCGCCACGAAACGCACCAGCCGTTGGGGTCGAGGTTCGTGCCCGTGGGTGGCGTGGAAGGGGCCGCGAGGAAGCGCGCCGCGGTGTCCAGCAGCTCCGGCGCGTCGTCGTTGAAGTGCAGCCGGGCGTAGAGGGCGTAGAGCGCGCTGCCCTCCGCCACCAGGTCGGCGCGCTGCACTACCTTGGAGAACCAGTCCTCGCTGGCCGGGTCGGGCGAGAGGCTGATCACTGCCGAGTCGCCGCCGAGGCCGATGTTGAACTCGTTGCACTCGAGGTCGAGCGTGAACGGGATACCGAGCAGCGGGCCCACGTCGATCTGGGCGCCGGCTACGCACGACGCAGTGAACGTCACGGCCCCCCGGATGAACAGGTGGCTGATCGCCCGCTGCTGCGCGGGCGCCACCGGGAGGATCCCCAGTGACCATGTCGCCTCGTAGTCGCTCTTGGGGTTGCCCGTTACCGCCGCCACGCCGCGCTGGAACGCCCATGAGGCCCACCGCTGGTCCTCGCCGCGCTTCACCGGCTGGCCGAAGCGGTTATGCATGACGAACGCGCTCTCGCGCAGGTAGACGCCGATCCGGTGCGCGTGGGCGCGTGCCAGGCTCTTCAGGTCGACGCCGCCGTGGACCAGCGGCCCAGGGAAGTCCACCACGTCCTTCAGCGCTCGGAGCGTGCCCAGGAGCTGGTCGCCGGAGGGCTCGTTGTTGCGCGTGGCCAGCTGCGGTAGGCAGAACCCGCTCAGCAACAGGCAGTTGTTGGTCTCGTAGTCGGGGCCGCGGTCGCTCCGGTAGACGTACCCGTCCAGCGGGTCGTCGATGAGGTAGCCGAAGGTCGCGTTGGCGGGGAGCGCGTCGAGGGCGGCGTAGGCGTCGAGGATCTCGTGCACCAGGGCGAGCGACTCGGGGAGGTGCGCGGCGCGGTACTCGTAGACGAAGGTGGAGAGCGCGTAACCCATGAAGATGTTCGTGTCGCCGAACATGCGTACGCCGGCAGTCACGCGATCAGTCACGCGCCCCGCCTCGTAGAAGTCCGAGAGGAAGTGCGGGCGGTATACGGTCCAGTAGCGGCTGCCGAAGACCGCGAGGGGGTCCTTGGGGCACGCCGCGGAGTCGTGGACGCACGTCCCCGTGTTCGCGTCGCAGCTGTCCACCGTGCAGTCGAGCGCGTCGTCGCAGGACGCCGGGCACGCGACGGCGTCCGGCTGGGGCTCCGTGGAGGCGTCGGGCGGGGAGGGCGCGTCGCTCACCTCCGGGGCGTCGGGCGGGGGCTCGGTGGAGGCGTCGGGTGGCGAGGGCGCGTCCTCGTTGGCGTTCGAGGTGTCGAGGTCGGGTCCCGAGTCGGCAACGCCGCCGCTGTCATCGGGTGCGGCGAGAGTGTCGACCCCGCTGAGGGCGTCGTTGTGGGTGCTCGCGTCGGCTCGGCCAGGCCCCGTCGTCGCGTCGGCGGGCGTGCCGCCGCCCGCTGAGTCGGCCCCGTCAGCTACGGCGGCGTCGACCGGCTGGGCCGCGGGGTCGCTGGCCGCGTCACCGCAGGCGGCGGTCCACAAGGCCCCTGCGACGACGAGGAGCGCGAGGCGGGCTGGGCGAGCCGCGCGGGGCCCGAAAAGGCGCATGGCAAACTCCTGGGCCCTCGGTTCGGGGGGCCGCCCGAGTCTACTCCGACGCGCCGGCTCTTGCGCGGGCCCCCGCAGTCGGGGGGAATCAGCTTCGACGGCGTTTGATCAGATAGTCATGCATGACTAGCATATGGTCATGACCTCCGTAGGCACTGCCGATCTAAAAGCCCACCTCAGCGAGCATCTCCAGGCCGTTCGGCGCGGGGAGACGATCGTCGTACTCGACCGCCGAGAGCCTATCGCGCGCATTGTTCCGGTAGGGGCCGTCGGGCTCGAGCTCGTCATCCGTCCGGCGAAGGGGGCGCTTCACGAGGTTGCACTTCTCGGGCCCAGCCGATCGTCCGTCGACGTCCTCGAACAGCTCCGCGACGAGCGCAGCGACCGGTTTTGATCGCGTACGTCGATTCCTCTGTCCTCCTTCGGGTGGCGCTGTCCCAAGCCGACCGTCTGCCGGAGTGGGCGTCAATTCAGAAGGCGGTCACGAGCGCGCTCACGGAGGTCGAGTGCCTCCGTACGCTGGACCGGCGTCTGCGTCTCGGGCTTCTCGACGCGGAGGAGCTGGCGGACCGCCGCGGGCTGGTGCTGCGGCTGCTGGAGCGCATGGATCGGGTTGACGTGTCCCCCGCCGTGCTTCGTCGGGCCGCGGACCCGTTCCCAACACCGCTGGGCACGCTCGACGCCATCCACCTCGCTACGGCCACCCTCTGGCGCGAGGGGCGCCTCGAGGCGCCGGTTCTTGCGACCCACGATGCCCAGTTGGCTACTGCCGCCCGCGCGACCGGCTTCATGACTGCGGGCGCGTAGCCCGTCCGGCAGGGGCGCCGAGGGGGCCCCAATACGGAAGTACCGAGCGTGAGCGAGTCGCTCCGAGGTCTGACGGTCGCCGCCCAGACGGGGCTTGCGCTCCGGCGCCCCTTTTGAGACGACGTGCCCACGGCCGGCGCGCTCGCGCCCACACCCCTCTCGAGGAGCGAATCCCGTGACGCCCGAAGTGGACCTCCCCGACCACCTCAACCTCGTCGAGTACTTCCTCGAGCGGCGGCTCGCCGAGGGGCGCGGCGCCCGGGTGGCGCTGACCATCGACTCCCCCGATGGCGAGGTGCGGAACGTCACCTACGCCGAGGTCCTCGCGCTGGCGCATCGCTACGCAGCGGCTCTCCACGCGGCCGGCGTACGCCCCGAGGAGCGGGTCGGGATTGCGCTCGACGACGGCGCGGACTGGGTGGGCGCCTTCTTCGGCATCCTGCACCTCGGGGCCGTCGTGGTGCTGCTGAACCCCGACCTCGACGGAGACGAGCTCCTTGGCCTCGTCGACTACACCGGGATCCGGATGGTCGTGGCGGCGCCGCGCGTGGAAGAGCGGCTCACAGGCCGTGCGACGATCCTGGGGCCGTTGGGCGACCACGCCTGCCCGCCGCGGGCCAACACCCACCGCGACGACGGCGCGATCTGGCTGTTCTCGGGCGGCACCACGGGACGGCCAAAGGCCGTCGCCCAGAGCCACGGCGCCTTCGTGAACACCACGGTCCTCACCGCCCACGGTGTCTATGGGTACGGCCCGGACGACGTGACCCTCAGCGTCCCGAAGCTCTACTTCGGCTACGCGACGGGCATGAACCTGCTGTTCCCATTCTCCGTGGGGGCGCGCGCGGTGCTCTTCCCCGACCGGTGCACTCCCGAGCGCGTCGCCGGGCTGGTCGCGCGCCACCGCCCGACCGTGCTGGTCAACGTGCCGACCTTCGTGGGGAAGCTGCTGCGCGACGCGCCGCACGCGGATCTCTCCAGCGTGCGGCTCTCAACCTCCGCGGGCGAGGCGCTGCCCGAGGCGCTCTTCGTGGCGTTCCGCGAGCAGTTCGGCGTGGAGCTCCTCGACGGCCTCGGCACCGCCGAGATGTGGCACGTCTTCCTCACGAACCGGCCGGGCCAGGTTCGCCCCGGTACGCTCGGGAGGCCGGTCCCCGGCTTCGAGGTGGAGGTGCGCGACGACGAGGGGCGCCCCTTGCCCGACGGCGACACTGGGTGGTTGTGGGTGCGTGGCCGGTCGCGAGCGCTCGGCTACGTCCGCGCGCTCGAGGCCACGGCGCGCGCGTTCCAGGGCGAGTGGTACGTGTCCGGTGACATGGTTCGGCGCGACGCCGACGGCGTCTTCACCTACTGCGGTCGCGGCGACGACATGCTGAAGGTGAGCGGCAAGTGGGTCGCGCCGCGCGACGTGGAGAGCTGCCTCTCCGAACACGTCGCGGTCCACGAGTGCGCGGTGGTGGGCGTAGCGGACGCGCACGGGCTCACGCGGCTCTGTGCCTACGTGCTGCCGGCGCCCGGCTACGACGCCGCCGAGCTGCCGACGCGACTTGGCACCTACCTGCGCGCGCGCCTTCAGGCCTACAAGGTCCCGCGCGAGGTCATCGTGGTACACGCGTTCTCTCGGACCCACCTCGGGAAGATCGATCGCGGCGAGCTCCGTCGCTTGGGAGCGAGCAGGGAATGAACGTCCACGTGATCGGCGGAGGGCCTGGTGGGCTCTACGCCGCCATCCTGCTCAAGACCCGTCTCCCGCAGGTGAACGTAGTCGTGAGCGAGCGCAACGCCCGGAGCGACACCTTCGGCTGGGGCGTGGTCTTCTCCGACGAGACGCTCGGGCACTTCGAGGCCGCCGATCCGCCCAGCTTCGCGGAGATCACGAGCCGCTTCGTGCGCTGGACGGACATCGACACCTGGGTCGACACCGACACGGGGCCCGCGCGGGTTCGTAGCTCCGGCCACGGCTTCTGCGGCATCGCGCGGCTCGAGCTCATCGACGCGCTGGAGGACCGCGCGGTGGCGCTGGGGGTGGAGGTGCGGCACGGCGTCGAGGTGGACGTCGAGGCGCTGGACGCCGACCTCATCATCGCCGCTGACGGGATCAACTCCCGAACTCGCGCGACGTACGAGGACGCGTTCCGCCCGTCGGTCACCTGGGGGAGCGCGCCCTTCGTCTGGCTGGGCACTGACCGCGTCTTCGAGGCGTTCACGTTCCTCTTCAAGCGCTGCGAGTACGGGTCGTTCCGGGTGCACGCGTACCCGTTCTCCGCCGAACGCAGCACGTTCATCGTGGAGACCGACGAGGAGACCTTCACTCGTGGCCGCTTCGCGGAGCGCAGCGAGGCGGAGTCTATCGCCGAGCTCGAGCGGGTCTTCGCCAGCGAGCTCGGCGGGGCACGCCTCTACGCAAACCGGGCGCCGTGGATTCGTTTCAGGCACGTCGAGAACGCGAGCTGGCGCGCCACCACGAAGGGCGAGGCGCCGGTGGTGCTCATCGGGGACGCCGCACACACCGCGCACTTCTCCATCGGCAGCGGCACCAAGCTGGCGAGGGAGGACGGGATCGCGCTGGTCGAGGCGCTGTCGGCGGCGGCGGATGTCCCCGGGGCCATCGCGGCGTACGAGGCCGCGCGACGGGACGACGTGGCGAGGCTTCAACGCACGGCTCGCGTGAGCCAGGCGTGGTTCGAGCGGGCCGCTGTGATGCAAGCTCGGCTCACGCCGCTGCAGCTCGTGGGCAGCATGATGACGCGGTCGCGGCGGGTCACGTGGGAGAACCTGCGGCTACGGGACCCGGCGCTCGTGGGGGCCCTCGAGAGCTGGGTGGCGCAGGAGGCGGGCGCCAAGGCGCCGGTGCCGCCCATGTTCACGCCGTTCCGTATCAACGGGCTCGAGCTGTCGAACCGCGTGGTCGTCTCACCGATGTGCCAGTACTCGGCGGCGTCCGACGGCTGCATCGACGACTGGCACCTCGTACACCTCGGAGCGCGCGCGGTCGGCGGGGCAGGGCTGGTGATCGCCGAGATGACCGCCGTCAGCCCCGACGCGCGGATCACCCCCGGGTGCGCAGGCCTCTGGACGCGCGACCACGCGGTGGCGTGGCGCCGCGTGGTCGACTTCGTCCACCGCCACACGGGGGCCGCGATCGGGATGCAGCTCGGCCACGCCGGTCGAAAGGGCGCCACGCGGCTGCCTTGGGAGGGCCCACCGGACGCGCCTCTCGCAGCGCGCGAGGCCTGGGAGATCCTTGCGCCGTCGCCGCTGCCGTATCGCCCGGGCTCGGTCACGCCCACGGCGATGGACCGCGCCGCGATGCTGCGGGTGGCTGAGGAGCACGAGGGCGCCGCGCGCCTGGCGCTCGACGCGGGTTTCGACCTCCTCGAGCTCCACATGGCCCACGGTTATCTGCTCTCGAGCTTCATCACGCCGTTGTCCAATCAGCGAGACGACGCCTACGGGGGCGCGCTGGAGAACCGGATGCGGTTCCCGCTGGAGGTCCTCCGTCGCGTGCGGGCGGTGTGGCCCAAGGCGCTGAGTGTGCGCGTCTCGGCCACTGACTGGGCGCCGGGGGGAGTGGAGGCGGACGAGGCCGTCGCAGTCGCGCGCCTTCTCGCGGAGCACGGGGTGGACCTCGTGGACGTCTCAACCGGTCAGACCACACCGGACGCGCGACCCGAGTACGGCCGGATGTTCCAGACGCCCTACGCGAACCTCATCCGGCAGAGCGTGGGCGTGGCCACGATGGCCGTGGGCGCGATCCAGAGCTGGGACCACGTCAACACGATCATCGGGAGCGGCCGGGCCGATCTGTGCGCCCTGGCCCGACCGCACCTCTTCGACCCCGCCTTCACCCTTCACGCCGCGGCGGAGCAGGGCGTGTCGGTGCCCTGGCCGAAGCAGTACCTCGCGGCCCGTCCCCGGCCCCCGTCGCGCTGACCCAGGCGGACGTTCGGGTCGTCAGCCCGCGCGCTGTTCGTCTTCGGCGGCGAGGTCGGCCAGAACGCTCGCGGTAGCCACGAGGCCCAGGACCGCGGGGAGCGCGAACTCGACCGCGGAGAAGACCAGCGCCCCGGCCACGAGGGCCTCGGGCGACGCCAAACCTGCGAAGACTGCTGTGATCGCGTACTCGCGCGTGCCGAAGCCGCCGACGGAGATCGGCAGGAGCCCCGCGGCGATGACGAAGGGCAGCCCCTTCGCTACGGCGACCAGCGAGATGTCGGCGCCCACCACCTGGAACGCGGCCCAGAGCGAGACGATCTCGGGGAGCTCGGTGGCCAGGGTCAGCGCCACCAGCCGAGCTTTCGACAGCGCGGTGCAAGCTGCGACGGCGGTGACCACCGGGCGCAGGCGGTCTGCGAGCCGCCCTGAGGCGGCGCCCACGAGACGGAGCCCCAGCGCTTGCGCACTCGACGACCCGAGGCCCACGGCCGCGAGGACCAGCATTCCGCTGGCCACGACAAGCGCGGCCGGCGGCCCGCCGCCCACCGTGACTGCCGCGAGGGCGACCGTCGCGAGCCCGAGCTGGCCCAGGGCGACGAGCCCCATGTCGAAGACGATGGAAGCGAGGCCCACCGCGAGCGGCGTGCCCGCGCGCTTGCGGAGCCAGAGCGCGCGGACCGCCTCGCCCCCGCGGAGAGGGACGACGAGCTTGAGCGGCTGAGCGCCGACGCGCACCCGGAGGAGCTGGCGGAAGGAGACCGAGACCCCGAGCACCTGGAGCACCGCGGACCACCGCAGCGTGGGCATGACCAACCAGATGGCTGTGGAGAACACCACCAGGAGCGCGAGCGCGGGCACCGACGCGCCCTTGAGGGCGGCCAAGACGCCGTCTACGTCCACGCCGCGGAAGATCGCCCACACCAGCGCCGCGGCGGTGGCCAGCATCAGGGCCAGGACGAGCCAGCGGCGCCTCATTTCGGGCCGCCGAGGTCGGCGTGGCGTGCCTCGAGCGGCCGGACCATCCAATCGACGAGGCGGCGCGCCATTCGAGGAAGATCCCTGGGTCCCGCGCCGAGCAGGTGTGCGGCGCGGCGAGCGCGCCCCGGGTGGAGATACCAGGCGGCGTATAACGCAGCCCGCTCGGCTGCCGATACCTCGGAGAGGGGCGCCGCCCATGAAGTGCCCGGCCACGCGCTGGCGCGGGAGAAGTGCGCCATGTCGAGCGGCAGCTCGCGAGCGTAGTTGAAGAGCGCGAGGCGGTCGGCGGCGGTCTCGCCGGGCAGCCCCAGCATGAAGTAGCCGGTGACGCCAATCCGTGCGCTCGAGAGCGCGGCGACGGCCCGCGCCACGCGTGGAAGGTCGTCGCCCCGGCCCAGGGCACGGAGCTGCGCCGGGCTGTGGGTCTCGAGCGACAGCGCCACCCGCGTGCAGCCGGCGCGCGCGAGGAGGTGCGCGAGGCCCGCCGTGATCGTCTCGGGCCGAATGCCGTTGATCACCTCGAAGCGCGGCAGGTCGCGCCGCGCGCCGAGAGCCTCGCAGAGCTGCGTTGTGCGGCTGGCGTCCTGCGTGAACAGGTCGTCCTCCACGAGGACGGCGGCGACGTTGTGATCGCTTGCCAGGCGTGCCCACTCCTCGACTACCTGCTCCGCTGGGCGGACACGGTGCCCGCGGCCCCAGAGCGCGGGCGCGGAGCAGAACGTACATGAGTGGAGGCAGCCACGGCTGGTGACGGAGGGGGTGTAAGTGGCGCCGCGCGGGTTGTGATCGCGGTGGTAGTCGGCCACCCGGAACACCGTACGATCCGGTAAGGGGAGCGCGGCCAGATCCAGGGGCGCTCCGGGCCCGAGCACCCCGCTGCGGGCGCCCTCCACCGCGTCCACGATGGCCGCTTCGCCTTCTCCGCGAACCACCACGTCCGCGTCCAGGTCATCGGGCGCCAGGCTCGCGTGCGGACCGCCCACGACGACCCGCAGCCGCTGCTCGCGAAGAACCGCCACCACGCTGCGGGCTGCGGCGAGGCCCGGCGACCAGACGCTGAGCGCGGCCACGTCCACGTCGCCGCGCGCGAGCCTCCGGCGGAGGCCCGGGAGGCCCACGCGGGCCACGTCGAGCCCCTCCACGGCGTGTCCCCGCGCCAGCAGCGGGGCCGCGAGGGACGCCAACGCCAGCGGGTAGGCCTCCTCGAAGCCGACCGGAACGTGGATGAGCAACACGCGCGCCACGGGGGGCGAAGATCCTACTGCGCGAGGCGGGCCACAGCGGGCTGAGCCTGCCGTAGCTCGATCCGGGCGACGGCACCCGCTCCAACGCCGTGCGCCTTCGCCCAGCCGCCGCCGACCTCGAGCACATAACGCGACGGCTTGCCCACGCGCCGGGAGGCCGTGGTCTCGGGCGGCACGTCAGCAACCACCCCCGCAACCTCGCCCGAAGCCGTGACGAAGACCATGTCGAGCGGGACGAACGTGTTCTTCATCCAGAAGGAGTGGTCGGCGTCGTGGCCGAAGACGAACAACATCCCCTCGTGCTCCCCCAGCAGCTCCTTGCGGTACATGAGCCCAAGGGCCGTCTCGTCGAGCGTGGCGCGCACCAGGCCCTCGACAAACGGCGCGCCAGGCACCTCCGGGAAGCTCACCCGGGCCGTGAGCGCGGGGGTGGGCGGCAGCGCCGGGCTGAGGCCGAGCGGCTCGTTGCTCCCGCACGCGAGGGTGAGGGCGCAGAAGAGACTGGCGACGGTGGCTCGCATCAGTCGGTGGGGAGGATGCGCTCGAGGTAGTCGCGATCGAAGGGCGCCCAGACCGGGGAGCCGTTACCGTCGATCTCGGCGCGCTCGCTGAAGGGGCGGTAGTTGCCGCTGTCCATGATCCAGCCGTCGTTGTCGCCGATGTTGTGGTACTCGCCCTCGATTGCCGTGAGGCCGAGCGAGTGGCCCACCTCGTGGACCACGGTGTTCCCGACGATGTTGCCGAGCACGCGCACCGCCTCGTCGGCCAGCGCGCGCCGCGCCGGGGCGGGGTTCTGCTCGAGCGGGGCGCCACCGAGACCGACCATGAACGGCGCGAAGATCTGGTCGAACCGGAGCGAGGCGATCGGGAGGTTCGCGTCGGCGCCGAGCGTGGGGCTCATCTGGAAGAAGCTGCGCACGAAGACCCCGCCGAACGCGTAGTAACCCTGCTCCGCGGTCTCGGCGTTGGCCCCGCCGATCACGTCGTTGAAGCGGATGTTGCCCACGTCCTTGCCCGCGGTGTTGTCGAGGCCGAAGAGGCCCTGGCCGTTCGGGTCTTCGCCGCCGACCTCGATGACGCCGTACTCGGAGTAGTCGGTGGGGCGCGTGTCGCGGAACTCGATGTTGACGTTCACGTAGTCCCGCGCGCAGACCTCGAGGATTCGCGCGCGGATGTCGGCCTCGCGCGGGCCGAGCCCCATCTCGCTCACCGTGGCGGAGAACCCCGGGAGGAACTTCACGAAGACCACCTGCTTCTGCAGCGCCACCTCGAGGACCACGTCCACGCCCTGCCCGAGGATCGTGTCGCCGCCGCTGATGATCATGGGCGTGACGCGACCGGTAAAAGCGCCGGCCACGAGGCCCAGACCCTCGAGCTCGCCGCTTGGCGTCTGGGTCACGCGCAGGATGTAGCGCATGGCCGTGTTGCCGATGAACTCGTCGGGAAAGAGCGCCAGCGCAGTGGGGCCGATCAGCGGCGTCTCCACGCCGGTGAGGCGCGCGAGGAACGACCCCTCCAGGCGGAAGAGGGTGGTGGCCTCGTACAGCGGGTCGGTGCGGAGGAGGCCGCGCCCTTGCGCGGTGATCGGTTGGCCGCGGCCGGCGAGCGTGGGCGCGAGGGCGTCGATGCGGGGTGGCCGGAGGCGCCACTCGAGGGCCGGGACCCGCGGCCCCTCGGCGGTGCCGCCGAAGGCCTCGTTGACGAGCGTGATGTCGCCCCGGAACGTGCCAGGGCGAACGCCGAAGATGTCCGGCGTGAGGATCAGCTCGAGGCGCTCGCGCGTGGTGCCCGTTGCCGGCACCACCACGTCGACAGCCAGGGTCTCTGGCGGCGTCTGGCTCTCGAAGGCTCCCTGGAGGCCCACGATCGTCTGGCCCTCGCCCCGCTTCAGGAACCCCTTGCCCTCCAGCACCAGGAGGTCGCCGGGGTACACGCTGCCGTCCGCGTCTACCCCGGCGATGGAGTCGACGGCCGGGTTGACGTTGTCGACCACCTCGAAAGACACCTGGAAGGCGGCTTCGTCAGAGGCGCCCGTCTCGTAGAGGGTACGGACGATGCTGGCGGCGCCAGAGACCCGCGAGCCTGTGGGAAAGACGGAGAGGAAGTCGTCACCGACCGTGAGCCGCAGCTGCGTCGTCGACTCGAACGTCAACGGGAGGGTGAGGCGCTTGCCGCCCCCGTCCACGATCAAGCGCTGATCGCCCAGCTCCGGGACCAGGAAGTTCTCTCCTTCGAACGTGAGCTGCGTCCCTCTGAGGAGGACGGCCTCGGGCCATCCGGCCGCGCCGAGGGCGCCGGCTTCGGCGGGACTGCCCGCCACGGTCTCTGTGGCGCAGGCGGCGAGGCAGCTGAGGGCGGTGAGAACGCGTTTCATGCCAGGGCGGAACACGGTCTGAGCCTACCATGGCTCGACTGCGGCGTCGCACCCCCCTTCCTCGTATCCGGTCGCGCTGTTATCCTCCGGCGCGCCGATAACACGGCGCCCGCGAACCAGGAGAATGTAGTGACCGACGACGACATCCGGGCGCTGGTGGCCGACAAGGCCAAGGCGGTCGACCGGGAGGACTTCTTCGCGCTGCTCGGGGTGACGGGCCAGTCGTCGAAGGCAGAGATCGCCAAAGCGTACTTCGAGCTCGCGAAGATCCTTCACCCCGACCGCATTTCGAAACGAGGGCTGAAGGACCTGGACGCTGAGGCGAAGCGGGTCTTCGGGGCGGTGACCGAGGCGCAGTCGGTGCTGATGGATCCGAAGCGTCGTGACGACTACCAGCGCAAACACCCCATGGCCGGCGCCTCCACCGAGGAGATCCAGGCGCGGGTCTCCACCCAGTCCACCCAGGAGCTCCTGCGTCGCAACGCCGACGAGCTCGGCATCTCGTCCAAAGAGGCGGCGAAGGTCTTCTTTCACAAGGGCGTGTCGCTCGTTAAGAAGGGCGCGTACGGCGAGGCGGAGGGCATGCTTCAGAAGGCCCTCGATGCCGACCCGGACAACGCGCGGTACCTCCTGCAGATGGGCTGGGCCGTGTTCCAGAACACCACCCGGCCCGACGGAAAGCGCCTCTCCATGGCGCGCGAGCACCTCGAGAAGGCCGTCACCAGCGACCCGGACAACCCTGAGGCGCACTACTACATGGCGCTCCTCTGGAAGCAGTCGAACGACAACGACAAGTGCCGTGGCCACCTCCAGAAGGCCCTGGAGAAGCGCCCGAACTTCATCGAGGCCCGGCGGGAGCTCCGCCTGCTCGAGATGCGGGGCCTCGCGCCCCAGGGCTCCGTGCCTGCCTCGAAGTCAACCACCAAGCCGTCGGTGGCCACATCCCGGACCAGCTCCTCGCCTGGCGGCAAGGCAGCGGAGCCCGAGAAGCCGGCCTCGAAGTGGCCCTTCGGTCTCGACCGGCTGTTCAAGAAGAAATAGCCCCCCAAAGCGGAGACAAAATGGCCGTCGACTCTATCCCTCGCCGCCTGCTCGAGAAGGCCAAGTCCCGCCCGACGAGCCCGGCCTACTACGTCCGAGCGGCCACGGGCACGTGGACCCCCACGGACTGGGCCACCTACGCGAGGGAGGTCCGGCGTGCGGCGCGCGCGCTGATCTCGCTCGGGATGGCGGAGGGCGGCTCCGTCGCCATCCTCGGCTACAACCGACCCGAGTGGGCGATCATGGATCTCGCCTGCATGATGGCGCGCGGCGCGCCGGCGGGCATCTACACCACGTGCTCGCCCACCGAGGTCAGCTACATCGTGGACCACGCGGAAGCGCCCGTGGTGCTGGTCGAGAACCTGGCTCAGTACCGGAAGGTGCAGAGCGAGCGAGACGCGGGGAAGCTCCCGCGCCTCCGCTGGATTGTGTTCATGAAGGGCACGCGCGCGCCCGAGGGCGATGACGCCGCCATGTCCTGGGAGGCGTTCGACGCATGCGCCGACGCTACGCCAGAGTCCGAGCTCGACCGGCGGATCGAAGCCATCCGCGAGACCGACACGGCCACGTACATCTACACCTCCGGGACCACGGGCCCCCCGAAGGCGGTGATGTTGTCCGTCAAGAACCTCACCTGGACCGCGGACTGCGCCACCAACGTCGTGGGGGTCAACTCGGCCGACGCCAGCCTCTCCTACCTGCCGCTCTCCCACATCGCCGAGCAGATGTTCACCCTGCACGTGCCGGTTACCTCGGGCAGCCAGGTCTACTTCGCGGAGTCGATGGAGAAGCTGCTCGACAACATGAAGGAGGTCCAACCCACGGTGCTCTTCGGCGTGCCGCGGGTCTGGGAGAAGATGCACGCTGGTATCGCTGGGAAGCTGGCCCAGGCCACCGGCGCAAAGAAGGCGCTGCTGAGCTTCGCGCGCTCTACCGGGCGTGAGGTCAACGCCGTGAAGGACGCGGGCGGCCAGGTGGGCGGTCTCCTCGGCGTCCGGTACGCCGTGGCGAGCAAGCTCATATTCAGCAAGCTCAAGGAGGCCGTGGGCCTGAAGAACGCGCGCGTCTGCGTCAGCGGTGCAGCCCCGATCGGCAAAGAGGTGCTCGAGTTCTTCTCCGAGCTCGATCTGCCGATCCGCGAGGTCTATGGCCAGTCCGAGGACACGGGGCCGACCTCGTTCAATCTCCCCGGGCGTACGCGCATTGGCTCGGTGGGACCCGCACTGCCGGGCGTCGAGGTGAAGCTGGCTGAAGACGGCGAGATCCTCGTCCGCGGGCCAAACGTCTTCCTCGGCTACTTCAAGGATCAGGTCGCCACAGACGAGACCCTGATCAACGGGTGGCTCCACTCCGGTGACATCGGGAAGTTCGACGCCGACGGCTACCTCTGGATCACGGGGCGCAAGAAGGAGATCATCATCACGGCCGGCGGGAAGAACATCGCGCCGAAGAACATCGAGGCCTCACTGCGCAACCACGAGCTCGTTTCGCAGGCGGTGGTGATCGGAGACCGGCGCAAGTTCCTCTCCGCGCTCATCACCCTGAAGCCGGAGGCCGTGGACGCGTTCGCGAAGTCCCACGGGATAGCCTCCGAGAAGGTCCCATCGTCACCCGCGCTCACAGCAGCGATGCAGAAGGTGGTGGACGCCGTGAACTCGGAGTTCGCGCAGGTGGAGTGGATCCGAAAGTTCACCGTCTTGCCCACCGACTTCAGCATCGAGGGCGGGGAGTTCACGCCCACGCTCAAGGTCAAGCGCAAGGTGGTCGCCGAGAAATACTCGAAGGAGATCGAGGCGATGTACTCGGGGGGCGAGTAGCGCCTCAGCGCAAGGCCAGCGCTGCCTCCAGCACCCGCCGGTACCGCGGGTCTCTCTCGAGAACGGCGTTCGAGCGGTAGTGCAGGGAGGTCAGCGGTTCTACGTCGCTGAGCTCGCCGGTGGCCACGAGGGCCAGGAGGCGTCGGCGCACGGCCGCGTGCTCGGGAGCGCCCTGCAGCGCTCGGACCGCCCGGAGCACGAAGCCCTTCACGAAGCGATTTGGCAGAGAGTTGGCCGTGAGCTCCATGCGCCGATTGGGCAACATGGAGAGGCGGAGCTTCAGCCCGTCGGCCTCGGCGTGCACCGTGTCGTCCGGGGACGGCTCCAGCACCCCCGGGGCCGTGGCCAGGTCGGGGATCGCGTCGACCTCCACGTCCGTCGCTTCGTCGATGGCCCCGATCACGAGCCCGTGGGTCAGCTCGAAGCGCGGATGGCGCGCGAGCTCCAGCAACACCTGGAGGAGCGCCGGGCTGCCGCTGTGCAGGACGTCCACCAACCTCTGCGGGTCCGGTAAGGCCTCGGACGCCGCCGGACGGCCCTTCGGGGCGCCCTCAGAAGAAGCTGGCGTAGCCATGGTGTTCGAGCTGCCGCTGCATGGCGACAAGCTTCCGCTCGGCGCGGGGGAGGCCGTGCGCGCGTGTGTAGTTGAGGAGCGCGGAGACCGCCTCCCCGAGCGTTGACTCGGGGCCGCGGAGCTTCGGTAGCACCTTGCTGGTGAGCAGGAAGTCCATCGACTCCGCCAGCGGAGCGGTTGGCGCGCCAGCGACGTACTCCAGGATCTCGTGGGCCACCCGGTAGCCGAAGTGCAGCGTGGACGGCTCGAGCGCCGCGTGGAGCGCCTCGAGGTGCGGGCCGACACTCGAGAACTCCGGGTGGGAGCCCAGCGCAGCGGCGTAAGAGACCTCGCTGAACTCGAGCACGAAGGCGCGGTCCAGCACCTTGGGCGAGAGCCCGTGTGTGGTCTCGTCGACGTTGATCGTGCCAATCAGGGTGACGTTGGGGGGGAACGCGATGCGGGGCGGGATGGGGTAGAGGAGCGCTAGAGCGTGCCGGACCGGATCGATGGGCGGCAGCGGCTGCTTCGGGCGCGTGATGAACTCTTGGCCGCGGACGAGCGCCTCGTACACGAACCGCCGCTCGTCCAGCTCTCGGAGCGGCACCAGCTGCTCCAGGGTGCCCGTGCGGGCGGCCCCCATCACGCGTTTCCCGCCGGTGTCGACGTTGGCGAACGCCGCCTGCGCCTCGGCCTCCGAGCGTTGGTCGTGCACCCCACGCGTGCCCTGACTCACCACGAGGGTATCGAGCGGGTGAACCCGTGCCAGCTCGCCGAGGCGGACGCGATCCGGGTGGTCGGGATCTACGGAGGCACCGGACTCCATGAGCGACAGCAGATCGGCCAGGTAGTACTCGACCCGCGCGAGGTTCATCTCGTCGAGCACGATGAAGTGGCTGCCGGCCTCGTCCCCGTGCTCGGCGAACTCGCGCCACGCGTTCAAGAGCACCACCAGCACATCGGTGGGGTAATAACGCCCGGTGAGCGGGTTGTAGTAACCGAGGACGCGCTTCGAGTCGGTCCAGTCGGGCCGGACGGGCACGAAGCCGACGCGGCGGTCGAACAGGGCGTCGGCCCGCGCGTGTTCGCCGCCCGAGCCAACGTCCACCACGTGGACGTGGTCCGGATGTCCCGGGATCGGCTCGAAGAGGAAGTTGGGCTCGCCCGCCACGGCGCGGTCGAGCGCCTCCTCCACCCGGGCGAAGCCACGGCCGTTGCCGTCCACGCGGTCGACGGCGGTGATCGAAGCCGCCAGGCGGCGCGCGAGCTGCGTCTTGCCGGTGCCGCTGATCCCCGCGAGGATCAGGAACCGCTTCGTCCTGAGGGCGCGGAGGAGGTCGCGGATCACGCGATGTCGTTCGACGATGCGCGCCATGGTCACTCCTTCCAGAGAACCTTCCAGGGGTGACGCTTGATGTCCTTCATCAGCTCGCGGGCGTCGTCGAAGAGCTCGCGGTCAGCGAGCAGGGCGCCGACCGTCCCCTCGCCCCGGCGGATGCGCTGGGCCACCACCTTCGCGTCTTCGATGATCGTGTCGACCTTCTGGAGCGCTGCCAGCACGGCGGCCTCTCCCGAAACCATGGCGCCGTCCGCGCGGTCGAGCACGCCCTTCACCCGGCCGGAGACGCCGGAGAGCTCCACGCCCGCGTCCCGCATGAGGCCGCGGGCGTCGGTGACGGCCCCGTGGGTCTCCTCGAGGATCGCGTCGACCTTGCCGCTGTCGACCACGTTTCGCACGCGCTCGATCGTGGCTCGCCCGGCCGTGACCGCGTCACGAATGGCGTTGCCGGTGTCTCCCGTGCCCGGCGTGTATTCGGAGATCGCCGCGGTGGCCACGTCGAGGAGCTTCGAGCCTTTGGGTTCCAGCGTCTCGAGCGCGGCCGACGCGCGGCTGATGAACGTGCGACCGTCTTCGAGGGCCAGCCTCGCCAGCTCGACCGTGCGCTTCACCTCGCGGATCGTCTCGGTGATGGTCTCGCGGTTCTCGGACAAGACCGCATTGACGGTCTCGAGCGCGCGTTGGGCCTGGGCGGCGACCACCTCGAGGCGCATGGGCGGCATGCCCCGGCCGATGCCCTCCGGGAGGGGCGAGGCCTCTCCGCCGGGGTCGATCTCGACGTACTTCTCGCCCAGGAGCCCGGCGGTGGTGATGTAGAACTTCGCGTCGCTGCGAAGCGTGGCGCGCATCTCGGGGGTGAGGCTCAGTGCGACGCGAACCCACGTGGCGCGGTTGGTGGCGGGATCGACCGCGCCACCCAGGAACTCGACGCCCTCCACGCGGCCGGCCTCCATACCGGCGATCCGAACGGCCGCGCCCACCTTGAGGCCTGAGCTCGTGTCGAAGTCGACCGAGAGCAGCGACGTCTCGCCACGCCGC
Organism: Pseudomonadota bacterium; assembly: GCA_005776725.1. Taxonomy (GTDB): domain Bacteria; phylum Myxococcota_A; class UBA9042; genus SXOO01. Next base: position 42,871 of record SXOO01000062.1, on the reverse strand, counting down.
CACCCACTGAGCAGGAAGAGGAACGCGACGAGCAGCCCACCGCACACGACGATGAGCAGCCCGACCCAGAGCTCCATTCGCTTCTGGCCGGACATCAGCGGTATGCCTTGAGGGCCCGGTCCATCTCCCGGCGGTCGTCCTTTGCCCGCAGATCCTGGCGCTTGTCGTACAGCTTCTTGCCCTTGCCGAGGCCGAACTGCAGCTTCACGTGCGCGTCCTTCCAATAGAGCCGCATCGGCACCAGCGTGAAGCCACGCTCCTTCACACGGGTGGAGAGCTTGTCGAGCTCGCCGCGGCGTACGAGCAGCTTCCGCTCGCGCATGGGCTCGTGGTTGAAGCGGTTGGCCTGGGGGTAGATGGCGATGTGCGCGCCCACGAGGTACAGCTCGCCCGAGCGGAGCATCACCCAGGCGCCGTCGAGCGACGCCTTCCCGGCACGCAGGCTCTTCACCTCGCTGCCTACGAGGACGAGCCCTGCTTCGAGCTCGTCCTCGAGCTCGAACTCGTGCCGAGCCTTCTTGTTCTGCGCGATGAGCTTCTCCACGGCGCTGGGACGTTAGCTGCTCGGTCGTCAGGTGTCGAGGGACAGCCCGGGGAGGGCCGCCATGGGGAACCGAGCGCGGGCCGCGCCTCACCACGCGACCCGCGCCAACATGGTGGCTCCGGCCGAACTTGCATCCACCGGCGACGCTGACGACATTGACGACCCCGCGTGCTCGGGTAGACTTACTGTGCTCCCCCCTTGAGAGGCGCGGTCCGCCGCTCCTCGCCCCGTGTTGGGGGAGGCCCCCAGATTCCAACGCAGTCGGCTCGGTGCGCAATGCGCGCGTCGGTCGCCGGCTGGATGTCCCGCCAGGCCGGGACCCCAAGCCAAGTTACCCATGGCACACGCAGCGAGACCGCCCGGCGGCCCAGCGGTGCATATCCCCGCGAGGACGCGATGAAACTCGAGGCGTTTCTAGGAGCCGCTGGGCTCGAGCAACCCCTTCCCCGAAACGCCGCCGAGCTCTTCGAGAGCGACGCCGTGCGCGATCTCACAGAGCCGCTCAGCGGGCTACGCCCGGCGCTGCGCGCGGTCGAAGTCGAAGCGCTCGTCGAGCTGGTGATCATTCGCCACCGATGGCTCGACAGCCTCACGCGGTCGAAGGGCCTCAGCGACGAGCAGCTCGAGGCCGTAGGCCCCGCGCCGCGCCGCGACCGGCTCACGGCGGTAAAAGCGCTCTCCACGGACCCAGATGTGGCGAACCGCGCTGCGCTGCTCGCGTTCGACGGCGAACTCATCGAGGCTAGCCTCGTGAGCGGCTCCGTCCGTGCCACCGGCAGCGCCCTCGAGGGTGAGTACAAGCTCGCCGAGATTGCGTCAGAGACCTGGCTCAACCTGGCCCGCTCGGAGAAAGATGGCGCAGCCAAGCTGGCCTGGGAGCTCCCGTACGAGGCAACCCTGGAGGCGTCGGCACACCGGCAGACGCTCGAGGGGCTGATCGGGAAGAAGAAGGTGGCCGCGGCGCTTCGCGAGCTGCTCGCAGGAGCCGAGTCCCGCCTCGCCGATCGACTCACGGCGCTCCACGAGGAGGCCGTGCTGCGCATCGTCGCCGCCGAGTATCGGGCTCTGCTGGAGGTCGCGCCGCTGAAGGTGCAGCCGCTCGGCGCGGTCTACGTGGGCACCGACAAGCAGCGCGTGGGTCTGGCGCTCCTCGATAAGCGCGGGGCGATCGCGGCCACCGCTCCGCTCCGCCCCACCGGCGACTGGACCGACCGCGTCGTGCGCTGGATGCGCGACCAGAAGGCGCGACTCGTCGTGATCCCCACCACGGCGCCCGCGGGCGAGTGGCTGAACGACCTGGACACCTACTGCAACGACCAGAAGCTGCGCACGGTTCGGGTGAGCCCCGCAGGCCTCGTAGAGGCCCGGACCATCGATGATCCGGTTTTGAAGCGCGTCAGCCCCGAGGAGGCGTCGGCGGTGGTGCTTCTTCGTCGCGCGTCCAAACCGCTCGACGAGTGGTGCCGCGTGGATCCGGGTCGCATCGGGTTGTCGCGGGTGCAGGGGGAGCTCGAGCCTATTCGGCTCCTGGAGCTGCTCCAGGTGATCCGCGAGCGCGTCATCGCGTCGGTACAGCCGCTGAGCAACGCGCCTGTGGTCACGGGTGGGATCCGCGCGCGCGCCACAGCGCCGCTGAACCCGGACATCAGCTCGATCCGAGACCTGCGTCCCGGCCTGCAGGTGAAGGGCCTCATCACCAACGTCACCAAGTTCGGGGCGTTCGTGAACCTCGGCATCAAGCAGGAGGGCCTCGTACACATCTCCGAGCTGGCCGACGAGTTCGTGCCAGAGCCCTCGGATGTGGTGCAGGCCGGCCAACAGGTCACGGCGCGCGTCATCACCGTGGACGCAGACCGTGGGCGCATCGCGCTCTCGCTGCGCTCGGAGGCGGCCGCCGCGCGGGGACCCACACGGGGACCTCCGCGCATGGGTCGAGACCCCCTGGCTTCGCGTCCGCCGCCGCGTCGGGCCATGTCCATGAGCGCCCGCCCCACGGGCCCTGGGCCTCGCATGGACGACATGAGCGCGTTCGGCGGGCCGTCGGGGGCCTCCGATCCTCAGGACCGCGCGAAGGCGCTGCGGGATCTCGAGAACCTCTTCAAGAAGCCCGCGAGCTGACCTCGCCCCCGGGCCCGGACGTCGTTCGGGCCGGGGTCTGGGGTGGACCAACGCGCCCCCTGGGCGGCGGACGCGTTCGAGGACCCATGAGTGTCTGCGACCGGTCCCCCTCTTCTTACGAATCACCCAGGTTCCAGCCCTCGCCGCACCGGCTTCAGGTAGCGGCACAAGGCGCCGTCTAGCTGCGCCTCAGCAGCGCCTTCTGCTCGGAAGACGCGATCCCACAGCCGCTCGAAGCAATGCGCCCCGTCCGGGAACGTGGCGGCCAGCATGAACGCCCGCTCGTAAAATGCCCGCGGTCGGGCGTGGATGGCCGCCCGCGTCGCCACGAACTGACCGCCCGGATAGAAGTGCAGCCACTCCGGGGCCGGCGCGCCAAAGAGGGCGTCGTAGAAGAGGTCCGTGCGCAGCTCGCGGCCGTCCTCGTTCTTGGACCACGGGACGAAGAGGCGCCGCCCACGCGGGTCGTCGGAGTCGATGATGAAGCCGAGCCAGCGGAAGCCCGACTCGGGCAGGGCCTCCGGCGCCGCGGCCAGCCCCTTCAGCACCGCGTGGAAGTCGGACGCGTGGTCGAACGGGTGGCCCTGGGCGAACACCGTGACGTCTTCGAGCGAGTCCCAGCGCCGGAGGATGTGGTGCAGGTAGGTGTGGGCCTCTCGGCCGAGGTTCGTGAGGCGCTCGGCGACCTTGGGCGTCCTGGGGAGAGCGACCGGCTCACGCGGCTCCGGGCGGTCGTCCTTGTCGTAGACGTAGACGCTCATCGTGGCCGGGACGCGGCGGAGCCACTCTAGGCGCTCCTGGTAGCGCGCTACGACCAGCGCGGTGCTGCTCATCGCGGACACAGCCGCGCCACCAGCGCCGCCGCCACCTCGAGGGCCTGCGCGGTGACCTGGTCCATGTTGTAGTTGGTGTATCGCCCGAGGCGCCCGAGCACCGTCAGCTCCGAGTCGGCTTCGGCCAGCGCGCGGTACCGGGCGTAGTGCGCCCTGGCCTCGAGCGTGGGCAGCGCGTAGTAGGGCTCGAGCCCGGGCGCCCAGTCGACCGGGTATTCGCGGACCAGGGTGCTGACCCCGGCGGGGGGCGAGGGCATGAGCCAGCGCGGCTCGAGCACGCGCGTATACGCATGGTCATTCGGGTAGTTCACCTGCATCTCCGCCTGCGCTGGGGCGCGATACACCGTCTCCCGCTCCCAGCGGACCGAGCGCCAGGGCAGGGCGCCTAGGCGGTAGTCGTACAAAGCATCCAGCGGGCCGGTGTAGACCAGGTGTGCCCCCGCACGGCGGTCGTCCAGGCGGAACGCTCGCCCGAGCTCCACGGTGATGCGCGGGTGGTCGAGCAGGCGCTCGAAGAGGCGGGTGTATCCGTCCACGGGCACGGCCTGGAAAGGCTCGACGAGATAACGACGATCGCGCGTCGTGCGGACGGGGATCCGGCCGGCCAGGGATGCCGGCAGCTCCGAGGCGGGGCGGGCCCACTGTTTCGAGGTATAGCCTGCGTAGAACAGCTCGTAGAGCCGCCGTCCCACGGTGGACAGGACCAGCTCCTCGCTCGTGGTGGGTGACGCGATGGGGACCCGCTCGGCGCTGAGCCAGCGCTCGAACTCGTGGGAGGTGGCCTCCTTGCCGGCCAGTGCCTCGAAGGTCTCGAGCGAGATCGGGAAGGGCCAGAGGCGCCCTTCGGCCCACGCGGCGGCGCGGTATTCCACCGGATGCCACGCCGTGAAGCGCGAGAGGTAGTCGACCACGTGCTGCGCGCTGGTGCGGAAGTAGTGCGGCCCGTAGGTCTGGACGCGAATGCCGCTGGCGTCCACAGCGTCGTGCGCCATTCCGGCGAGGTGGTCACGCTTCTCCAGGACCCGCACGGTGAGCCCGGCTGTGGCCAGGCGCTCGGCCACCACGGCGCCGGCGAAACCGGCCCCGACCACCACGACGTCTGTGCCCCTGTGCCAGCTCACGAGTGCCGCACCGTAACGCCTCAGCGGGGTAGGAGGAAGGGCTTACGTCGCGCCCAAGCGTCCCGTTCCGATGGTGGGTCGACGGTGACCCAGGAGGCCGGGGAGGCACCATGTGCGGATTCGTTGGGGTGGCGGCTGCACGCGGAGCGACGCCTGCGCTGTCGTGGGAGCAGCTGGACGCTATGGCGAACACCCTGAACGCCAGAGGCCCCGACGGCTCCGGGCGCTCTGACCGGGGGAACGTGTTGTTCGCTCACCGTCGCTTGTCGGTCGTGGGGGGTGAAGCGGGCGCTCAGCCCATGACCTCGCCCGACGGTCGCTACGGCGTGGTCTACAACGGCGAGCTCTACAACGACGCCGAGGTTCGGCTCGCGCTGACTGAGCGGGGCGTGGTCTTCAAGACCCGCTCCGACACCGAGACCGTCCTGTGGGCCTTCGCTGTGTTCGGGCCGGACGCGCCCCGGCGCCTGCGCGGCATGTACGCCGTCGCGTTCCATGACCGCCTGAAGGACTCGCTGATCCTCTCGCGTGACCCGCTGGGCGTGAAGCCGCTGTTCTACTCGACCGCTGTGCGGGGAGAGCTCGTCTTTGGTAGCCAGCTCCCGGCGCTGCTCGCCCACCCCGAGATCCCGCGGCGGCCTCACCTCGCAGCCCTCTCGGCCTACCTCGTGACCCTCCGGACCACTCTAGGCTCGAAGACCCTCTTCGAGGGGATCGAGACCGTGCGACCGGGGGAGACGCTCACCCTCGACCTGAGACGGCCTGTCTCCGCGGTGTCGCCCTTCGCGCTGCGAATGCGATGGACGGAGCCCTCGGTCGAGGCCATGGAGCCCGGCGAAGCGGCCGCCGCGGTGCGGTCTGCGGTGGAGGCGTCCGTTGAGGCGCACCTTCGCTCGGACGTGCCCCGGTGTGCCCTTCTCTCCGGGGGGCTCGACTCCGGGATACTCACCGCGCTCCTCCGCCAGCGGGGCGAGGCCGACCTGATGCGCACGTGGTGCGCCGGGACTCCAGTTGGATGGCCTAGCGTCCCGCTGAACGGTGAACCCGCTGGCGAAGACGACCTGAGTCACGCTGACGCGCTCTCTGGCTGGCTCGGTACCGCGCACACACGGGTCGAGCTCGGTCGAGGGCAGTTCCGAGCGCTCTGGACGGAGCTGCTCGAGGCCAACGCGCTCCCGCTCTCCACGCCGAATGAGACGGCCATCCTGGCGGTGTCGCGCGCGCTCAAGCCCCACGCGACGGTGGCGTTCTCCGGCGAGGGGGCGGACGAGCTCTTCGGGGGCTATGTCCACCCGGTCTTCGCCGCCCTGGATGGGGTGAGGCGGGTGGCGACGCTCCCAGAGACCGCGCGCGCCCGTTACACCGCTGAACTCGAAGAGGCCTACTCGACGCACGAGCTCGGGGGCCTCGTGGACCACTATCTTCGCGTGACGTCGTGGGTGGCGCCGCAGCTCGAGTCCGAGGTGCTCGCGCCGTGGGCCACCGGCGGGGTTGCGGCGCTGCGCCAGGAGCTGCACGACGAGCTCGCCGACATCGGGCGCGCCTCGCTGGGGGAGTCGGTGGAGGACGCTGAGATGGAGGCCATGCTCCGGCTGCATCGACGGGTCAACCTCACGGGCCTCTTGGGTCGCCTCGACAGCTCGACGATGGCCGCGTCCGTCGAAGGGCGGACGCCGTTCGCGGACGTTCGAGTGGCCGAGCTGGCGAGTCGAATCCCGTGGCGGCTCAAGGTCGACCAGTCCTCACACGGGCCCGAGGTCGCCGCGCGGGCGGTCACCGGCGGCGCCCTCGGCAAGCGCGTGCTGCGCGAGGCGTTCCGCGACCTCCTCCCGGCTTGGACGGTAGATCGCCCCAAAGTGAGCTTCCCGCTGCCCTTCGAGGGGTGGTTGTCTGCCGACTCCGACGTGTTGCAGCGCTCACATGTGGTGAAGGAGGTGTTCTCGCCAGCGATCCGAGAGCACCTGATCGCGCCACCCAAGGGGCTGTGGCGCTGGTCCTGGCCCGTGATCAACGCCGCGCGTTGGCTCGATCGGTACTTCTAGCGCGTGGCTACAGGCCCGGGGCGGCGTCGCCGTGGCGGGCGGCCTCGTGGATGGCTCCCGCGGACTTGCCCCACGTGGCCTTGCCCCACCAGGGCGCCGTGTCCTTCCGGTTGAGTGTGCCGAACATCCGGTCCCAGAACGTGAAGACCGCGCCGAAGTTGTGGTTCTTGAGGCCGAACGCGTGGTGCAGATTGTGGTCCTTCGTCCCGAGCATCACCGAGGTGCCGACCCAGTTGGCCGAGGAGTGGACCAGAGTGGCCCAGGCCATCAGCAGGATGTTGATGGCATAGACGGTGTAGATGTGGAACGGGAGGATGAACAGCGGCACGACGTACGGGAGGATGCCGGAGAGCAGTGTCTCGACGGGGTCGATCGCGATCCCGGACCACGGCACCGGCGGGCGGCACATATGGTGCCGGAAGTGAGACTTCCGATAGACGAGCGGCCAGTGGAGGATGAGGTGGCCGCCGTAGAAGACCAGGTCCCACAGCATCACGTAGATGGGGATCGAGAGCGCCCACCAGATCCAACCGTAGTCGGCGAAGCCCATGTACATCATGCTGATCCCGTGTTGCTCATGGAGCAGCCCGAATACCTGCAGGATGGGCGAGCCCACCGCGAGGGACGCGACGCCCCAGAAGATGTCGTGGCGGAGCACGTCTCGCGAGACCATGCGCGAGTACTTCCGTGAGAATGACCACGCGAAGACCAGGTAGAGCGTGGTCGCGATGGCGCCGCTGATGACGGACCGAAGCAAGAACTCGCCGAGCACATGACCTCCTGAAACGAGGCGGCAGGCTCCGACGGAAAGCACCCTCTGTCAACGACGCCGCAGCGGTAGGCGGCGATACGAGGGGCGGTTAGGGGACCGGGGCGACGACCTCTTCACCCAGGACTCTCGCGGTCTTCACCAACATGGCGGTGCCGTGCCACGCCAGATCCGTGCGCGACTTCGGCCACGACAGCTTGGTGGACTCGCAGGTGAGGTCCGCCGGGTTGTCGTTGGGCAGGAAGTATGGGTAGCAGCCCAGGATCTCCTCTGGGTTCGGATAGCCCGTGGTCTCGCCTACGCGCCATTGTTGGCGCATGACGAACTCGGCTCCGACGCGGAGGCGATCCTCCAACAGCTCGGCCCGGGCGGTGTCTCCCCGGTCTCGTGCCAGGCCCAGGGCGTCCGCCATGGACTCGAGGCGCAGCGACGCCGACCACGTGGGGGTGGAGCCGTCGGTCTTGCCGAAGCCGCCGTGCCAGCTCGGATCGACCTTGTCCTCGGAGGTGTACTGATTGGCGATGTTGACGTCCGTGAGGGCCACACTGCACTCGTTCCACCGCGCGTCGCCTGTGACGGCGTTGAGGTGGCGTAGCGCTTCGCCCGCGTAGAGCAGGAAATACGGAACGTCGCCGGTGGCGATCTCGTCCTTGTGGTCGCACGAGTACCCGGCGGCGCGGAGGAGGGCGTCGCGATAGGCGCCTCCCGGGACATACCGGTCGAGGTGCGAGAGCGCTTGCACGGCCTGACCGCGGCCGAGCGGGCTGCCTTCCTTGAACGAGCCGTCCTCGTTCTGGCGCGCGAGGAGGTGCTTCCCGAGGCCCACGAGCGTGTCATGCCACTTGGAGGCGTCCGGTGCCCCGTTCGCAGTGGCGAACGCGCCGTAGTGGGCGAGCCCGAAGATCAGGATGCTGGTGGCGCCCATGTCGGTGATGCGCAGCTCGCCGTCACCTTGGTCGGCGATGCGGGGCTTCGCGTATTCGAACGCCCAGTCCGCGGCCAGGCGGAACTCGTCCCGCTTCGTGGCGCCATAGAGGAGCACGAGCGCATACGCCGGGCCCACCTGGCGGTGGATGACGTCCTGCCAGCACCAGGTGTCGCTGATGGGCAAGTACTCGTACTTGAAGCTGCCATCGGCCTGCTGGACGCGCAGCAGGAAGTAGCCGGACAAGGCGGCGGCGTAGACGAGGCCCGCCTCACCGGTGTCGGAGCCCACCACGGCCAAGGGGGGCTTGAGACCCGAGAGGTCGGCGGGCAGCTCGACGCGAGGCAGGGACTCTGCTCCGAAGCCCGTTGGTGCGTCTTCGCCCGCGACTTCGGGCGCGGGGGCGCTGGCGTCCGGCACGAACACGAACACGTCGGCGGCGGGCGCTGGGCCGCTGCTGGTCTCGGTGGACGCGCAGCCTAGGGAGAGCAGCACCACGAGCGGGAGCCGGCGTATCCACCGCCCTGGCGTGGCAGAGGCGTCGCTCATCGGCGCCACACGATACCCGCAGGGTAACCGACCGCGGCGTCCACGCCCGAGAGGTGGACCGAGTTGCCGCGTTCGTTGAAGTCTAGGCCCGTGTAGCCCAGCTCCAGCATGGCCTCCATCCAGATCGAGACGGCGATCTCGGCGCAGATCGTGAAGTTGCCCTCAACCACGGAGGTCCGAAGCCCCGCCGTGTCGAAGCGCCCGATGTGGTCCATCATGATGGCGTCTTTGGGGTCGAAGTCGACGAGGGCCTCATAGTGCGAGAGGTCCATAGACGCGATGAGCAGGACCTTCTCGCCCTTCGCCTCGAGCTCCCGGACCACGGTCGCCACCGCGGACGCAAACGTCTTCACGCGCGCCGCGTCGAAGTTCGCATAGTCGGCTTTCTCCTCGTCGAAGAACGAGAGGAACACCACCTTCGCGTTCGGGTTCTTCCGCGTGAGGTACGGGAGCATCATCTCGCTCGGGTGTGCGTTCTGGTGCTCGAAGGCCACGCGATCACCCTCGAGCTCGCCCGGGAGCAGCTCGAGGAAACGCGTCACGATGTCGTCGCGAACCGGAACGGCGAGGCCCGGGACGAGCCAGGGACCGGCGTTCCAGATGGCGGCGGGGGCGCCGACGTTGACGTGGTTGGGCGCCAGCACGATGACCGTGTCCGGGACGTGGATACGCGACCACACCTTGGCGGCGGTTGCTCCGCTGGCCTTGGAGCCGGCGTGGCAGGTGACGATGCCGGCGGGATCGCCGAGCGGACCGGTGTAGGCAGCGTCGAAGAGCCCCTTCATCTGCGTATCGAGCTCGTCCGGGTTCTCCTTGTACCAGGCGCCGGCGCGGAACCACTTACGCGCCGTGGGGTCGTCGAGCCCCGGCTGGTTCGCTGGCCAATCCGGGAGCGGGGGATCGACGAGCGCCGCGTCGGTGCCATCGGTGGCGCCGTCGATGCCGTCGGCGCCGTCTGCGCCGTCAGCAGAGGCATCGGATGCGTCGGCGGCGTCGGCGGCGTCCGCGACGGCGTCTGCCGAGTCCGCGGCGCCGTTGCCGTCAGCTGCCGCTTCGGCAGACTCCGTGGTCTCGGCGGCGCAAGCGAAGGAGAGGGCGCAGAAGAGCGCCCCGAAGGGCGTGGAGCGGTGCATACGGTGACCTTGGGAGCGGGTGAGCAGGGGGCCTTGCAGGGCCTTCGTTGGAGGGGTTCCCCGGCGAGCGCTGAGGCGTGGGCCAGCTAGGGGGCGACGCCGGTGAGCGCCGCGTCGATTCCCGAGAGCGTGAGGCCGATGCTGGCCGCATCGCCCTTGTCGTCGCCGTCGGTGTCGATGTCGTACTCGAGCGACGTCTGCAGGATCGTCTTGATGAGGTCCTTCGGAACGGGGAGCCCCTCCGCCGGGAGGTTGTCGATCGCGGTGAACAAAGCGCTCTGGCTGATCGCGCCGCCAAGAACCCCGGTGAAGGCCGTGATGTTCCCACCGTCCAGCGTGACCTCTCCCTCGAGGCGCGCGGCGTAGACCACCACCTCGAGCGTGATCCCTTGGATGGGGATGGAGAACGGGATCTGGCTGTCGACCGAGCCGGCCGAGAGCTTGGTGCCGGAGAGCGTGGCGGGGAGCACGAAGCGCGCCTTGCACGCGTCATCGAAGCTGGCCGCGTCGATGAGGTAGTCGCAGGTGGCGGCGTTGAGATCGCACGCGGCGTTGGCCGGGTCGAGCTCGCCCTGGTAGAGCACGAGGTCGAAGGCGCCAGAGGCGGCGGCCGGCGCGGTGACCAGGAGCACGATGCTTCCACCGGCGATTGAGTCGGCGAGGGCCGTGTTCGCGAGGCCGGCCAGCACGCTGAAGCTGTTGTGGACCCCTCCCGAGCAGCTGCCGGAGGGCGCACAGGTCGTCGGGTCGCCGTCGAGGTCAAGGGCTGCGCCCGTCTCGGAGGTGGTCGAGATCTGCAGCGACGCCACCTTCGCCGCATCGACGCCGTGGGGCGCCACGCAGCCGCAAGCGGTGGTGTCGGCTTTGCACAACCCCAGTACGCAGGTGTCGCCGGTGCTGCACTCGAGCCCATCGTCGCACGCGCCCTCCACGGGGAAGCCCTTGCAGCCCTCGCCCAGGAGGCACACGTCGGAGGTGCACACGTTCCCGTCGTCGCACGCCGTGACGGCGCCGTCGCAGACGCCATCGGTGTCGCAGACGTCGCCGGAGGTGCACGGCTCTCCATCGTCACAGGAGGTGCCCGCCAGCATGGGCTGATTGGTGCAGTCAGTCGTGACCGGGTCGCAGACATCGGCGGTGCAGGGGTCGCCGTCGTCGCAGACGCTGACGACGCCGGTGCAGCATGGGGACTCGGTGGGGAGCGACCCGCACCCGGCGAGCGTGTCGCAGTAGTCGATCGTGCAGGCGTTGCCGTCGTCGCAGGCCAGCGCCAAGCCTCCACCGCAGGCGCCGCCGGAGCACGCCGTCCCGCCGACGCACGCGTCCCCGTCGTCGCAGGGCTGGCCCTCGAACGCGGTCACGTCGTTGACGCAGGCGCCCTCGGCGCAGGAGTCGGCCGAGCAGGGGTTCTCGTCGTCGCATTGCTGGGTGGCCCCGGCTACGCAGAGGCCCAGGAGGCAGGTGTCGCCCTCCGTGCAGGCGTCGCCGTCGTCGCACGGCTCGTCGTTCGAAACGTGGACGCAGCCCACCTCGAGCGCGCACGCGTCAGTGGTGCAGGGGAGCCCGTCGTCGCACTCGGGCTCAGGCCCGCCGACACACGCACCCTCTGAGCAGCTGTCGGCCTCGGTGCACGGTTCGCCGTCGTCGCAGGGGCCGGCCGCGGGCGTCAGGGAGCTCTGCGACTGGGCCGGGTCGCAGACGAGGCAGGGCTCGGGCCCAGGCTCGCCGGCAGCAAGGCACGTCGCGGACACGAGGCACGCGTCCGCCGCCACGGAGTGCTTGCAGGCGCTGTCCTCGCAGGCGTCGGTAGTGCAAGCGAGGCCGTCGTCGCAGTCGGCGTCGGCCGTGCAGCTCGCGCCGCCGTCTCTGGCATCGGTGTTGTCTGCACCCTCGGTGCCGTCCGCGCTGTCGGCACCGTTGGCACTGTCGGCACCGTCGGCACCGTCTGCGCTCTCGGCACCGTCTGCGCCATCGGCCGCGACGGCTGGTACCGGGAGGTGCTTCCCGTTGTCGCCATGGTCGTGGCAGCCGAGGAGCGTGATGAGGGCGAGGGCGATTCGCTTCACTTGAGGTTCCCCGAGACGACGGTCTGGCCCGGGCCGCGGCTCACGGACGTAGGTTCGATGGCGATCTTGACGCCGCTCACGTCCAGCTCGGGGAGCGGGAACGAGCCGAGGGCGCCGCCGCCGAGTCCCCCGATGAGCGCGGGGATCAGGTTCTGGTTCACGAGATCGGCCACGGCGCCCTCCGACGCCACGAGGTGCTCCTGGAGCACGGCGATGTCGCTGTCGATCGACTCGATCGCGGCCAGGCCGAACGACAGCTCGCCATCGGCCGCCGAGAACACGATCTCCGTGGTGAGGCTGACGTGCATCACCACGTCCATCTGCTGCCCGAAGAGGTCGAGCGCGGCGTTGATCTTGAGGTCGCCGATGTGGACGGTCGAGGTCCCCGTGGCGCAGTCGCTGACCACCGGCGCCAACATCGCCGAGACGCTGACGTCGAGCTTGCCGATCCCGAATTGGGAGACGTCGACGCCGGCGAGCAGCTCCGGCGGCACATCGAACTCCAGGAAGCCGCCCCGCCATGCGGAGTACAGGATCTCGTTGATGAGGTCGTCCGAGAGGAGCAGCTCCAGAGGCGCGGCCTTCGGCGGCGTGAGCTTGAAGCCCGGTGCGCCGCAGTTGCCTCGAATGACCGACCCGAGGTTCGTGTAGGGAGTGACCACCGGGCTCGTGTAGGCGCCACCGCGCAGGATCAGGGCGCCGCCGGCGGGCGTGAAGTCGACCGCCTGGAAGTCGGTGACCACCTGGACGGCCACCGGGTCGGCCGTTGGGTCGAAGGAGGGCAGGTCGAAGTCGAACGAGAGCGCGAGGCCGTTCAGCGCGTCTGCCACGAGCGGCCCGATGACGTCCTTGAGCGTGCTGCTGAAGGTGCTCTCGATGTCTCCCTTGAAGATCGGCACGAGCAGGTTGATGAGCGGGGAGATGAGCAGGCCGATGATGCCGCTGATCGAGATCGAAGGGTTGCTCATCGCCACGTTCACGGTGCCGACCGTGGCCACCAGAGTGTGCGTGCTCGGGTCCACCGACAGCTGCACCTGGGCGGTCGCAGTGAGCGTGGCCACCGTCATGGTCCCGTCGAAGTCAGGGGTGAGGAAGCTCTGACCGTCGGCGTTGATGTCGGCCTTGATGTTCTTCACGGTGACGGTGAGCTCGATGCCTCCGTTCACGGGCTTCATGGCCACCTGCGGTGTGCCATGGGTGAGGTTGTTCACGTGGATCTTGTAGCCCGCCTGCTGAAGCACCGGGTTCTGGATGGAGTCCCCGATCGTGAGGCCGGCCACGATGCTCTGGAACACCTGGGTTAGCTTGTCGAGCGCGGAGCCAGACAGCCAGATCGCCAGGCCCTGCTCCGCCATGCCCGTCTTCTGCTCGAGGTTGTCGGGCAGCGCATAGACGCTTGACCAATGGAACGCCTGGACCCGGTGGCGCACCGCCCCCAGCTCGTCCACGGCGTCGATCACCAGCGTGTTGCCCCCCACCTCGGTGGCCACGGGGTGCGCGAAGCTCCCGTCGGGGGCCAGCGTCACCGGCGCCCCGTTGATCGTGAAGGTGTCCATCGGGGCGGCGCCGCTCGTGACAATTCCCGTCACGGTGATTGACTTCGAAGACCCCTGGATGGTCGCGCCGCGGGGCGGGTACGTGATCGTGATGTCGGGGCGGCAGGCGTTCGAGACGATCAGCGTGAAGCGGCATCCCTCCACCTTGTCGCAGCTGTCGGTGGTGCAGGCGTTGCTGTCGTCGCACGTGATCGCGTGGCCGTCGCACTCACCGTTGGCGCAGACGTCGTCCTCGGTGCAGACCGACCCATCGTCGCAGGTGGCGGTGTTCGGTGTGGTGAAGCAACCCGCCGTCTTTTCGCACGCGTCGTCTGTGCAAGGCTCGCCGTCGTCGCAAGGGAGCTCGCCCGTCCCCGGCGTACACTGCCCGGCGTCGCACAGGTCGCCCACCGTGCACGCGTCGCCGTCCTCGCACGGGAACTGGTTGTTCGTGTGGTAGACGCCGTCGACGGGGTCGCAGTAGTCGTTGGTGCACGGGTTGTTGTCGGAGAGGAGGACGTCTTCGCCGCGGCACGCGCCAGTGGTGCACTTGTCAGCGAGCGTGCACTCGTCGTCGTCGTTGCACGGGATGGAGTTGAACGGGTAGACGCAGCCCTTGGCGGCGTCACAGGCCTCGTCGGTGCAGGGGTTCGAGTCTTCGCAGTACGCCGCGACGGAGGTGTGCACGCAGCCACCGGCGCCGAGCGGTCCCGTCAGCACGCAGGCGTCCGCCGTGCAGAGATCGCCGTCGTCGCAGGGCGCCGGCGTGCCGCCGACGCACGCTCCTGCCACGCAGGTGGTGGACTCGGTGCACGGGTTGCCGTCGTCGCATGGGGCGCTGTTGAGCACCGTGTGATCGCAGGCGCCGTCTGCGCAGGCGTCGGTGGTGCAGCTGTTGCCGTCGTCGCACTTCGGGAGCCCGCCGGAGCACTTCGCGCTCATGCAGCGGTCGTTGATCGTGCACGCGTCGCCGTCGTCACAGGGGCCGGCCCGCCCTGGGTGCACGCACTCGCCGTTCTCGCACTGGCTGTTGGTGCACGGATCGCCGTCGACGCAGACCTTGGGCGCGCCGATACAGGCGCCGAGGGTGCAGCCGTCGCCCAGGGTGCACGCGTCGCCGTCATCACAAGCGGAGTCTGTGTCGCTCCACGTGAAGACGTCGCGCTCGGGCTCGCAGACGCGGCACGGGTCGCCCTCGGGCGCGTCGCCTGCGTCCCAGCAGGCGTCGTCGATGTGACACTGGTCCTCGGCGCAGGGGTTCGGGGTGCCGTCGCTGCCGTCGCTGCCGTCGCTGCCGTCGCTGCCGGAGCCCGGCGTACCGCTGTCGTCGCCCGCAGACGGCGTGTCCGTCTTGCCGTTCGCACGAGCGTCGCCGGCATTCAGCGAAGCGCCGCCGCCGGTGTCTCCGGACTCACACGCGAAGAGGAGCACAGCCGCCCAGAGGAGAGGTCTTTTCATCGTAGGACTCCGGCCCCCCGGGCGTTTGCGCAGCGCACCTGGGGGGATCCAGGTGCGGGCGCAGGATACGGAAACAGACCCGGCAAGGGAACCCGCGGAGCACCCGGATTCGTGTTCCCCGTGTGGGGCCGCGTAGAAACCGCTCTCTCCGCGACGGTGGTGCTGTGGGCCGAGCCGCGTGCGGGTGGCTCTCGGCGAGGTTGACCCCGGGAACCGCGACCGTTGTAATCGCGGCCATGCTCACACGACTCGCGTTCACGCTGCTCCTCGGGTTCCCCGCTCTCGTAGCCGCCGCGCCGCCGGATGCGCCCCCCGGAACGATCGACCGCAACGCCCGGGCGACGCGCGCCGAGGAGATCCTGCGCCTCGGCGCGTCAGTGGCGCCCGAAGACGAGGGGACCTTTCTCCGCATCCTCGAGGAGGGCGCCGACTGGGAGCGGGCGATCGCGGCCAAGGCGGTCACCAGCCGACACAGCAAGCGCGCCATCCCCACGTTGGTGATCCTCGAGCGCAG
Organism: Pseudomonadota bacterium; assembly: GCA_005776725.1. Classification (GTDB taxonomy): domain Bacteria; phylum Myxococcota_A; class UBA9042; genus SXOO01. The sequence goes on along the minus strand of SXOO01000062.1, from coordinate 27,264 downwards.
CGCGGACCCCATCGTCGAGTTCGAGGCGACCGTGGCGCTGCACCGCCTTCGCCCGGGGCGCGAGACGCTGAACCACCTCGAGCGTCTCCGCGACCGCGGCGGCAAGCTTCGGCGGGCCCTCCAGACCGGGGAGCGCTCCGGGCGGCCCACCTATCCCGAGGAGGCCTCCGCGTTCTTCCGCGGTAGCGTCGCACACCCGCTCCTCATGACGCGCCTCGACGGGGCGCTCGGCCTCGTGGAGCTTGGCGGTAAGTACCTGGCGGAGGGGCTCGAGGCGCTCACAAAGGCCATGGCCAGCCCTACGCCAGACGAGCGGCGCCTCGCGGTCCGCGTCATGCGGGTGCAGTACCACGAGCCGGCCTTCGTGCCGCTCCTCGAGTCCGCCGCCAACGACCCCGACGAGACGGTGCGTGTACTCGCCCGCGGCATCCTGACTCAGGTCGGCGTGGCCGTGCCCGACGCGTCCGCGCCACCGTCTGCGACGTCCGCGGTTCGCCCCTGAGCCTCACTGACGAACGTTGCGTGATCGTCGGCGCCGGCGCCGCGGGGCTCTCCGCTGCCTGGCACGCGCGGCGGCTGGGCCTCTCGCCCCTGGTGCTCGAGCGGGCCGAGACCGTGGGCGGGGCGTGGCGCCTCATGCCGCAGGGGCTCCGTTGTTTGTCCCCACGGCAGCACGACGTGATGCCGGACGGCGACTTCCCAGACGCGCCCGAAGAGCGGGCGCACCGAAGCGCGGTGGTGGCCCTGCTCGAGCGGTTTCAGCGCCGACACAAGTTCCGGGTACAGCCGTCGGTCTCCGCCACCTCCTTGCGCACACGGGGTGACGCGCTCGTGCTCGAGACCAGCCGCGGCCCGATCACCACGCGCTCGCTGGTTGTGGCCACCGGCGAGTTCGGGCGGCCCTACACCCCCACCCTGACGGGGGTCTTCGGGGGGACCAGCGTGCACTACAGGGACTTTCGAGCGGCGGAGCTCCGGCCCGGCGAGCGGGTCCTCATCGTGGGCGCCGGGAACTCTGGTGCTGAGGCGGCCGTGGCGGCGCTGCAAGCGGGCGCCGAGGTCAGCGTGGCCACGCCGGACCCGCTGACGCGCCCTAACCCCGCGCCCCCCTGGGCCCGGGAGGCGCTCTATCGGCTGTCGGCTGTGCCGCTCCGGTGGGTGCCCGGCGACGGCGGCTGCTCGGAGCGAACCCCTGTCGTAGACCCCGAGCTCTTCGACGCGGTCACGGCGGGTCGAGTGACTCAGGTCTCACGCCTGGTCTCCCTGGAGCCTGCTGGCGCCGTGGACGCAACAGGGCGCCGGGTAGCGGCAGACCGCATCGTCTGGTGCACGGGCTTCCGCCGCGAGGTGGACTTCACGGCGCCCCTGCTCGGCGCCCCGCGCCACCGGGGAGGCCTCTCGCTCGGGCACCGCGGGGTCGGTTATCTGGGCTTACCGTGTCAGCGGACGCGGCGCTCCGGGTTCCTGCGTGGGTTCGCGGAAGACGCAGGTGCCGTGGTCCGCGGGCTCGCGGGGCGCGTGACGTGAAGGTCGCGAGCGTCGCCGGAGTGGGCCTCGTGGCGTCCGGAACCGCGGCGTACCTCGCCTACACGTTGGCGGGCCGGGACGAGCTCGCCCCTTACCTGCACAACCGCCGCCGCGCCGCGATGGGCGCGGGGCTCCTGCTCACCGCGGTGGGCGTCATCGAGGCCCCGCATCGCCCGTCCAGCTGGCTCGCGCTCGGGATCGCCGGGGGGCTCGTGACGTACGCGGTCCGCCGCCAGTGGCTGCTCGGGCACCGGGCGCGGGTCTATCGCTCGGCCCAGCCCCTCCCCGCCGGTGGGCGCGGGTGGGCCGTGGTGCTGCCGGATGGCTTTGGCGTGCGGCTCCGTGAGGCGGCGCTGGACCGCGTGGTGGTCGCGGGCCAATGGATGCTGGTCCACTGCGGCCTGGCGCGCTCCGTGGCCGTGTTCCAGGCGCCCCGGGTCCCCGTGGTGGCCACGTTGCCCCACCCCTCTGGGTTCTGGCTCGACGTCGGCGGGGCTCGCGTAGACGGCGTTGATGGCTCCCCCACGCTCACGCCGGTTCCCGTGACGCTCTGTCGCGTGGAGGACGACGCGGCGCCCAAGCGGTACTACAGCTATCGCGATGACCACGAGCTCCCCTCTTCGCCCCGCCCGCGCGTGCCCGGGGCCCGCGGCGTGGAAGACGCGATGCGGTTCGGCGTGGTGCGCGAGGGGCGATGGGCGGCTCTGGACGGGGGCGAGGCGTCGCTTCACCTGTCGCGCTGGGCGGCGAAGGTCCGCGGTCTCGTCGTCGAGCGTGAGTGATCCGCTCGGTCGCTCCGTCCCGAGCGGAGCAGCTCAGCCCGTGAGCGTCACGGACTCGAGGCGGGCATCCGCGAGCCGCGCGAGGAACTCTTCCCGAGGCACGTTCCTCGCCCCGAACCGGCTCAGGTTCTCCGTCTCGACCTGGCAGTCGAGGAAGTGGAAGCCCCGCGCGCGAAGGCGCTCGACCAGCGCGACCAGCGCGACCTTGCCCGCGTCGGGCTCGATGAAGAACATCGACTCGCCTGCGAACGCCGCGCCGGCCTGGACCCCATAGAGCCCCCCGACCAGCGTGTCCCCGCGCCAGGCCTCCACGCTGTGGACGCGCACGTTGTCTTGGGCCGCTTCGGTGTGGAGGTGGACGAAGCCGCGCACGATCCGCGAGTCGATCCAGGTGCCGCCCCCGTCCCGGCGGGCCCGCGCGCACCGCAGCAGCACTTCCGGGAAGGCCGTGTCGAAGCGGATCTCCGGCGGGTCGCGGCGCAGGATCTTCGCAAGGGATCGGGAGATGTGAAGGCGATCGAGCTCGAGGAGAAAGCGCGGGTTCGGGGAGAACCAGAACATCGGGAGGTCCTCCCGCACCGGCCACGGGAAGATCCCGGCCTGATACGCGCGGCGGAGCGTCCGCGGGGTGACCTCCCCGCCGAGCGCCACGACCCCGTCTCGGCTGGCTCGCGCCGGCGGCGGGAACTCGAAGTCGTCGCCGAAGACCCACGTCGGCCGCGTCAGCCCCACGCGCCCCCCTCCGCGGGTCGAGTCTCGTTTCGTTGCGAGAGCCGCCGCCAAGCCATCCGTGCGAAGTTGGCCATTGGATCGAGCGCGATCACCTCCCGCAGCAGCTCGGGCGCGCCCGGGTCGCCGTGATCTGCGAGGTGACTCCCCAGGAAGAACAGCGCGGTGATCCTCACGAGGTCGCGCGCCCCGGTGACGCCGTAGCCGGCCTCATCGCCCCCAGTCCCACGAGTGGCCTCGAGGACGGCCTCGAGATCCGCGCGCCCGCCCGCCGCCAGGCCGAAGGCCGCCGGGAGCACCAGCGCGATCCGCCCCGTGGTCAGGCGCGCCTCAGCGTGCTCCACGGCCGAGCGCGCGGGGAGCGCCCGGCTGCGCGCCAGGGCGGTGAGCGCGGCCTCGACGTGGACGGTGGCGTCGAGCAGGTCGCCGGAGCGTCCCGCCGCCACGAAGTGGGCCGCCGCGACGAACGCCGACGCCTTCGGGTTGGCTGGCTCGCGGGCCTCCGCCCCCTCTACCGCGGCGATGGCGTCACCGTCCTCGCCTACGAGCGAGAGGCACAGACCGCGGTAGAGAACAGCGTCCACCGGCTCGGGCGCCAGCATGGGGAGCGCCCGGAGGCCGGTGTCGGGTACGGGGGGGCGAGCGAGGCCCTCGAGGAGCTGCAGCGCCTCCGTAAACCGGCCGAGACCTACGAGGAGGCGCGCCAGCTCGCGCCCCGCGGTGGTGTCGCCGGCCTCGTAGCGCGCCTTGGCCTCGGCTTCGGCTACGTCGATGCGGTGACGCGCCACGAACAAGGGGCTCGGCACGTGGGTGGCGACCAGGGCGAGCTCCTTCGACCCCGCCGTGGCGCGGGCCACGCGCGCGAGCTGCTCGGCGGTGGTGGTGCTGCGCGCCGCTGTGAGGAGCCTCCCCACCGCGGCCCGTCGCTCGCGGCTGTCGCGGAGCGCGTCCCGTGGGGCCGCTCCCCGTCCCACGTCGACCAGGAGCGCGTCGGTCTCCAGCGCGGCCACCTCGAGCGCCAGCGCCACGGCTTTGGCCGCGCCGTCTCGGTGGATCCCTAGGGAGTCCAGCGCGGCGGCGGACTCGGTCATCCAGACATGGTGGCCGCCGTACGGCCCGGCGTCCGGGAGCACGCCAGCGCGTACGAGCGTGTCCAGGGTCTCGGCGGAGACCCCGGAGTCCGTGGCGAGGCGCGCGCGGGTGACCGGGCCGGGCCCAGCCTGGTTCGGATCAGGCTCGACGCGCGCCTCCAGCGCCCGCTCCGCTCGAGCGAGATCGTGGCCGCACTCGTCGGCCACGACGGCCTTGAGCGTGTCGAGTGAGAGCTGGTGCTCGGCCTGGAAACGAACGACGAGGCGTACGAGGGCCACGTGCGCCGGCTCGAGCTCGCCTTCGCGTGGGAGGAGTCCGCGCCGGGCGAAGTGTTCGACGGTCTCGACCCACACGCCCGCTTGCTCCGCGACCTCCGCGAAGGTCACGGCGCGACCGGCAAGATCGTGACCCCGCTGTTGCCCGCCCCGTCGTGCAGACCGGGCGAGAGGTCCACCACAGTGCCGTTCACCGCCGGGAGGTCGAAGGTGAACAAGAGGTCGGTGTTGGCGTCCGGAGCGGGCGACTTCGAGGGCGTGAAGTTGGTGGAGTACCGCAGCGCCCGGCTCACGTGCACCCCGTCGAGCCGGCCGAGTAGCGTGGCGCCCGTGGGCCCGCAGCCGAGGCGCGTCGGGTGCGTGTTGCCGAGCGGGACCAGCTTGTCGAGCGTGCTGGTGGGCGCCGCGACGCCGTCGACGAACCAGCGGAGCTTGTTCCCGGCGAAGTTCATGAGCGCGACGTGGTGCCAGAGGCCGTTCGAGACCGTGGCGGACCCGAGGTGGACCACGGGTCCCCCGTTGATGTCAAAGCCGCGGAACACGGGCTTACCGGCGTCGTCGAGCTCGATGCGCCACCCTGAGTTGCCGTCGCTGGAGGTCTTGGCGAGGAGAATCGCGGGCTTCTGCGTCGTCTGCACCCAGAACTCCACGGTGAGCAGGGAGACGCTCGGGATGAGGGTCTGGGAGTCCACGACGATGCAGCCCGAGCCGTCGAAGTCGGCTGACTGCGCCGGGATCGCGGGCAGCTCGCAGGCGCCGCTGCACCCCGGGTTCGAGCCGGGCTCGCACGCCTCTCCGGTCTCGACGAAGCCGTTGCCGCAACAGCCGAACATCGAAGGTGAGACGGACTCCGTGCTGGCGGCGCCGCCAGAGAGGTTGGCCGCGAGGCCCGTAATGGCGTCCGCCGGCGCGGGAGGCGACTCGTCGAAGCGGAAGAGGGAGACGAGGCCGGCCGTGACCGGGTGGCGGTCCGGCGGCGCGTGCGAGGTGCGATACCGAGGGTAGTTCCAGATCGCCACCTCGTCGATGGCGCCGTTGAACAGCTCCCCGCCGAAGCGCCCACAGCCGATCGCAAGCGGCGCAGGGTTGGTGAGTGCCAGGAGGTTCGTGGCGGTCGCCACCGGCTGCCCGATCCCGTCTACCCACCAGCGGAGGTCGTCGCCGTCCCGCACCAGCGCCACGTAGTGCCAGAGCCCGTCGTTCAGGGCGACGCCGCTCATGCCCAGCTGGCTGTCGGCTCCCACAGTGTTGCCGTACTGGAATCGCAGCTGCCCGACCCCGCCGGGCGCCTCGTAGGTGATCGACCAGTCGGAGTCTCCGGCGGACGCGCTGACCCGCTGGTCGAGCAGACGGGCCGAGGCGACCGTGGTGGTCCGCATCCAGAAGGCCACGGTGAAGCCTCTCTGGGAGTCGAGCAGTGGACCGCCGGCCGTAGTGACGCAGCCGTCCGTGAGCTCGATCGCGCGACCGGGATTCGGGCACGGGCACCCGACGGGGACGCCGGGCGTACACGCGCCGGCGATGCAGTCGTCGCCTTGAGTGCACTCGACGCCATCCGAGCACGACGCGCCGTCCGGCACCGGGTTTGCGACACAGCCCGCGTCTTGGGTGCAGACGCCGACGGCGCAGCCGCTCGTGAGGTGGGAGCAGTCGACCGCGCCGCCGATACACTCACCGTTCTTGCAGGCATCTCCGGTGGTGCAGGTGGACCCGTCCGAGCAATCCGCGTTCTCGGGGCGCGGCGTGGCCGTACACCCACCGACCGCCTCGCTGCACTCGCCGATGTGGCAGGGGCCGTCCAGCTGCGAGCAACTGAGCGTGCCGAGTCCGACGCAAGAGCCCGCGACGCAGACGTCGCTGGTGGTGCAGCCCTGCCCATCCGAACACGGCGAGCCATCGTCGGCGGGCACCGGGGCGCAGGCGTCGTTGCCCTCGTCGCAAACGGCGACCTGGCATGTGCCGGCGGCGCCGGAGCAGTCACGCGGCGCGCTCGCGCACGTGCCGGCCGCGCACGCGCCGTCGACGGTGCAGAAGAGGTCGTCGGCACAGGGCGTCCCGTCGAGGAGCGCGTCTGGGCCCGTGTTGCACTTTCCGTCGGTGGGGTCGCAGGTGACCGACCAGCAGGCGATCACCGACTTCCCGCAGTCCTTGGCGTCTCCGAGGCACAGACCGGAGAGGCACTGATCGCCGAGCGTGCACGCGTCGCCGTCGGAGCAGGCGACGCCGTCGAGCACCGGCTTCGTGGTGCACTCGCCCGTGGCCACGACGCACGCGCCGATGGCGCAAGGGCCATCCAGAGAAGAGCAGTCGACCGCGGTGACCAGTGCGCAGAACCCGGAGACGCACGCCGACGTGATGCTGCAGAGATCGCCGTCCTCGCACGGCTGAGCCTCGTTCACCGGGTTCTGGATGCAGCCAGCGCCCCCGGGATCGCAGAAGCCGACGGCGCAGGGCCCGTCCACCAGCGAACAGTCCAAAGGCGCCCCCTGGCAGGCGCCCGCCGCGCAAGCGTCGCCCACCGTGCAGGCATCTCCATCGTCGCAGGGGCCGGCCGGGGCGTTGGTTAGCGAGCATTGCCCTTCGAAGCACACGGCGATCCTGCATTTCTCGTCGAGGCCCGAGCAGTCCTTGGGCACCCCGGTACAGGTCCCGCCGGTGCACACGTCACCCTCGGTGCACGCGTCTCCGTCGTCGCAGCTCGTGGAGTCGGGCGCGGGCGTGGCGACGCAGCCCTGTCCACTCACGCAGACCGACGGAGTGCACGTCCCGATGGCACCCTCGCAGGCGACCGGGCTCCCCCCGCCGCATGCGCCCGCGGCGCACGTCTCCCCCGTTGTGCAGGTGTCGCCGTCGTCGCAGGGGGCTGCGTCGGCCAGCGGCACGACCTTGCAGGTGTTTCCGTCCTCGTCGCACACGCCGGTGGTGCACGGGGTCCCGTCGGTGGGACAGCTCGTGGCAGTGCCTCCGCAGACCCCGGCCGAGCAGGAGTCGTTGGCGGTGCAGAACGCGCCATCGTCGCAGGAAGCGCCGTCCGGGACGGGCGGGTGCTCACATTCGCCGGTAGCCGCGACGCACCGATCGGAGGTGCACGGGTCGCCGTCGTCGCAGTCGACGCCGGCGCAGGGGTTCTTGATGTCGGCGGAGTCGGTACCGGTCTCGCCCGTATCGGACGGGACGCGGTCTCGGAACTCGCTGCAGCCGAAGACGAATAGGGCCACGATGACGCGCTTCACGCGCAGCAGCATACAACGAACTGCCGGTGTGCGTCAGAACGCCTGAAGGAAGCCGAAGCTCAGGCGTCCTGGCCAGCCGGCTTCGACCCCTTCGGTGGCGAAGGCCCAGTCCAGCCGGAAGACGTACGTGTTGAATTGAGGGATGAGGATGCGGAGGCCCAGCCCGACGTCGTGCACCGGCGCGAGGTCGCTGAGGTCGTTCACGGCGTCGCCGAAGTCCCAGAACACCACGCCGCCCACACGCAGCGCCCAGACCCGCCAAGGGATCGAGCGGAGCTCCACGTTGGTCCGGAACCGGCGCGAGCCGTTCAGCGCCCCCACGGAGTGGCCGCGAAGGCCGGAGTCGCCGCCCAGGGCGTAGGTCCCGACGTTCTCTCCTGAGAGCCACGCGCTGAGGTCCGAGCGTACGACGACGCGGAGGGCGGAGAAGAGCGAAGGCGTGGCCCCGTAGAACGAGAGCGTGCTTCGATGGTCCCGCAAGGAGCCCACCTCGAGCCGCGCGGACCAGCTGGCCGAGGCCTTGAGGTAGGCGCCACCCACCGAGTCCGCGACCTGGAGCGTGGTCGCGACGCGTGTGTAGGTGTCGTCGCTGCCCAGAGCGCGGAGGCCCTGGGTGACGAAGTACCCGAAGTAGGGGCCCACGAGGTAGTCCTCGCGGAGATCGTAGGTGGCGAAGTCGCGGTAGGTGGCGTACTTCGGCGTGTAGAGCTCGTAGCTGGCGGTGAGCGCCGAGGACAGCTCGCCCCGCGGGAGCGCGACGTACTCGAACTGCCTCCGCGCCACGCCGGTGTACGCGAAGTCGTCCGGCAGCGAGGCTTCCAGCCAGTACGCCTCGTAGCCGGCGCTCACGAGGTGCTTCAGTCCGCGCCCGAACGCGGCCTTGGCCTTCGCCGAGCCCTCGACGTAGGTGTAGCGGTAGGCCCACGGGATGGCGTCGTCGCCGAGCGTGCCGGGGGCGTCGTAGGTGCGTACCCCCGAGCCCTGGTAGCTGCGGACCAGCGAGTCGTAGTGCGTGACGTTGACGCTCCCGCCGAGCGTCTGGTCCAGCGACCAGAGCGGGTACTCGAGCGTGGTGGCGCTCCGCGTCCCCTCGGCTTCCAGGGTGTCGCGCCCGAAGATGACGCTCGCGCGGCTGTCGAGGGTGAGGTGGGTGCCGAGGATGTTCGGGTCCACGTACGCCGGGCCCACCTCGAACGCGCCCTGATCCATGTTGAAGAAGACGTTCATCTGCTTCCGCCAGCCGAGGAAGTTGTTCTCGGCGAGGGAGAAGGACAAGAGGGTGATGGAGTCCCCCTGGAACTGGATGTTCGAGTTGAAGCGGAGGCTCCATACGTCCCGCGTGACGATCAGGAGGTCGACCGTGTCGCGCTCCGCCGACCGGGTGGGGACGGCCACGATGACGTTGGAATACACCGGGCTCTGGAGGTTTCTGACCGTCTCGTCGACCCGCTCCTGGTCCCAGCGGTCTCCCGGACGCAGGAGCACCTCGCGGGCGATGGTCTCCTCCGTGGTGGTGCGATGGAAGAGGTTGAACCACCGCAGGAACGAGGAGTCCTTCTCCCCGAAGACCTCGAAGTTCTTCACGCGCACGAGGCCGAGCCGCTTGCCGTCGGGGGCATTGTCGACCTCGAGGCCCAGCTCCGTGAGCGCGGCCTCCACGGACTCGCGCTCGAACACGCCCAGCTCGGCCAGGCGATCGGCGCGGCAGGGGGGGGCGAGCCCGACAGAGAGGCACAGGAGCAGGGGGGCGCCGAGTCGCGACACCCGGGCAGCGTACGCCCTTTTGACCCCCGGCGGACACCCCCTATCATGCGCCCCCGTGAATGCCCTACTACGCTTCCTCGGCCTGACCGCCCTCCCGCACACGGTCCGTCGCGTGCTCTTCGCGCTCGTCGCGGTGTACCTCGTGCAGCTCGTCATGGCAGTGCTGCGCCGCCCGGAGCTCGAGGTGTACGGCACACTCGTCACCACTCGGGTCCTGGCCGGGGAGGTCTGGCGGGTCTTGAGCTACGGCGCGCTCCACCTCGTGGGCACCAACCCGCTCTTGGACGCCGTCCTGGCGGCGCTGTTCCTCGGCGGGCTCGTCGTGGCCTGGCGCTCTCCGTGGGGCCAGAACGAGCGGGGGCTGCTGTTCGTGGCGGCGTTCGTCATCGCCACGTTGATCCAGCACCTCGGGCATGGCGCCGGCTTTCACCTCCTCTTCAACGCGTTCGCGCTGGTCTGGTTCGGCCCGCAGTTCGAGCGAAGCTGGGGAGCCAGGCGCTTCCTCGTCTTCCTGCTCTCATGCGTGGCCGGCGGCGGGGTCGCGGTGGTGGCGGGCGACGCGCTCGTGGACAGCTGGCCGGAGGTGGCCGTGGCTGGCTTCTCCGGCGCCTCGCAGGGCCTCATCGTTGCGTTCGCGGTCTACCAGCCGAACACCACGATCATGGCCAGCATGGTGCTCCCGCTCAAGGCGAGCTACCTCGTCATCGGACTGGTCTTGCTGAGCGCAATAGACCTCATCCCCAGTGCGCGTTATGGAGACCTCGCGCCCGGGGCCTCACAAGCCCTGGCGCACCTCGGCGGGATGCTCACGGCCTACCTGATGACCTCGGGGATGTGGCGTCCTGGCAAGCTGCGCCGAGCGTTCGCGGGCGAGCCGAAGAACAAGCCGTCGCATCTCCGGGTGGTCCGCCCGCCCGACAAGTGGGTGCACTGATCGTGTGAGTGGGCGACACGGCCGCCGCGAGGGGCGCTTGGCGGCATCGCTGCGAAGCGACGAGGTGGTAGTCTGGCCGGTCTCCGTCATTGAGCGTAAGCTCGCGCGACCCGCCCCCCAGACGTGAAATAGCGCCGCTCCCGAGGCTCGATGACCGCATCCACCGCTCGCTCCTCCACGTTGGAACCGCTCGAACTCCTGGAGTCGGCCGTCGAGGCCGGGCTGCCGGAACCCTCGGCGCTCCACCAGCTGCTCGAGCAGGCCGCGAGCGTTCCTGAGGCGGTGTTCGATCACGACGAGGTGCAGAGCGTTCGGGCTCGGCTGCTCTCCGTGCTCGACTCCGTGCTGGAGCGCCTCGCGGCGGACGCCGTGCGGGGGAGCCTGCTCGAGCGTCGCGCCCGCCTCCTGTTCCACGTGGGCGACGCGGAAGAGGCAGCGAGGGTGCTGGCCGAGGCCTTCCGGGCGTGCCCCTCGGATGACACGCTCTCCGCGTTGGCCGAGCGCGCCGAGCCGGACGCGGCCCGAGAGCGCGGGTACCTCGAACTGGCAGCGCCGCTGGCGGCGTCGCCCGAGCGTCGCGCTGCCCTCGAGGGTCGCCGGGGCGCCCTGGCGCTCCAGGCCAACGAGCCTGCGAAGGCGCGGGCCGCGTTCGAGCGCGCGCTGGCGGCGGGCAGCGAGGATCCGGTGGTGCGGGCGGGCCTCGACGCGGTCACAGAGCTCGAGCGTCAAGCCGAGCTCTCGGCGATGGACCTCCGCGCGGCGGCCGACGCGGCCACCCCCGGGGCCGAGCGCGCCCGGGCGCTCCTCGCGCTCTATGGCGAGAGCCAAGACGTCGCGCACCTTCGCGAGGCATTCCACGAAGATCCGGGGGCGCCGGAGCTCGCGGCGGAGCTTCTGCAGGTGGCGCCAGACCGCGCAGTGGCGCAGTCCCACCTCGCGGCAGCGCGGAGCTCCCGTGTGGCTGCGGCCCGCCTCTGCGGGCTGGCGCTGATTCACACTGAGGAGGCCTTCGCAGCAGAGCTTCTGCGCGAGGCGCTCGTGGCCGATCCAGCGGATCCCGAAGCGATCGACGCGCTCGAGGGGTCCATGAGCGCGGCCGGCGACACCGCGGGGGCTCGCGCGCTGTTGCAGGCGGCGCGGCGGTCCACCAAGAGCCGCAACGACGAGAAGCGATGGCTCATCCGCGAGGGCGAGATCACCTGGCGCCTCGCTGGCGACCTCGACGAGGCCGAGAAGCTGTTCCGACGCGTGCGCGCCACCGACCCGCGCGACATGACGGCGATCGGCTTCTTCGAGGCCTACTTCGCCGAGAAGGCCGACTTCCGCCGACTCCACGCCGTGCTCGCGCAGAAGCTGGCGATCGTGCCCCGCGAGGACCGGGTGGCCGTGGCACTGGAGATGGCGCGCCTCGCCGAGTCGCACCTCGAGAGCCCCGACATGGCCGTGGAGGCTTTCAAGCGGGTCCTCACCGAGGACGCCACGAACGAGGTGGCCACCGCACGCCTCACCGAGCTCTACCGGGCGATGGGCAAGTGGCACGCGCTCGTCGAGATCCTGAACGGACAGATCCGGCGCCTCGGCGACGGGGTCGAGGAGACCGAGCAAAAGGTCCAGTACCTCTTCCAGATCATCGATATCTATCAGGATCCTCAGAAGCTCCCGGTGGACGAGCTGGTCGTCCAGACCTACGGACGCATCGTCCAGCTCTCCCCCACCAACACCAAGGCGCTCGACACTCTGGCCCAGCGGTACGAGGACGCGGCCCGCTGGTCCGAGCTGGTCCAGGTCCTCCAGAAGAAGATCGCCGCCACCACCGACGAGGACACGCTCCTCGACCTCTTCCACCAGGTCGCCAACCTCTATCTGTCGAAGATGAGCTCCGACAGCCAGGCGGTGCCCTTCCTCGAGCGGATCCTCGAGATCGACCCGCAGAACCTCGAGGTGGTGCAGAAGCTCCGAGACATCTACAAGGCCAAGCACAACCTCGAGCGCCTCTACGCCGCCTACACGTCCGAGCTCGGCCTCACCGAGCCGGCGCGTCGCGAGCCGATCCTGGCCGAGTTGGCCGCCCTGGCCACGGACAAGCTGCACTGGAACGACGAGGCCATCCGGCACTGGGAGGCGCTCCTCGAGCTCAACCCGAAGAACGAGCGCGCGGCGCAGGCCCTGCTCACGCTGTTCGAGTCAGAGGGCTACTGGGAGAAGCTGTGCGCCCACCTCGGCACGCGACTCGAACACTCCAAGACCAAGCGGCGTCGCGCTGAGCTCCTCGAGAAGCAGGCCGAGGTGCTCTGGGAGCGTCTCCAGCGCGGCGCCGAGGCCAAGGATGCGTGGCGCGAGGTGCTCGAAGCGGTCCCGGGGCACGCGCCGGCCCGGATCGGCCTGCAGCGGATCCTGGTGGCCGAGAAGGCGTGGGAAGAGCTCAAGGCATTTTACGCGGCCCAAGGCGACTACCGGGGCTACGTGGCGTTCCTCGACGAGCAGGCCGGCCGAGAGACCGATGCACAGCTGCGACTGGAGGTGCAGCTCGAGTGTGTCTCGGTCGTGGACGGCCCGCTGGCCGATGCGGCAGGCGCCACGGAGCGGCTGAGCCGCCTCTTCGTCTTGTACCCCGCCCGCCTGGACATCGCGACGCGGCTCGCTGAGCGCTCCGAGGCCGCCGGGGAGGTCGATCGCCTCCTACCGGTCCTTCGGCGCGTGGCGGACCTGGCCGGCGCCACGGAGGAGGCCGAGTCGGCGCTGATGCGCGGCGCGCGCGCCTTGGGAGCGCGGCGTCGCGAGGACGAGGCGTTCAAGTGGGCGAGGCAGGCCGCCGAGGTGGAGCTGGACCGGTCGGCCGCTCGTATCGGCATCGGACCCCTGACCTCGGGGCTCGAGCGCTGGGCCGAGGCATGCGACGACTTCGAGACGCTCGCAGCCTGGTACGGCGAGGTCGAGGGTCGGGTAGGCGCCGGATCCGGCACGGCCGCCAGCGGGGCGCGGATCGAGCTGCTGCGCCGCTCCGCGGAGATCTGGCTCCACCGGCTCCGCCGCCCACGCGACGCCGCTCGCGCGCTGGAGGCCATCCTAGACCTCGACGAGAACGCGGTGGCCACGATCGGTGAGCTCGAGGAGCTCACGTACTCCGAGCAGGATTGGCCGGCGTACGAGCGGGTGCTCCGCCGGCGGATCGACGTGCTCGAGACCGAGGGCGACGTGGATCGCCTTCGCCTGGCGCTCATTCGCCTCGGTCGGCTCCACGAGGAGATCCTCGAGCAGCCCGAGCTGGCGGCAGAGGCGTATCAGCGCATCCTCGCTAGGATCCCCGGTGACGACGAGGCGGTCGATGGCCTACAGCGCGTCTACGAGGCCGAGTCGCGGTGGGCCGACCTCGTGGGGCTCGTGGACGCCGAGCGTGCGCTCACGGGCGACCGCGCGAAGCGCGCCGCCTTGGACGCCCGGGCCGCGCGGATCCTGGCTGACCGCAGCGGTGATCTCGACGCGGCGTTGGATCGCCTCGAGCGCTCGCTCAGCGACCACCCGGACAACGACGCCGCTGTCTTGCAGCTCTGGGAGCTCTTCGAGGCCGACCGTGCCCGAGAGGGCGTCACGTCGCTCATCGAGCCGGTCCTGCGCCGGCAGGGGGATGCGGCGCGGCTCGCGCTCGTCCTCAACGATCGCCTCGGCCGCGAGGCCGACGTGGGTACGCTCGAGAGCCTGCACGACGAGCTGGCTGGTCTCGCGGTCGATCCCGCCGTGGCCTTCATGCACCGGCTTCAGCAGGTCGCGCTCTCGCCCGGCGAGCCGAAGCCGCGCGCGCAGCTCGAAGCCCTGGCCGGTCAGCTCGGCCGGTGGGCCGAGGTCGCCGCCTTGTACAGCGCCGTACTGGGTCTGGACGACGGACCTTCGGGCCGTGACCGGCTCGCAGCGGTCGATCGGGTGGCACGCCTGGACGACGACGCGGGCGCGGAGGCTGTGCTCACGCGCCGGCTGGCGGAGCTCACCGAGGCGCAGCTCGGCGACCTCGAGCGCGCCACCCACTGCTATGAGCGGGTGCTCGCGCTAGACCCCGAGGATCTCGAGACCCTGGGCGCGCTCGAGCGCCTGCACGCGCAACGGCAGGACTGGGAGAGCCTCCTCGCGGTGTACCGCCGGAAGGCGGACCTCGTTTGGGAGGTGGAGGACAAACGCGCCGTCTATACGGCCACAGCGAACCTGCTCGAGGACGAGCTCGAGCGCGCCGAGGACGCCATCGAGGTCTATCAGTCGCTGCTCCTGCTCGACGAGCGCGACGCCGAGGCGATGGACCGGCTGGAGGGGCTCTTCCAGCGCTTCGAGCGCTGGGACGATCTGGTGGCGCTGCTCCGGCGGCGCCTCCCGACAAGCGACGACCGGGTGTCCGTGTATGTTCGGATCGGCCGAGTGCTCGCAGATTACCTCGGCCAGAACGAGCTGGCGGTCGACGCGTGGATCGCAGCGATCGGCGACGAACGAGGCGCCGCCGCTCAGGCAGCGGCAGAGGCGCTCGACCGACTCGTGGCCGTCGAGGAGCAGCCGGAGCTGGCGCGCCGCGTCGCCGACGTGCTCCAGCCGTGGTACCGCGCCGCCGGAGATTGGCGGGGCGAGGTGCGCATGCTCACCGTGCGGGCTGATCTCGCTGACAGCGACCGAGATCGCGCCGGGTACTTCCGGCAGGCCGGCGACCGCTTCGAGCACCAGGGTGGCGACTGGGTCGGCGCGTTCGAGTCGTATGCTGACGCGCTGCGGCACTACCCCGACGAACGAGAGGCCGAGAGTGGCCTCCAGCGCGCGGCGAACGCGCTTGGCCGCCATGCCGACCTCGCTGACGTGCTGGCCGAGGTGTCGCCTTACGCCACCTCGAACGCCTCTGTGCGCCAGCTGCTCATGCTCGCCGACGTGGCGCGGCGTGAGCTGCGCGACTCCGATCGTGCCCTGGACGCCCTCGAGCGGGTGTTGCTGGTCGAGCCCGACCACGTCGGTGCCCTCGAGCAGCTGGATGCGCTCTACGCAGACACCGGTCGCCTGCGCGACCGGGTGGCGATCGTGGAGCGGCGTGCGGAGCGCGCTGACGGCGAGGTGAGCCGCCGGCGCCTCTTGTTGCTCGCGGGGCAGCTCTACGAGGAGCTCGGCGACGGTGGCCCGGCCGCCGACGCGTACGAGCGCGTGGTTCGCAGCGGGGATCCCGTCACCGAGGAGGCCGTGTCTGAGGCCCTCGATCGGCTCATCGGGGTCTACGAGACCGAGGCCACGTACGAGCCGCTGGTCAAGGCGCTCGCCCGCAAGGCGGATGTGCTCGGCGTGCGCGGAGTGGACGCGGTGGAGCGGGTGGCGGTGCTCTTCCGCGCGGCCGAGGTGTCCGAGGTGGAGCTCGGCGACGAGGCTGGCGCCACGCTGTTCTACGAGCGGGTGCGCCTCAGCGTCCCGGAGGAGCCGACGGCGTTCCAGAACCTTCGCCGGCTCTACGGGATCCTGGAGCGGTGGGACGATCTCGAGGCCCTGCTCCTCGACGCGCGGACGCGCGCAGAGGAAGACCGAACGGCCACGATCACCGACTACATGCTGGCGCAGCTCTACGAGAACCAACTCGCGCGACCGAGCGACGCGCTCGACCGCTACGAGGCAATCCTCTCGCGCGACCCGAGCTTCGCGGCCGCCCGGCGCGCTCTGGAGGCGGCGCTCGACTCCATCGAGAGCGGTCCGCGCGCCGCTGAGCTGCTCGACCGGGCCTACGTTGGGGCTGGCGACGTGCTGGGCCAGGTGAAGATCCTAGAGCTCCGGCTCGCGCGTTGGCCGGATGACGACGCGGTTGGCGGGCGCCTCAGGCTCGCGCGGCTACTCGAAGAGGGGCTCGGCGATCCCGGGCGTGCTTTCGCGGTGCTGGGCGAGGCTGCGGGCATCGAGTGGCGCGCCACGGGGACCTTGCGCACGGAGCTCGTCCGGCTGGCCGGGCTCACCGGCGCCTTCGACGACCTCGAGATCCTCGATCGAGAGGCGCTCGCGCGAGCGCGGGGCGATGAGGCTCGCCTCAAGATCCTGCTGGAGATGGGGCGCGTAGCGCGCGAGGACCGCAACGATCTGGACGTGGCCGAGGGGATCCTGCGCGAGACGCTGTCGAGCTTCCCGGATCACCGCGAGACCCTCGAGGCCATGCGGTCGCTGTACGAGGCCACTGGCCGGACACGCGAGGTCATCGACACGCTCCGTCACGAGGTCGAGCGCACCGCCGCGGCTTCGGACCGGATCGCGCTGCTGTATCGGATCGCCACGTTGCTCTTCGAACGGGAGCACGACGCGGCCGGCGCAGCGGACACCTACGAGGAGATCCTCCGTAACGACCCCGCGGAGGCCCGCGCCTATCGAGCCCTCGAGTCCCTTCGGTTCGCCGACAACGACTTCCCGGCCGTCGCCGCGTTGCTCCGGCGGGAGATCGCGGTCACGCGAGACGCCGAGCACCGGCTGGGCCTGCGCCAGCGACTCGCGGTCTTGTGCCGGGAGCAGCTGGGCGACCCGGAGCAGGCCTTCGCTGCCACCGTGGCGCTCCTCGGCGAGGCGCCCACCGATCCCGTGGGCCGCTCGGTCCTCGAGCAGCTCAGCGCCGAGGACCCGACGGACGAGGTGGTCTTCGAGCGGCTCGGGAAGCTCTATCGCGACGCCCGCGACTTCGAGACCTTGATCGGCCTTCACCGGCAGCGCGTGGAGGCCATGCCGGGCGAGCTGCTGAAGGGGCTCGACGCGATCCGCACCCTCCAGCTCACCGAGCTGCAGGACCGCGCCGCGGCCTACGAGACCGAGAAGGCCATGCTCCGAAAGGCGCCCACGGAGCCTCGACGCTGGGAGCAGGCGGAGGACTCGGCGGGGCGCCTCGGCCTGCTCGTGGATCTCATTGGGGTCTACGGGCAGATCGTGAAGGACGATCCCAGCAACGTGGACCTGGCGTTGCGCGCCGCGCGGCTCGCAGAGGAGCGGCTCAAGCGTCCGTCGGACGCGGTGGTGTTCTACGAGTCGGTGAGCGCGTTCGACGAGTCGCACGACGGCGCCGCCCAGGCGCTGCGGCGGCTCTACGAGCAGCTCGAGCGCTGGCGCGAGCTGGCCGATCTGGAGGAGCGCCTCGCTGTGCGCGCGTCGGGCCGCGAGCGTGAGCGCGCGTGGCTCGCGGTCGCTGCCCTGCGCGAGCGCCTCGACGACGCCGAGGGAGCGGCTCGCGCCCTCGAGAGCCTCGTCACGGTAGAGCCCGGGCACCGTCAGGCGCTCGCACGCCTCGAGGCGCTGGCGAGGCAACGCGGCGTGTCGGAGGACGTGGAGTCCGTGCTCCACCGCCTGCTGGCCGTGAGCCACGACGACGAAGCGCGCGAGGTCCGGTATCGCCTGGCGCTGCTGCGCCTCGAGGGCGGAGATCCCGCAGGCGCCCTCGACTTCCTGCGCGAGGTACTCGCGGGCCTCACCACTGGGCATTCGCTGCGGGGCAAGGCGATCGCCAGCACCGAGGAGGTGCTGAAGGAGGATCACGCGCCAGCGCTACGCGGGCTTGCGGCGGATCTGCTGGAGCGTGCGTACGCGGGCGACTCCAAGGTCTCCTGGCACCGCTGGGAGGCCGTCTATCTCGCGCAGCTCGGGGTCTGCGAAGACCACGAGCACCGCATGCTCCTTCAACAGGAGCTCGGACAGCTGTACGAGGAGCGCGCTGGTGAGCCCCAGCGTGCGTTGACCGCGTTCGCGGCGGCCTACGCGCTGGAGCCGGGCAACACCGCGATCGAGCAGACGCTCGAGGGTGTGGCCGGACGGCACGGGCTCGAAGCCGCCCTCTATGGCGTGTACTCAGAGCACGTCGAGTCCATGCCATCCGAGGCGCGCGTGCGCGTCCTGGCGCGACTCGCGGCGCTCGCGGAAGGCGCGCTCTCGGACGCCGACGCCGCTGCGCGCTGGCGCGAGCAGCGGCTCGAGCTGGTGCCGGGCGATGTCTCCGCCTTGGCGGCCCTGGAGCAGCACTACCAGTCCCGAGGCGACCACGCCGCCGTGCTTCGCGTCCTCACCGCGCGGCTCGACGTGGCGGAGACCGAGGCCGACCGGATCGCGCTGCTGCACCGGCTGGGCGACCTGTCAGCGTCCCTCAACGACGTCGCCGCCGCCGAGCGGCGCTGGACCGAGATCCGCGAGCTCGCGCCCGGGGACCGGCGGGCACTGGACCGGCTCGAGGCCTCCACCCGAGCTCGCGGCGCGCACTCAGAGCTGGCTGCGGTGCTACGGCAGAAGATCGATCTCGCCCAGGAGGACGACGAAGACCGTCTGGACTGGCTCACCGATCTGGCGCGGCTTCAGGAGCGCGAGCTCGGGCAGCTCGAGGACGCCGCGCGCACCTACGAGGAGTCGCTGGTGTTCTCGCCTCAGAACATCCTCGCGCTCACCAGCCTCGAGCGACTCTATCCGCAGATCTCCGACCACCGGGGCCACCTCCGTATCCTCGAGGCGAAGCGTGGGCAGTTCGCCGATCCCCGGGCGAAGGCAGAAGCCGATCTCCAGATCGCTCGGCTGCTGATCGACGAGCTGGACGAGCCGGATCGGGCGCTGGACCTCTTGCGGCTCATCCTCGGCCAGTTCCCGACCCACGAAGGGGCGGTCGGCGTGCTCGAGAGCCTGCTGGAAGATCCCCGCGTGGCCCTCATGGCGTCATTCGCGCTGGAGCCCGTGTATCTCACCGCCGAGCGGTGGAAGCCGCTCGAGCGCGCCATGGAGCTTCAGCTCGAGATCCGGGCCCGCGACGGCATGGACGGGGCCGAGCGCATCGAGCTCCTCAGGCGGCTCGCCGAGATTCGCAACAACGAGCTCGACGATCCCGACGGGGCGCTGCGCGCGCTGGGCGAGGCCTTCGCGCTGGACCCCAGCGACGAAGCGCTCCGGGAGAACCTCGAGGAGGTAGCGGGCGGCGCGGGCCGCTGGACCGTGCTCGTGGACTCTGTGCGGGACGCGCTCGGGGCGGTCAGCTCGCCGGAGCTGGCGATGGCGCTGCACGCCTGGATCGCCCGTCTGTCGGAGGCTCACCTCGACGACCCCAGCGGGGCGATCGACGCGTGGCGCGCCGTGCTCGCCTACGACGAGCTCGAGCCCACGGCTCTCTCCGAGCTCGGGCGCCTGCTCGAGGCGACCGGTCGCTTCGAGGAGCGGGTGGACGTTCTCCGCCGCGAGATCGCGATTGCGCCGCACTCCGAGTCCCGGCACCTGCGGCGCCGCCTGGCGGAGATCACGGACACGGAGGTCCAGAACCCGGAGGCTGCCTTCCAGTTGTACGTGGAGCTGGTGGCGGAAGACGCCGAGGACGAAGAGTGCGTCATGGCGCTGGACCTGCTCGGTCAGGCGCACGATTGGCTGCGCGACTCGGCGGCGCGCATGTTGCTGCCGCACTACCGGTCGAAGGGTCAGTGGAACGACGTGGTGCGCTGGCTCCTCGCCGGGGTCGATGACGCGCCGGATCGCGTCGAGCGGCTCGAGGCCGCCGCCGCTGTGGCCGAGCAACACCTCGGTGACGCCGACGCTGCCTGGGGCTACCTGAAGTTGGCCGTGCTGGCGGCGCCGGAGCGCATCGAGCTGCTGCAGCGCCTCACGGCCATCTCGGGCCTCTCGGAGGGGACCATCAGCCGCGCGGAAGAGCTCCTGGCTCTCACCGTGCAGGCCGCCGGGAAGGCCACCGCGCTCGAGACGCGCCGCGAGCTCCTGCTCCGGGCCGCGCAGCTCGCGGGGAGCACGCTGGGCAAGCGCGATGTCGCCGAGCGGTGTTACCGCGAGGTGCTCGTGGTCGACTCGGAGAACACCGAGGCGCTGCAGGCGCTTCTGGCGTTGTACGCGGCCGAGGATCGTCCCGCGGATCTCGTGGGGGTGGCCGAGGCCCTCTTCGCGCTCGTGGTCGATCGGGAGGAGCGCCTCGAGCTCGCGCGAACGATGGCGCGGGCGGGCGGGCGCGTTGGCGACGCCGACCGGGTGGAAGACGGCTGGCGTCGGGTGCTGGAGCTGGACGACGGCGATGAGGAGGCCCTGCAGGCGCTCGAGGCGCACTATCGCGCGGCGGAGTCTTACACGGCCCTCGCCGAGATCCTGGAGCGGCGCGCGCGCCGCGTCGAGGACCCCGATGTGCTCGCGCGGCTCAAGGTGGAGCTCGGCCGGATCCGTGGGGAGCTCCTGGCGGACCCCGACGGCGCCATCGAGGCCTACGAGGAGGCCATCGAAGCCGACGGGTGGTGTGAGCCGGCGCTCCTCGCGCTCGAGCTCCTGTACACCGAACACGCCATGCCGGAGGACCTGGCGCGGATCCTCGGGACGCGGCTCCAGGCCCTGAACGGAGCGGCACGGATCCCGGTGTTGGCGCGACTCGCCACGATCGCCGAGGAGGATCTGGGCGACCTGGAGCTGGCCGTCTCGCGCTTCGAGGAGATGCTCGTGCTGGACGCAGGTGAGGTGGGGGCGCTAGACGCGCTGATCCGGGTCTCCGAGGCCCAGGGCCGCTTCGACCGGCTCGCGCTGCTCCTCGAGCAACGCGCAGCCGTAAGTCGCGACGTGGCCCACCGCATCGGCCTCCTGGTGCGGGCGGCGCAGCTCTGGGAGAACCCGCTCTCGGACCTGGCTCGCTCGCGGGAGGTCGCGGAGTCAGCCCACGCGCTGGATCCCAACAACCGCGTGACGCTGGGCCTCTTGGCGCAGCTCTTCGAGCGCACCGGCGAGCTCGACAAGGCCATCGAGGCCTACGAGGGCCTCGTTCGCCGCTCAGACGATCCCGAGGAGCGCATCGCCACCCAGCTCACGCTGGGACGCCTGCACCTCTTCGGCAAAGACAACACCACGAAGGCGCTCGCGATCTACAAAGACATCCTCGGGGCGCGACCGGACCATGCAGAGGCCACGGCGCGGCTCAAAGAGGTGCTCTATCGCCGCGAGAGCTGGGAGGCGCTGGTGCCCGTGCTCGAGCGCGAGGTGCAGCGGGCCTCGGACGCGCGGGCGCAGGCAGACGCCATCTTCGAGCTGGCCACGGTGCTCTCGGACCGCGTCAAGGACCTCGACGCCGCCTGGCGCTGGCTCCGGCGCGGCGTGGAGGTGAAGCGCGACCACCCAGGGCTCGTGGCGGCGATGATCGACCAGCTCGAGCGTCGCGGAGACACGGCGGAGCTGCTGCCGCTGCTCTCCTGGCACGTGAGCTATCTCGAGGCGAAGCGGCGGTTCCAGGAGCTGGCGCCACAGGCCCTTCGGCTAGCCCGGTTGCACGAGGCCCGGCGCGACGCCGACAAGGCCTACAGCGCCTACCAGGTGGCCAGCACGGCCGACTCGCGCAACGTGGTGGTTCAGCTGGGCCTCGGGCGCACCGCGTTCGAGACCGGCCGACTCGACAAGGCGCTCCAGACCCTTCAGGCCCTGCTGTTGGTTCAGCACGAGCTCGAGGACAGCGCGGCGCGGCTCGAGCTCTTCGTCCTCTTGGCGAAGGTCTGCGTCGAGGCGGGCGACAAGGCGAAGGCGAAGCGCCACGTCGCGCGCCTCCTCCAGCTGGATCCTGCCCATGCGGAGGGCCTGGCGCTCCAGAAGAAGCTGGGGTGAGCGGCACGCCCCGCGGGGCGGTCTGGCGGCTCCTCGGGCCGGCCCCCCCGCTCGGTAGCGCTGGTCCCGGGAGGGTGGTGCTCAGCGGCGGAAAGAACGCCGCCTTACCCCTCATGCTGGCGGCCGCCGGGGCCCCCGGCGCGTCGCGGCTCCTTCGACTACCCACCGGACTCACCGACGTAGACGCCGCGGCGACGCTGCTACGCTCCGCGGGCTGTGTCCTCGGAGACTCCCCCAGCGCAGGGGGCGTCGCTGACGGGCCCGCCATTCGCTCCACGCCCGTCTTGCTCGCGGCGCTCGCGGGGCGCCACGGGGTCGCCGAGACGCCTGCCCCCGGGGGCTGCGCGATCGGCGAGCGGTCGATCCGACTGCACCTCGAGGTCATGCGGGCGTTCGGGCTGGACGCGCGAGAGGAGGGGCCGCGGCTTCGGGCCAGCGGGCAGCTCCGGCCCACCCGGCTCCAGCTGCCGTTCCCATCCACCACGGCCAGCCAGGTGGCGATCGTCTGCGCGGCGCTGGCGCCCGGCGCGTCACGCCTCACGGGGCTGAACCTGCGCGCGGAGAACCTTGGGCTGCTCGCGGCGCTGGCCGCAGCGGGAGCGGAGGTGCGTGTGACCGCCGACGGCGCGGAGATCGTGGGGCCCCTGGCGCGTGGCCTCGACGTGACCGTCCCCGCCACCGCGGACGAGGCGCTCACGTGGCTCATCGCCAGCCTGATCACGGGCGGCGCGCTGGAGGTGGAGGCCGCCGGCGTGGACGACGCGCAGTTCGCGGTGCTCGAGGCCGCCGGGGCCACACTGGAGCGCGTGGGGCAATCCGTCTTTCGCGCCGCTCTCCTCGCGCCGCGCCCCTTCTCCCTTCGCTTTGGCGAGCCCGGAGGACCCGGCAGCGACCTTCACCCGCTCCTCGCGGCGCTGGCGCTGGTGCTGCCCGGCGTGAGCGAGCTCGTCGATATCAGGTTCCCGCAGCGCACCGCTTACGTGGAGGGTCTGCGGCGGCTCGGTGCCGACGTGACGCTCGCGGCCCCGGGCGTCGTGAGGGTGCGGGGCCCGGCTCCACTGCACGGCGGCGCCGTGGACGCAGCGGATCTCCGCGGCGGGGCGGCGCTGCTCCTGGCGGCGCTGGTGGCGCGCGGGCCGGTGGCGCTTCGTGGGGTCGAGCAGCTCGAGCGCGGCTACGAGGCGCTGCCCGCGCGCCTCCGCTCGCTGGGCGTGGGGCTCACCGTGGTGTGACGCCACCTCAGAAGCCGGGTTGCTGCACTGATCGTCATGCGCTAAGTGATCGCACGTCGTAGCATGCACTCCATTGACACCCCAGACAGGTACAGAGCCATGGTGGGCTCGGTAGCGAGCAGCGCATGTGCCGTGGCGTACCTCTCCCGAGAAGCATCCTCGTAGAAGCGGTGCTGGTGGGGTATCGGCATGCTCCTCAACGACACGAGTAAGGGCCCAAGGTGCCATTCCGAGCCTGGCGGTATAGTCCGCTGATGCTCACGCTGCTCGCCACCGTTATCGTTCAAGCGTCCCCCGAAGCCTTGTGGCGCGCGCGCCTGGAGGGCGGCGGAGACGCGGCCGTCGACGCGGTGCGCCAGCTGGCGGATGCCCGGGCCGGAGTCCCCTTGCTCATCGAAGCGCTCGACCGGCCCCCGCTGGCCGCTGAGGCGGCGCTGGCCCTCGGGCGCATCGAGGACCCCTCGGCGCTCCCGAAGCTCCTCGAAGCGCTCGACGGGCCGGCGGCGCACCAGGCGGTCTTCGCCGTCGGGCAGCTGGCGGTGGCAAACCCGGAGCTGGCCCTGCAGGTCGAGGCGCGCTTGTTCCGGCTCCTCGACGGTCCGTTGGTGCTGGCCGCGTGGCAGGCGCTGGGGAGAGTGGGCGGGGAGGCCACGATCAGCGCGGCTCTCGCGGAGGACGCCGTGCGGCCCAAGGCGCTGGTGGCGGCGGCGTTGTGCCTTGCCCGCCTGGGCCAGGCCCCCGACGCCCGCTGGGTGGCGCTGCTCGACGACCGGGACGCCGAGGTCCGCGCGGCCGCGCTGTACGCATGGGCTCGGACCGCGCCGGGCGTGGACCTCGCCCCGATCGCCCTGGCCCGTGGCCGAGCGCTGAGCTTGGGCGGCGCGGAGCTCGTGATCGCGGCCCGAGTGGTCCGGCGGCACGGCGTCCCGCCCGCGGTGCGCGCCCACGCCGTTGCGGCGTTGCAGACCGCGGGACCCCACGAGGCCGTGGCGCTGGTCGAGGGGCTCCGGGACCCCGCTGTGAGCCGCAACGTCGTCCTGAGCTTCGCGCGGCGCGTAGCGGCCGGCGCGCCGCTGGTGTCCCCCGACTTTCACGCCGCGCTCGCCGCCTTGGCGTCCCCTGCGGACCCCGAGGTGCTGGAGGCCCTCGCCGCGCTCCCGGCTGGCACCCCGCCCGAGCGTCGCCGACGTGACGCGCTCGTTTGTGCTGCCGCCACCCAACCCGAGACCCTCGACGCAGCCTGCGCCGGGGCGAGCCGAGTCGAGCGCGCCGTGGCCCTCATGGGCGCGCCCGCGGCAGGGCAGGGCGAGCTGCCCGAGGCGACGCGCCGGGACGCCGTGGTGGCCCCCTGGCTCCGCGACCCGCTGCCCACGCGCCGCATGGCCGCGCTCGAGCACACCAGTGATCTGGCCGTGGTGCGCGGAGCCTTGGCAGACTCCGACCGCCCCGTGGTGGCGACGGCGTGTACACGCCTGGCCGAGCTCGCGGGTAATTCGCCGGAGCTCGGGGAGGTCGTCCTCGGGCGCGCCCTGGAGGCGCTGGCGGCGGGCGACGATGAGGCGGCGATCGACTGCTTGAAGGCGGCCAAGGCGCTTGGGGCCTTGCTGAAGGACCGCGTGCCGCCGTCGGGGCTGGCGGTGTCGCGCGCGGCCGGTTTGCCCCTGCGTTCCCCGCCGCTGCCGCCCGCGCCGCGGCCCGCACCCGGAAGCGCCGCCCCCAAGGAGTGGGTCGTGGAGACGGAGGTGGGTGACCTCACGCTTCGGCTGGACTCCGAGGCCGCGCCGTCCACCGTCCGTCACCTCTCGGCGCTCGCCTGCGCCGGGCGGTACGCCGGGCTGCGCTTCCATCGCGTCGTCCCCGACTTCGTGGTGCAGACTGGCGACCCGCGGGGCGACGGCTGGGGCGGCCTGTCGGCCACGATCCCGTGCGAGAACAACGACCGCCCCTTCACCTCGGGTGCGGTGGGCATGGCGCTCGCGGGCAAAGACACGGGGGCCTCGCAGTGGTTCATCACACACACGGCCCACCCCCACCTCGGCGGCACCTACACGAACTTCGGGGCCGTGGTCGACGGGTTCGCCACGCTCGACCGGCTGGCCGTGGGTGACGCGATCCTTCGGATCCGTGGGGCATGTCCAAGGTAAGGCAGAAAGGGGGGCGCTTGCTTCGGAGGGGCGGCACAGAACGCCAGCGTCCCACGCCCGCTCCGGTGGGCGGACGCGCTTCTGCGCGAGCACGGGCTGGTCGCTGACGATGTGGAGAAACACCGCACGCTGGTGAGGGGCTCCACAGCCGCGAGTACGGTGCGCCGCGGCCACACGGGATTTCGCGGGCTGGCGCGGCGCTTGCTGAGGCGGGACGGTTCTCGCACTACCAACAACGAGGCAATCACATGCGGTACCACCTGATCTTCGCGGCTGCCATCGGCGCCGCCCCGTCCGCTCTCGCCTGTGGCGGGCTCTTCTGCGACGCGGTGCAACCGGTGGAGCAAGCCGGAGAGGACATCCTCTTCGCCGTGGACGGAGACACGGTCACCGCCGTGGTCTCGGTCCAGTACCAAGGGCCCGCAGAGGAGTTCTCCTGGGTGCTGCCCGTCCCGTCCGAACCCACTATCGGCGTCAGCTCGAGTCGGGTCTTCGCGGCCCTGCGCAACGCCACCGACCCCACCTTCGGGATCTTGTGGAAGACCTCCTCGAACTGCAGGTTTCCCGACTGCCAGTTCACCGACGCTGCCGACGGCACCGACGGCACGGATGCCGCCGACGGATTCGACGCATCTGACGCAACAGACGGCGGCGTGGACGTGTTGGCCAACGGCGCCGTTGGCCCCTACGAGTACGCGGTGATCAAAGGCGATAGCGCGTCGCTGGTGCTGGACTGGCTCTCGGAGAACGGCTACGCGCAGCCCGACGGCACGGCGCCGCTCATCGGTCACTACGTGAACCTGGACTTCACGTTCGTGGCAGTGCGCCTTCAGAAGTTCGCGACCAGTGGCAGCATCGTGCCCATCGTCCTGACGTACGAGTCATCGAGCTACTCTTGCATTCCCCTGAAGCTCACCTCGCTCGCCGCCGCGCCGGACATGCCGGTGCGCACCTGGGTGCTCGGCAAGGCCCGCGCGGTGCCCGTGAATTACTTCCACACCACGCTCAACGCGCGCGCCATGCCTTGGGGAGCCTGCGGCGGCGGCGGGTTCGCCTTCGGGTGCGGCGCCGCGTACTGGAACCTGGTCAACGCCGCGGCCGACGCCGCCCAGGGCCACGCGTTCGTCACCGAGTTCGCCGGACCCACGGCGGGCACGCCGGTTACGGTCGTCGCGCCGGACCTCAGCGGGCTGAAGCAAGCGTCCGACGTAAAGTCCCTGCTGATCAGCCTCGTGGGCAACTTCTGGTCGCCCGAGGTGGAACAGGCGCTCTACGAGGTCCTGCCGCTGAAGCCGGGAGCCCCCGGCGTCTGCGCGAACCCCACGAGCTACTGGGGGCCGCTCTACGACGAGTGCCGCGCCTACCACCAAGCGTCGGACGCTGCTGTCACGGTGGCCCAGATCGTCGACGCGGCGCAGGCGAAGCTCGATGCTCCCGGCGAGCAGTACAACGCGCTCGTGGCGAAGCACCCCTACCTCACCCGCCTGTTCACGCGCGTGTCGCCGGACGAGATGACCCTGGATCCGCTGTTCTCGTTCAACCCCGACCTCGGCGATGTCACGCAACACCACCGCGTGGGTATCGAGCCCCTCTGCGATGGGGGAGTGGGCGATGCGGAGGCGGACCGCGTCGAGGTGACCTGGCCCGACGGCAGCGTCGAGGTCGCGCAGCTTCCGGCCAGCGCATGTGGGTTCTGGCTGCCGTCTAGCCCGGAACCCACCGCGGCGATCCAGATCATGGCCGAGTCCGGCCCAGCGAAGACCATAAAGGCCGACGAGGTGCACGCCCAGAAGCCAGCGCTGGAGCTGCGAGCACCCACCCCGGGCCAGTCCGAGAAGCCAAGAAACCCCGCTGCCGTCGGCGTGACCGACCGGTTGTCGGGCACCTTCGGCACCTTCGGCATTGGTGAGCCGGCCGAACCGGGGCGCGACGGCGGCGCGGACGGCGGCGCGGACGGCGGCGCGGACGGCGGCGCGGACGG
>SXOO01000061.1 GCA_005776725.1 Pseudomonadota bacterium | reverse complement strand
CATCGAGGTCGAGCGCTCGCTCCGCGTCCTCGACGGCGCAGTCGCGGTGTTCGACGCCGTCCACGGCGTTGAGTCCCAGACCGAGACGGTGTGGCGGCAAGCCGACAAGTACAAGGTGCCGCGGCTGGCATTCGTGAACAAGCTGGACCGGATCGGGGCGGACTTCGAGCGCGCCGTGGAGTCCATGCACGAGCGCTTCGGCAAGCACTGCATCCCGATCCAGCTCCCCATCGGCATCGAGAACAAGTTCAAGGGCGCGGTCAACCTCATCCGGATGGAGGCCTACATCTGGAACCACGAGGACCCGTCCGAGTTCGACACGATCCCGCCCCCGGACCTGGCCGCCGCCGAGGCCGCACGCGAGGTGATGATCGAGCGCATCGCGGACCTCGACGACGACGTCGCCACCGCCTACCTCGAGGGCGAGGCGTTGAGCGTG
Organism: Pseudomonadota bacterium; assembly: GCA_005776725.1. Classification (GTDB taxonomy): domain Bacteria; phylum Myxococcota_A; class UBA9042; genus SXOO01. The sequence goes on along the minus strand of SXOO01000061.1, from coordinate 26,666 downwards.
GAGCTGCTCGAGGGCGCCGTCCGCAAAGCCACGATCGCCGGCCGGATGGTGCCTGTCCTCTGCGGGAGCGCGCTCCACAACAAGGGCGTCCCCCCGCTCCTGGACGCCGTGGGAGCCTTCCTGCCCTCGCCGGGCGACATCCCCGACGTGGTGGGGACGCTCCCCAGCGACCCCACCGTCGCCGTCATTCGCCCTCCGGACGAGAAGGCCCCCCTCTGCGCGCTGGCCTACAAGGTCCAGACCCAGGAGGACGGCCGCCGCATGGTCTACGTGCGGATCTACTCCGGCACCCTGCTGGTCGGTGAGCCCCTGGCCAACACCACCCGCAAGGTGGAAGAGAAGCCCGCGCGCCTGTTCGAGGTTCACGCCAACAAGAAGACGCGCATCGAGAAGGCCATCGCAGGGCAGATCGTGGGCGTCATGATGCGAAACGCCTGGACGGGCGACACGCTCTGCGCACCGAAGCAGCCGATCCTGCTCGAGCCCGTAGGTGCATACGAGCCAGTGATCGCCCAGACGATCGAGCCGATCACCCTGCGCGATCGCGACAAGCTGCTGGAGGTCCTGGGCAAGCTGGCCGACGAGGATCCCACGTTCCGCTTCGAGGAAGACAAGGCCACCGGGGATCTCATCATCCGGGGCATGGGCGAGCTCCACCTGGACGTCATCGCCGACCGCTGCAAGCGTGAGTTCGGCGTCGAAGTGCGCGTGGGCAAGCCTCAGGTCGTGCTCATGGAGACGCCGCTCGGGCCCGCCGACGCCACGGGCGTGTTCCACCGCGACACGGACGAAGACAAGATCCACGGCGAGGTGCGCCTCCGCCTCGAGCCCGCGGCGCGCGGTTCAGGCATCCGCTTCGAGAACGTCGCGAAGGAGACCTTCCTCTCGCCCGCGCTGGTGCAGCAGATCCGGGAGGGCTCGCTGGAAGCCACGAAGGCCGGCCCGCTCGGCGGTTTCCCGCTGGACGACATCGTGGTGACGCTGCTGGGCGCCGTGTGGGTGGACGGGCTCTCTCAGCCGCTGGCGTACAAGATCGCCGGCGGGATCGCCGTGCGCGAGGCCGCGAAGCAGGCCGGCACGGCCTACCTCGAGCCGATGATGCGCGCCGAGATCAACGTCCCGGACGACAACGTGGGCGAGGTCATCGGCACCGTCAACCAGCGTCGTGGCACGGTGGAGAACATCGTCGACGTGGGCAACGGCACCAAGACCGTGGAGGCGGACGTCCCGCTGCAGCGGATGTTCGGCTACTCCACGGAGCTTCGGAGCATCACGCAGGGACGCGGGCAGTTCCAGATGCGCTTCGCCAGATACGACCGGATCTAACCACTCGCTCCGCTGCCGTGGGCCGGGCGTCGTCCGCATGGGCGGCATAACGGCCCACGTCGAAGCCATACCGCCGCCGGAACTGCCGCGTGAAGTCGCCGGCTGAGCGGAAGCCGGTCCGGTGCGCGGCCACCTGGGGGGCGCTGCCGCGATCGATCTGACGGCGGGCCTCCTCGAGGCGAAGCCCCAAGTGATAGGAGAGCGGCGTCTCGCCCAGGTGGTCTAGGAAGGCGCGGGTCAACGTGAGCCGGTCGATGTCTACCAGCGACTCGAGGGTCTCGAGGCCAACTGGGCCATCGAGATGCGACCGGAGGTAGAAGTCGGCGGCGTCCACGAAGTCAGCCGCGTGCCCGGCGTCGACTGGCGCCACCCGCGACGACACCAGCGTGACCAGCAGCTCGTCCAGGCGGTCGGCGAACACCTCTTCGCCGGCGATGTCCTCGATGATGTCCGCGAGCGTGGCGATCGCCTGAGTCGCGCGCCGGTCCTCCACCTTCATCGTGTGCACGAAGAGGTCCCGCGGGAGGTCCAAGCGCCGTCGGGCCGCCTCCACGGCCGCCGCGTCCACCAGCACCACCACGAAATCAACGCATTGGGTCAGGTTCTCGGAGACATGCCGGCCGCTGATCCCAAGCACGGCGCCCTGCCCCGCCTGGAGGTCGAAGGCGGTCCGACCATCAGACGTGAGCCGCGCGGCGCCTTGCGTGACCAACGCGAAGCCGTAGCGCCCCGAGAAGGCGCGCTCACGCTCTTCGACGGAGACGCCCCTCAAGACCTCGAAAGGGGAGTCCGGGTGGGGCCGGGTGCGGGAAAACGTTGGTCTCAGAAAGGTCATGACGTGCCTCCCTAAAGGACCGAGCCCATCGCCTGCTCGGCGCCGGAACGACCCGGCTTCCCGTTAGCGGAGCCCGGAAACCCCGTGCGCCCCATTGAGCAACCCGGAAGGGGCTGTCGCCCATTCCCGATCTCTGTTCCGCACCCCCTGTCCCCACCGTCGAGATTCCTCGACCACCGACCGGACGTTCGGCGAGTGCTCCCTCCAGGATGAGGAAAACGAGCGTCCGATTCCTAAATTAATTCAAATTGCCGCCGTGGCGACAAACCTCTCAGCAGCGGTCTGCCGCGAGCCGCGAGGCGACAACACGCCCGTTACCACCGACACGTCCGCCTATAACCGACCACCCGAGTGACGCCAGGAGAGTTTCCCACAGCCCTCGCGGATGTTGTGCGCAAATCATCACAACTGTCCGAGCTAAAAGGCGAATAAGGACACAATCCACCTGTGGGATCCGCGTGGTTTTCCCCAGGTTAACCGAGGGCCACCACGGGGTGCGTGTCGGGCTGGCCTACGCGCTCCGAGAGCGTGAATCGGCCGTTCTCCAAGACCACCCGCCCGAGGGCGACCTCGGGGTCGTGGGTGAAGAACAGCGCGCCGCCTCGGCTCACGAGCTCCGTCAGCAGCGCCGTCTTCTCTTCGATGAGGCGCTCCGGGAAGCGGTCGTACCCCATGGTGATCGGCGCGTGGACCCACGGCGCGCCGGGGATGAGGTCAGCGCCAAAGACCACAGGACGGCCAGTCGCGTCGGGGATCTCCGCGAGTAAGAGACCCGGCGTGTGCCCTTCGGAGCGGTGGAAACGCAGCCCATCCCACTCGTTGCCCGCCACCTTGACGAGCCGGCCGCTGGCTTCGAGGAGCTCGCACAGGCCGGGGATGAAGGAGGCGCGATCCCTGACGTGGGGGTGGACGGCGCGCTCCCATGCGGTGTCCGACACCACGAACGTCGCCCGTGGGAAGAGGAGGCGGTGGGCGGCGCCCTCTTCCCACGCCGCGAGGAGCCCGCCCGCGTGGTCGAAGTGGAGGTGCGACAGCACCACCACGTCGATGTCGGCGTGGCTGAGGCCTACGGCCTCGAGGCTCTCGAGCAGGCGGTGCGTGGGTTCGACCACGCCGAACCGCTCGCGCTGGCGGGGGTCGAAGAACGCCCCAATGCCGGTCTCGAAGAGGAGGTTCCGCCCCGCCTCGCGGAGGAGGAGCGCCCGACAAGCGAGCGCGATTCGATTCTCGGCATCCGGAGGCGCCCAGCGGGACCACAGGGCGCGGGGCGCGTTGCCGAACATGGCGCCGCCGTCGAGGCGCTGGCTGTTGCCGAGTAGCGCTGAAAGCACGGTGCTCTCCTGCGTGACTGCTGCCGTCAGGGGCAGGCTGGGGCTGGCCGGGGGAGCGAGAAGTCCCTACGCTCCGGTGATGCGGCGAGCCGTCATCTTTGGGATCTGGGCCGGAGTCGCGGCCTGCGCGGAGGCTACCACGTCGCCCGCGCCCACGGCGTCCGGCGTGGTGGACGCCGTTGAGCCCCCGCCGAGTCGGCCTCCCACGCTCGAGGCGGTGCTGCCGCAGCGGGCCACGTGGTTCGAGACGCTCGACCCCGTGACGGTGTCGGGTGAGGTGGTCGCTGGCACCACGCCGGTGAGCCGCGTGGAGGTCAACGGCGCCACGGCCGTGCTCGAGGCGGGTCGCTTCGCCGCCGAGGTGCCGGTGGAGCCCGGGGTGAACCTCGTGGGGCTTCGCGCGGTCTCGGACGACGGACGCGCGGTCGACGGGCGGGCGCTGCACGCCGGCCCACGGCACCCGCCAGGCGTGGTCTTGCCGAGCGCAGTCGCCGTGCACTGGAGCCCGCTCTTCCTGGATGACGACGATCCGGATCTCGACGACCTGGCCACGGCCGCGGAGTCGCTCCTCACGGGCGCGCAGGTGCTCGAGGCGCTGGTGGGGCCCATCGACACGGAGTACGCAACGATCACCCCCACGGCGATCACGGTGGGCAGCGCCGGCGTCGACCTCAACCCGGCCGATGGGGGCTTGCTCGTCGCGGACGTTCGCCTCGCCGGGCTCGTCGTGAACGCCGACGTGGATGGCAAGAGCCTCGTCGAGGTGCTCTCGGGCCCCGCGACGGTGTCGTACACGAAGCTCGACGCGCACCTCGAGCTCGAGCTCGCTGTGGAGGGCGGGGTGCCGCGAGTCGTGGTGCGCGCCGCGGAGCTCACGCCAGAAGGCTTCGCGTTCACCTCCGCGGCGCTCGAGGGCACGTCCGACGGGCTGAAGGCGGCGCTGACGGACGTGGTGGAGGACCTGGTGACCGAGGCGGTGGGCAACACGCTCACAGAGACCCTGACCAACCAGCTGCCAGGGCTCCTCGAGGGGCTCGCCTACACGGGGACCTTCTTCGAGGACTCGCCTGTGGCGATCACGCTGGCGCTGGAGCAGCTCTCAGTAGACAGCCACGGCGTGCGAGTGGAGCTCTCAGCGCTCTTCGAAGCACCGAACGCCGCGGCGGCGCCCTCGGGCTCCCTCCGACTCGACGCTCGGCTGCCCGCCGGCGCTTTCTCGACGGAGCCGATCGCCGTGGCGATCAGCCTGGACGCGCTCAACCAAGCCCTGGCGGCCGCGTGGAGCGCCGGGATCGCCACACGCGTGCTGGAGGGCGACAGCCTCGCCTCTCTCGGGCCCGACGTCCTACCCGACCTCTTCCAGCCCACAGAGCGGGTTACGCTCTCGGCCGGGCTGCCGCCCACGCTGATCCCGCGCGCCAACCCGGAGGCGGGCCACCCGTTCACTTTCGCGCTCGGGGAGCTGGCGGTGGTGCTGGACGCCGCCGAGGGGCTGGGCCTGCCGGCGCGGCACTACGAGTGCGTGCTGGGCGCGCGAGGGGCCGCCGGGGTCGAGCGGATCACGGGCGAAGACGGCAGCTCGGACGCGGTCCGGGTGAACGTGGACGCTCGCCCCAGGACGCTCGAGGTGGTCGCAGGGTGTCCCGTGGTCCCAGAAGGTCACGATCCCGGAGATCTGGCCGCGCTGCTCCGTCTGGGGCTGCCGGCGTTCGTGGCGTCGGCCACGGGCAGCTTGTCGATCCCGCTCCCCGGGCTGCCGCTCGGCGCCTTCGTCACGTCTGGACCGCTGGTGTCGATGGAGGTGGTGCTCACGGACGGGCGCTTCGGCACGGCCGCGGGCGCCCTGACGTTGGAGGGCAGCGCTGCGTTCCGGTCGGTCACGGAGCCCGCGCCCCCGCGGCAGTGAGGACTGGGCCGAGGAGCGGGGAAGGCGCGCCCCGTGCCGCCAGGCCTCCGGCCCAGAAGGTCAGCGGTCGCCTAGAGGCCGCTCAGGTCGCGCACCGTGGGCACGGGCTCGAAGAAGTCACAGTCGTCCCGCGACAAGCAGGCGTCAGCAGACACCTCCGACCCGCCGGTAGCGAGGTACCGCGCCATCATGTTGAACATGAACGACCCGATGTCGAAGTGGTTCGCGGCGCTGATGTCTGCGCAGCCGCAGCCATCGCCCGTGGTACATGCGGCCGTGCACTTCGCCCGAGCGGTGTCGATGAACCCACCGGGGAAGTCGAAGCCGTGCTCACCCTCGGGCTTCGGGAACGGGAAGATCGCCGCCGAGACCCCGTCGGGACCCGAGATGGGCGAACGCAGCGTGTCGCTCCGGTCGAAGCCCAGCCGCAGCGGCGGGTCGAGCCGCGGGATCTTCAGCCCCGCCCAGAGGTCGTTGTCGCCGCTGAAGTTCTCGATATCCATGATCGTGGGCGTGCCAGCGGAGTCGACGTAGCGCTTGATCGTGTCCACGGCTTCCACGGTGAAGGTGTCGATGAGCACCTGGTTGAGCGACGTGCCGTAGTCCGGGTGCGGCGTACGATAGTCCACCAGACCGGCGGCGCGCGTGATCGTGACGCCTGTGCTCGCCGGGACGTTCATGTCGCCCGCCGTGGTGACGAGGAGCATGTCGGTCTGCGTGGTCTGACCGGTCCCGGGGTAGGTGATCGGGCGCTGCTGCATGAAGGGCGCCATGACCGCCGGGTCGCACGCGTCCAATACCAGCTGCGCGAGCCCGAGGAACCGCCGGATGCGTGGTGACGCCCTGGGAAGTCCAAGGCCCTCGGCGAGGGTGCGGAGATCGCTCCCGGCCTTCCATGAGCGATCCTGGAACCCGCCGTCGGCCTCCCAGCGATCGAAGACCAGTCGCGGGGTGGCCCCTTCCTCGACTTCGCACTCCGTGGACCCGAGCACCATTGCGTCGCCCTCGTACACCTCGATCGCGACAAGGTCCCGATCGTTCGCCTCGAGCCCGGTTCGCCAGCGAAGCGTGCCGGCGTCCTCGAATACGTAGCCGCAGGAGCGCGTGGCCGCCGAGCGATTCACCACCCGAAGGAAGTCGCCTGCTTTCACCCCGTCGACGCTGCCCAGGGCCACCGTCTGCCCGCGGTTGGCATTGGGCACCACGGTTTCGAAGTGCATGGAGCCGCCGACCGGGCCCGTCCCGAGGAAGAGGGGCCCGAGCATCCGCAGGATCACGGCCTCCGGCACGCCCCCTTGGATGCTGCGCAGGGCGACGTCGCCGAGGCCTCCGCCAGCGGCGATGGGCACCACGGCGTCGAGCTCGGGCTCGAGCGCGCCCACGACGGTGCTCATGATCCCGCCGAGAGAGGCGCCGAGCATGTGGATGGGGCCGTCTCCCCCTACGTCGATGACACCGTCGGCGTCGAAGTCGCCAGCGAGCTCGAGCTTGCCGTCGCCGTCAGCGTCGAAGTTGAACTTCCGGCTGCCGTCGAAGGCCCGAAACACCCGGACGAGCTGCATGTAGTCGAGGGCGCTCTGCCGCACGACGTCGCGGGTGTGGAACAGATACGCCGTCCAGAAGTCGACGCCCGAGTCTGCCCTCTCGTCGCCGTTCTGATCGAAGGAACGGTGACGCAGGGTCATCGCGTCGAGCGCGGGTCCGAGGCCGAAGAGCCCGAGGATCTGACTGGCCTGTGCCTGCTCGTCGGGCGAGAGCTCGATGCCGTGGGAGACGTTGTCGATCGAGAGCGCGGCGAGGCCGTGGCGCGCGAAGTAGCCGCCCATGCTCACCGCGTCGAAGCGGTTGCCGGTGTAGCCGTGGCCGAGCACCACGATCGGCGCGGGCTTGCCGGCGCCACGCGCCGATGCCTCCTTACGCGGGACGGTGAGGTGGAAGTAGACCCGCTCGCGCCGCGTCTTGGCCTTCACGCGGTCGAGATCGGCAGGCCAGCTCTGGTCGTTGAGCGACAGGAGGTTGCCTGCGGCGTCGGTCCGCTCGAAGAGCTGCGGCGCCTCGAACCACCCGACGATGTGGAAGTCGATGTAGCTGTGGCCTTGCTCGAGCTTCGCGAGACGCAGGGAGCCCGCCGGGGCGTTGAGGAACGTGGAGGCGATCGTGGACAGCGGCAAAGCCCAGTCCTCGTTGTGCATGACGTAGGGGTTCCGCCCCGCGAACGGCTCGTAGGTGAGGTCCAGCAACGTCTCGAGCCCCCCCACCTCGGGTGGAAACTCCTGCCCGAGGTGCGCCTGCACCCCGTGGCCGTAGAGGCCGTCGCGCACGGCCAGCCAGGGCGCCGCGACCGACTGGGTGGTGAACGTGAACGCGAACGCGACGTCGTTGAGCGACAGGCCCTGCTTCGAGAGCACGCCGCCGAGCGGCGCCAAGGCGTCCGCTTGCGACTCGTGGCTCTTCCAGGGGAACGGTGAGCCGACCGGCGCGCCGGCCTCGTCGAGGAGCTTCGTGGTGATCACCACTGCGTACGTGGTCTGCTCGCGCAGCGGCACCATCGGACGCACGAGGAGCGAGTGGGTCTCGCGATCGTAGAAGGTCATGAGGGCGTCGGCTCGCCCCGCAAGATCCGTTGGGTCCGGGGACTTGCCGGGCAGGTAGTTCGGCTTGTCGAGCACGCCGTCGGCGTCGCTGTCTTCACCCCGGTCGAGGGTGCCGTTGCCGTTCTTGTCTTCGTCGACCTCTTCGAACACCAGGGAGTTCGTGCCGCCGCGGGGGTCGTTGGGCCAATACCGATCGAGCTTCTCCAGCACCACCGGGTAGTTGCCGCCGCCCACGTCCAGCTCTTGGAATGTGCCGAACGCCTCGCTGTCGGGGTCGACGTTCACGAGGAGCACCACGTCGTCGCCAAACGCGAAGTCGTCCGGCGGGTGCGCCTTGGTGATCGACTCCACGGACAGCGGCCCCGTGAACGGCACCGTGATGGGCTGAAAGACGCCCCACCCGTCGAGCTGGTCGATCTGCTGTCGTGTGCGGCGCTCGTAGAGCGTCTCGGCTACCAGGGACGCGTTGATCCGTCGTCCTGTGGGCGAGGTGGCGTCGTACCGCGTAGCGATGTCGTTCGGCAGCGGGATCTCGGGCAACGGCCGGTGGAAGAAGTCGAACTTGACCGTCGTGGCTCGTGCGGGCGCTTCGCCGATCCCCTCGGGGGCCTTGGACAAGCAGCCCACGACCAGCAGGGACAGGGAGGGGACGAGCGTAATGAGCTTCTTCATGGTTTCTCCACTCGAGAACGAGAGGCTCTGCAGGCCGAATAGATTCGGCGGGGTGCTCTAGAAGCGATAGCGGGCAAAGGCTCGACCACCGAAGAGCGGGTCGTCGCTGGTGCCCAGGAGCGCGCTCCCGGGGAACAGGACGCCGCCCTCGAGACCCAGCGACACCTCGGTTCCAAACAGCAGCCCGTGGAAACGGACGCCCAGGTCGAGCTCGGTGCCGTAGTAGGCGCCAGGCGAGCGATTCGTGGGGTTCCGGCCGCCGCCGCCGGCGATACGTGCGTTGAACGCGTCCACGTAGTCCACCTCGGACAGCGCCATGAGCACGCCGCCGTAGATCTCGAGCCCATCCACCGGGCGCACCCACCCGCGCGGGAAGATCGAGATGGTGTTCGTGACGTTCCCGCGGGTGGCGAGGCGGTCGAGGTCTTCGTTAGGCACTCCGATGAGGTCCGGGTTGGCCGCGGTGATGACCGAGCGGGCCGTCTGCGCCGCCAAGACCTGCGAGAACAGGATGAGCCCCACGTCCGAATTGATGTCGGCCTTGAAGCCGTTCTGGGCGGCGTCGTCGAGGTTCTGGTCTCCGGAGGCATACACCACGTCCAGCACGGCCCCGGCGATCCCGGCGTCGAACGCGACGCGGAGCTTTGCGCCCAGCTGGAGAACGTCGTGCTCGATGTGCTCGGGGTTGGGAGCCAGCTCGGACGTGCCCATGATGAGCGCGCCCTCGAAGGCGACGTCGAGCGACATGCCGGGCCACTTGTGGAGGTAACGCGCGTAGAGGTCTACGACGCCTACCTCGGTGACCTTGTCGTCCGTGGCGGTCTGCTTGCGCCACACGCCGTAGATCCCCGCCTCGTAAGGCGTGGCGTCCCCGAACTCGGGCCGGACCTCACCCACGCGGATGCCGCCGATCGCCTGGATCGCCGAGTCCCCGGGGAAGAGCACGTCGTCGCCCTGGACGATGTCGAAGGCTGTGAACAGGGTGATGCGCTCGGAGGTGTGCGGCCCGCTGGCGAAGAGCCCGCGAAGGACGCGGTCGCCGTCGCGCGGATCCGTGAAGTCGGCGCTGCCCGGCGCGAAGCCATGCGCGCCGTCGTTCGCGATGAGGCCGAGCCCCCAGTGGCTGGTCATGAAGCCCACCGCGAGAGTGGCGATGGGGCCGAACGACAGCTGGACGTACAGCTTGCGCAGCGCCTCGGTGTCGACGCCCGAGGAGTCCGGGACGAACTCCCCCTCGAGCTGGCCACCGCCCACGACGGCGCCGGTGAGGAAGTCGTGCTCGTACTCCGTGAGGAGGCGAATGAAGCCGAAGCGGTCGTCGCGGAGCAGGCCGATGCGGAACTGGGTGTTGAACGCGGTCTCGTACGCGTACTGCGTCTGGTCGCGATCCACCGCGAACCCGCTATAGCCCTCGACCCGGCCGGTGAGGCTGAGGCGGGGCGTAAAGCCGAGCGGCGCATACCGGGTCTCTTGCCCGGCCATTTGCAGGTAGGGGCCGGGGGCGTCCGCGACCGCGTGAGCGGGCAGCAGCAATCCGACAACGAGTGTGAAGACCGACAAACGAAACATGGGGCCGCTCCGGTGGACCCGGGGCTGTTACCAGCCGGACCGCCGCTGGGCAAGGGCTAAAAGCGGCGGGCTGACCTGCCACACGTTGCGCGTGGAAACGAGCGCCAGCGGGACGGCTATTTCGGGCGGAGCGTGAGGCCCTTTCGGACCTCTGCCAACAGATCCGGGGCGTAGACGGTGCGCGAGGCGGCTTCGGCCACCTGATTGAAGAGCCGCTCCCAGGGCTGCAGCTCGGGCTGCACCACGGTGACGCCACGCGCGACCAGGACGTCCAGCGCCGAGATCGTGCCGGCCCTGGCGTGCGCCGTGAGCTCCCGGTGGCCCCGGAACACCGCGCGAGACAAGGCCGCCCGCTCATCGGTCGAGAGTCGCTCGAACGCGTCCCGCCGTACCAGCGTGGCCACTGCCCCGCTGGAGACGCGCACATTCGTCACGAACCGGAGCTGCCGAAACCACCCGAGGCGCACCACCTGCGCCGGGGTCGCGATCACCGCGCCAGCCGCGCCGCTCGAGAGGTTGCCGCCCACGTCCGGGGTGGCCAGCGTCAGGGGCTCGGACGCGAGCGCTCCGAACAGCGACGCGAGCACACCGGTGCGTTGTGAGGCGATCGGTCGCGCCGCCGCGAAGTCTGCAGGCGTCCGCACCGGGGAGGTGGAGAACACATACTGTGCCCCCAGCTCACCCCACCCGAGCAGCACCAGCCCACGCTTCGCGAGCTCGGGCTCCAGCTTCTTCACCAGCGCGTCGCGAACCCGGTCGGTCTCGCGCTGGTCGGGGGACAGGCCGGGCGCCTCGAAGACGCAGAGATCTGGGAACGTGGCCGCCAGGCCCTCGGAGGTCAAGGTGGCGCCCTCGAGCTTCCCTTCGCGAAGGGCGGCAGCCAGCTCGGCTTCGTCCGCCCAGCGGTGGCCGGGCAGCGTCGTGACCACGACGCCCCCGGCTTTCTCGGTGGCGTCAGCCGCGCGGCGAAGCACCGCGAACGGGACGGAGTCGATGGCCCAGGTCGAGCCGAAGCGGAGGCGCACGGGCTCCGCGGCCACAGCGCCGGCGACCGCCAAGACCGTCATCAGGAGCGCGGCGCGAGTGATCATTCGAAGTACTTGTCGACCTCGGCGATCCACCGGGTCGCGCGCTGCTTGGCCAGTGCGTTCATCAGACTGCGCTCGGGCAGCGCGTCGTCCGGCGCATCGAGCACATCTTGAAGCGTTCGCAGATAGGCCTCGCGATCACCGGCCGCCCGGCAGTAGTGCCGCGCGTAGAGGGCCTTCATCATCAGCGCCTTGCCGTTGGTGGCGGCGAGCGCAGCGTCGAAGCGCGCTTTGGCGCCCTCCAACGAGCCACCCTCCTGCTTGGCGAGCCGCAGCTCGACCAGCGCGAAGTAGGCCTCGGCGCCGCCTGCGTCAAAGCCCGGGGCTGATGCGTGTACCCACTTCATGATCGCGTGGACGCGCGGAAGGTCGGCCACCAGCGTCGGGTCGTCGTCGGCGAGCGAGATGAGGTGCCACCAGGAGCTGCCCAACCAGTACATGGGCGCCACGTGCTCTTTGGGATCGAGCTGACTCAAGATCTGGTCGAAACGATCACCGGCGGAGAGCAGCGCGCGGTCGAAGTCCTCGACGTCCAGCACCATGCGTCGCGAGATGAACTTGCGCGCACGCTTGTGGAACTCCATGGCCCGGCGACGAGACATCTCCCGATCCGCGTCGGCGCTCGTCTCCACCTCGTCATGAAGGAAGGCGAACGAGAACTGGGTGTAGCTACGCCCCACCAGCACCAGGAGATCCTCGTTCTCGGGAGAGGCCTCCAGCGCGCCCTCGGCGAACTTCAGCTGGCTGAGCCCGCCGTGATACGCGAGCCACGGGTCGGGCTCGGTATCGAAGCTGCGCGCGGCTTTGCCCAGCACGTTGGCCGCCTGGTTGGCCGCGATCTCCGCCATGAAGTCGGCGCAGCCCTGCGCCGCGAGCAAGCCGATCACCACCGCACCAAGAGCCAAACGCATAGCCACTCCGCGGCCGGCACATGAGCCAAGCCTCCAACGGGACTATCGGACCCGCCCGACTCGCCAGCAACTTTCTCACCGCCGCCGGAGCCCTCGGCAGCGCCCCGGTGTTGGGTCCGCGCAAACCAGCGGCAGCCGCTGATCACTTGACCCCGCCCCGCGTGATCGCCAAGGTCCCGCGCCGTGGGCCTCCTCGCCGAACGCTTCTGGGTCACCTGCTCTGCCAGCCTGGCGCTCGGCTTCGCGATCCCGCTGGATGGTCCACTGGCGAACGCGTTGGTAGCCCCCAGCTTGTGCGGGATCCTCTTCTTCACGGTGCTCGGCATCGAGTCCAGCGCAGTGCGTGCCGCGCTCTCCGGCGCCAACCTGGCGCGGTCCCTCGGCCTCACCGCCGTGAAGCTGCTGGTGCTCCCCACGATCGCTTGGGCGCTCTTCGCCGGCCTGCTTCCCAGCTGGGCCACCGCGGCGTTGCTCGTGGCGGCCGTACCCTCCGGCCTGTCCAGCCCCACGCTGGCCGGTCTCCGGCGGCCGGACGCCGTTGCCCCCGCGCTGGGGCTGGTCATGGTGTCGAGCGCGCTGGCGCCCCTCACGATCCCTCTGCTCCTCGCGGTGTTCACCTCCGCGGACGCGGATCCGATCGCGCTGGCCGCCGCACAGGCTCAGTACATTGGCGCGCTCCTCGTGGGGCCCTGGCTCGCGAGCCGGGCGATCCGACGGCTGGCGCCCGAGTGGGTGCGTCGCCACACCCCGAGATTCCGGCCCATCGCCGTCTCCTGCCTCGTCTTCCTGGTCTTCGTGGCCGCCGCGGCGTGTCGGCGCGTGATCGAGGCTCAGGGCGGCGGGCTCTCGATCGCCGCCGTGGGCCTCTTCACCATGACCGCCCTGGCGGCGTTCCTCGGCGTGGCGTCGCTGGTGGTCTCACGATGGCTACCCGCGCCGCTGGCGGTGGCGTTCCCGACCGGCGCGATCTTCATGAACAATGGCCTCGCGATCGCGCTGGCCAGCCGCTACTTCCCGAACGACGCGCCGGTCCTTGTGGCGGCGGCGCTGGTGGAGGTCCCGATCCTCTTCGGCGTCCACGTGGTAGCGAAGGCCGCGGATCGGTTGGCACAGGCGCGCGGCTCACGGCAAGCACCAAGTCCTACTTAGTGGTTCGAGTCGAGGGGCAGCGCCAGGGCCCCGCCCGGTCCTTCACTACCGCTTGCCTGAGGTACTCGCCACTGGCCATCGAGGCCACGTCTGGGGTCGACTCGGGGCCGCTCACGCGGCATGCCATCGAGTCTACAGGGCGCGTGGACTCGAGCACTCCGGACGGGTTCCCGGCATGCGCCGCGGCGGACCCGACCAACACAGGCCAGAGCGCGATGGTCACGGGCGCCTTCCGCCCGTGGCCTCTAGAGGTGTCTGGTGCCTTTCGCGTCTATCGGGGCGCCCCACACAAACGTTTCAAAATGACCTGTTTTTACAGGCATTTATCCGGTCTGCAGGCGCTTTCCGCGCCTCCGACCCGGTAGGACACCAGCCCCTAGGGTCTCACCGTCATCGTCGCCATCATGCCGTAGTCCTCGTGCTCTAGGACGTGGCAGTGAAAGACCGACGAGCCGACGTAGTCGGTGTTCCTAAAGCGGATGCGTAGGACCCCGGGACTCTTGGCGACGTTCGGGTTCGTCGGGTCGTTCGCCGATTGGCCCAGCGGAAGGATGACGTTGTCCTGGTAGTAGACCCCGCCACCGAGCTTCGGGTCCTGGTCCGCCACCGCCACCTGGAATGGGTTCACGTGGAGGTGAAATGTATGGAGGTCGGTCGTCCAGTTCTCGATGACCCACTCCTCGACGACGCCAATCCGAGACTCCAGCACGGCGTGGCAGACCTGCTCGTGGGAGAATCGTCGGTCACCCACACCGTCCCCGATGTCGACTGCGAAGGTCGTGCCGGTCTCGGCGTCGAAGTTCTGCGTGAACTTGATGGTCCGGGTGACGTCGGCGTTCTCAGCGGCCCAGAGATCGGGGACGAGGCCGAAGTCCGCGAGCCGCGCGAAGGGGTCCCCAGGCGCGAACGACACGTCGTTGCCGGCGCCCTCGACCACCTCCAGCGTTCCCACGATCGTCCGAACGCCCGTGCACTCGGAGTTCGCCGCGATCGTGTCCGTCGGGCTGTGGAAGAGATCCGTCGAGGACTGGCACCAGACTAAGTCGAAGGTGTCACCCACAGCCGCAGCGGCCGGTGGTGTGATCAAGACCTCGAGGCGGCTCCCGGGTCCGATCCAGGTGCTCTCGATTGCCGGACCGATACTCGGGCGTGGCAGGCCATCATGACCGATCGGGTAGTACTGGACTGTCTGGCTGTTCGCACCGACCACGGACCATTGGAGCATGTGGTCCGAGTCGGCGTTGAGGACGCGCCAGCGTTGCGTCTCGCCGCGCTTCACCGTGAACCGGGGCCGCACTTGCCCGTTCAAGACTCGGAGGTACTCGCGAGGCGACGCGTCGTTGTCGAGCGGCAAGGCCTGCAGGACCATTACGCGCTCGGAGTCGCGGGCGATCTTGGCGAGCACCGGAATCTCGGTCTCCGCGGCGTTCCGTACGATGATCGCGCCCGCCAGGCCCCGGCTCACTTGGTCGCGCGAGACCTCGTGGGCGTGCGGGTGATACCACTGGAGGCCGAACCAGTGCGGGGCGGTGACGGGCTCAGGTTGGAAGATCGACGTCTCCTCTTGCGGCGCCAACGGATATAGGAAGCGCTGCCGGTTCGTCTCGAGGACACACGTCGCGTGCGATTCACATGCGAGCTGTTCCGCGGTGCCCGACGCGGGGATGGTGACGTACACGTTGTCCCATGGCAGGTCGGGATCTTCCGGGTCCGCACGTGTGAACTCGCAGGGGTCGCCCGGCCCATATTCGAGCGACGCCGCAGCCATGTGGAACCCGTGAGTGTGGATGTTCGTCGGCGTGTCGACCTGGATGCAGGCGTCACCCTCCTCGAGCCCAGTCCCGCGACAGTACGGCTCCCTGCAGTAGTCCTTCGAGCCCGGCCGGGGAAGCACGCACTCCTTCCAGCAGCAGGTGTTCAGCGCCCCGCCGTTCGAGACGTCGAGAATTAGGAGGTCGCCAGCCCCGCCAGCGCCCGGGGCGGGGGTCTCGAGCTCCACCGTGGGTCCGGGCAGGCTGTCATTGTAGGTCGACACGGCGACCGTGACCTCCGCGCCGTCGACCATGAAGGTCCGATGTCCTCCGCGTGCCGTAAGGGCGAGAGTCCGCGTGGTCGATCCTCGCTTGTTGGTCACCGAAGGACACTCGGCGTCGCAAACGGCCGGGCTCTCCTTCGAACCGTTCGTCGTCGTTCCCGCATCGGTCGCCTCGGGAGTCGCCTGTCCGCAAGCTCCAGCCACGCCTGCAATCACCATGGCCAGCGCCCACCGCCCGCCAAATCGTCCATGCCTGTGCATCGTTCCCTCCCTGGGCATCAAGGCACGGAGGATCCACGTGCGCCCCGGTGATGCGCAACTCGCATTGCCAGGCGGCAGAAACCGCGCGACAGCGCCGCCTAGTCCAGTCAGCGCAGCGGCGCTGACTCGCATTCGGATGGGCGGCGCGCTACGATCGCTGGTGCGTGAAGCCTCGCTCGAAACCCAGGCCTCGTCCCGCACGCCTGCCTCGCCAGGAGCGCAGCCGGGCCCTCGTGGACGCCATCCTCGACGGCGCCGCGGACGTCCTCCGCCAGCACGGCCTCGAAGGGACCAGCACCACCCGAATCGCGGAGCGGGCCGGCGTCTCGATCGGCTCGCTCTATCAGTATTTCCCCAACAAGCTGGCCATCTACCGCGCCCTCGGCGAGCGGTTCTTTGGGCGCATCGACGCGGTGGCAGAGGCGATTTTCCCGGCGCTCGCCTCCCTCCCGCCTCGAGAGGCCATCGACACTGCGGTACGGGGCGTCATCTCGGCCTCCTTCCTCGACCCCGCTCTCGACCGAATCCTTCACCACGTCGCGATCAGTCGGGCCGACTTCGAGCCCGTCGCCGGTTTCGAGGCTCGGCAGGAGGCTCGGCTCGCCGCGCTCCTGCGAGCCCGTGCCCGGGAGCTCCCGCGGCCTCTCGTAGACCCCGACCTGACCGCGCGGGTCCTCATCCGAGCGTTGGGCGGCGTGGTGTCATCCACATGCGCGCGCGAGCCGTCGGCCACCTCGGACATCCGCCTCATCGACGAACTCATCCGACTGATCGAGCACCACCTCGGCTTCTGAGCCGCTCCACCTTCGGCATTTGCCTGCGGAGTGGATCACTCCCGCCGGTGGAAATTGGGACCTCGTTCGAGCCCGTCGCCGGTCACGAGCGCTGCCGATGGTCACGCACCCTGCCCTTCATCGGACGCGCGGTAGTGCCGCCTGCGCGAGCGGGTGAGCGCGCCAAGCCCGAGACAGAACGCCCACCCGCCGAGCCACGCCGCCGAGCCCCCGTGCGCAGCAGTGCACCCGCCGGCCGGCGCGGGCGCAGAATCTCCGCATGCCGGGGCGAGCCCGAGCGCTCTTGCGGGCTCGATGAACGCCTGGCGCCACTCCTGCCAAGCGTGCGAACACGTCGAAGTGACGGCATCGCACGCCGGCAGGTTTGAGACACACTCGAAGCGCCCGACCGACACGAAGCTCCGCCCCCCGTCAGTGGACGTAGCCAGGAAGTGCCCCTCCCGAAGGTTGTCGGTACAGGCCCAGAGGCGCTCGTGGCCCCACTCGAGGCAGGTGACCCGAAGATCCGAGTGGGTGGCCGTGAAGTGTTCGCCCGCGTCATGTGAGACGTAGAGCCCCCCCGCTGCGTCCCCGACCCAAAGGGCAGGCCCGCTGTGAGCCGCAAGGCCGCCGAATGACTGGAGGTCCAGGACGTGGCGACCACTCCCGACAGCAACGTCCCAAAAAAGGACTAGACGCTGGTTCGGTTCATGTCCCTCGAGGAGCAACAGACGCCCCTGCGGGCTCGCCCAGTGAAGAGCGACGGGGCCCGACCCAAGTGCTTCTCCAGCCAGCTCGCCCCACCGTCGTTGCTGCTGGCGAGCACGAGCGGCTCCGTGCCCGCTGCGTCTACCTCTTGTTCCACGACCACGTGGAACGTGCGCGGGGAAGTCGGTGCGACCACCAGGCTCGTGGCGCGCCGGCCGGGAGCGCTGCAGGTATTGATGGGCGTGGGACGCCAACATCACCAGGTCCAGGTCGTGTGGCACGGTGCACGAGGCCGTTATGGAGACGTCGCTCGTGGGCGGGATCCTCCACGTCCTGATTGAGGCAGTTCAGGCCGTTGACCAGGTGAGGCGTCTCCGCGGCCGCTCGCAGATACAGGTTGAAGCGTCCGTGCATGCGGAGCGGCTCGTCCGTGAAGTTGAGCACGTGTTGGGCCGATGGGGTGAGGGACTCCGCATCCGGCAGCCCAGAGCCAATGCGCGGGACGCGCTCCGCAGTCGGCAGCCCCCGAGCCGCTTCCCCGAACGCGCTCCGGTCGTAACCCCGAGAGCGTGAAGCAGGAGTGCTGTTGTTGTGATTGACAACGGGCACGAGGGCCGTCATCGTCGAGGCCGTGAAGGCGAGAGAGCTACTCCGGCAGCGCCTAGTCTACTCGGAGTCCTCGTTCGCAGAACTGGTTCTCTGGCAAGTGCCTGAGCCGGTCCCCGGTTCGAGCCACCGGTACAAGTATCGACTCGCCTACGTGGTGGACGGGCAGTGCGTCCTCAGGTTCGACAATGAGGCTGGCAAGGGCGACCACAAGCACGTGGCCGGCACGGAGGCTATGTACGCCTTCTCGACCCCCGAAGGCTTGGTCAGCGACTTTCAACGCGAGATCGCGAGGTGGAACCGTGAAAACCATCGTTCTTGAAGTACGTCCACCCGAGGACAGCATGAGCGAGTTCATCCACGCCTGGAGGTCTGGCAAGGGCCAGTCGTCGGCACGAATCGCCTTCGCGACCCCGGAACTCCTCTGGAAGGTGCTCTCGGCGAAGCGCTGGGAACTGCTCAAGGCGCTATGTGGTGTCGGTCCAGTCTCCATACGGGAGGCCGCGCGCCGCGTCGAACGTGACGTGAAGGCGGTCCATGGTGATGTCACGGCGCTCCTGTCCGCGGGCCTGTTGGACCGCACGAGTGCGGGCGCCATCGTGTTTCCTTACGACGCAGTCAAGGTCGAGTTCCTCCTCCGCGCCGCATAAACCGCAGGGATGCCGGTCCGTTGAGAGAAGGGGTCGGAGGCAACTTGAGCCCAACAAGGCGCTCGACCGGACGCCTTCGGCGCCGGTCAGCTTCGGTGATGGCTCGTGATGAGGTGTCCGTTCGCAGGCATCAGTCGTCCGTAGCCCTCGCGAAGGCCTTTGCCCAAGATGACGCCCTCGCCCGCGCCGAACAGAATCTTCCCATCGGAGTGCACGAAGCCCTCTCGGTCGCCGATCGGCTCCCAGGGGTTCTCGCCATTGCAAGGCACGGGCCCATCCGCCTCGAGCGGGGCGGTGGAGTACCCCATGAAGAAGTGGTGGGTGAACATCGGCAGATCCGAGTCCCAGCCCCGCAGGGCGATGTCGCGCCCCTTCCACGCATCTGGGATCGGGATCCGGACGCAGTAGATGCCCTCGTCGCGCGGTGCGACTGTGAACTCCCCTTCGTCTACCGAGAAGCCCTCGCTCTCGGCGAGCTGCGGCCAGGCTTGGGCGGTGTGGATTGGCGCCCCGGCCTCTGATGGCTCCAGGTCACCCGCGCACCCCGCCAGGACGGCACCGAGCACGATGCCGGGAAGGCATGCGTTCGATGGCGCACCGGTGTAAGGCAGCGCGACTGCCAGCCCGGTTGCCCGTGGGGCCGGGAGGCGCCCCAAAGAACAAAACTGCTGCAGGCTCATACGCGAGGCTCCTGAACGTCAAGCCGTCGGTTAGGCGTGGTTACGGTAGCGCACTCCCGCATCCCTGTCACTTCGAGACGGGCCGTACGGGCTGTACGTGCGTGATAGACAGCGCTTCGGCCGAGTGCGTGCGAAGGGCGACTCGACGTGATGCACCGTGAACGCGCTCGCCACGGTAGTTCCCGGTCGTTGGCTCGGAGCGCTACCGGACACCCGAAGCGTGGTTTTTGAGCCCTGATGAGACCGCCCGCAGTACCGCGCGCGTCTCCGGGTGGTCGACCAGCTCCTGGGCACGTCGCGCGTGCTCCAACGCTGTCGCGCGATCCCCCGCGCGCAGCGATTCCAGAGCAGCGTGCACCGACCTCTCTGCGTGTCGCTCGGCTGCCCGCACCCACCGGAGGTTCTCCCCACAGCGCCGGCAAGGGGTGTCGAGCGGCTCCGCGCCGTCGAGGCGAGCCCGGCACACGGGGCATTTGTCCAGCCGCAGGTGCATCGCCTAGCCCAGGTAGAAGAGCACGTCGGATAGCGCTGCGGCCTGCGCCTTGGCATCTTCGTGGTCGCCCGCCCGAAGTGCGCCGCGGAGCGCGTTACGCAGCTGGTCGACTTCGGCGTAGTCGGCGGCGTCGAGGCCGGGCAGTAGGCGTTCGGCCTTCTCGATGAGCGAGGTCGCGCTGACCCAGGCTTTTCGACCGGCGCTGTCGAGGTCTGGAGGAGGCTCCGGGATCGGCTCCGCGAGCACCTCTATGGGCGAATCCCCGCCGAGGGCGCCCGCGATGCGGGTTCGAGCTTCCTCGAGCTCCGCGTCGCTCAAGGTGCGAAAGGCGTCGGTGATCGTAATCGCCTTCTTGAGCCCGGTGTGGCGCTCTGTGACCTCGACGCGGAGGATGCCGTCGACATCCAGGGAAAACTCGAAGACGAGCGGGCTATTTTGGGGTGCTCGCGCATCGAGCCCCTCGACCCTGAACTCTCCGAGCCGCTGATTCCGGCTGGCCACGGGGTCCTCACCCTGGAAGACCTCGACCTCCGTCGCGGGCTGGCCCGGCGCCATGGTGTAGAACAGCTGTGATTGGCGTGTGGGGAGCGGTTGGTTTCGCCGCAGGACGATCATGTAGCAGTCGTCGGACGGCCTGCCGTCTAGCAATCCGAGGTACGACGTTCCGAAGGAGTACGGCGAGACATCGATGAGGATCCGAGACGTCGCCTGACCGCCGATCCGAGCCGCTTGAATCGCGGCCCCGAGCGCGACCGCCTGGTCGGGGTCGATCTCTTGCCTGGGCGCGAGGCCGAGGATGTCGTGGAGCATCTGGGCGACGCGTGGTGTGCGCGTGGCGCCGCCGACAAGAACGACCTCGTCGATCTCTCGGGCAAGGACCCGCGCCTCCTTCAGTGCGGTATGTACGGAGTCGCGCGTTCGCTCGAGAAGGTCTGCGATCAGCTCCTCGTACTCTGAGCGGTCCACCTCCGTCGTGAGGTGGTAGGGCAGCCCACCCTTCACGGCGAGGTGCTCCTCACTGACGCGCACGAGGGTCTCTGAGGATAGCTTGATCTTCGCCTCCTCAGCCGCGCGGAAGAGGCGCGCATCCACCCGAGGGTCGGTATCCTCGACTCCGTCTGCGTTCAAGGCCCGGCCGAACCGAGCCCGCACGATGGCATCGAAGTCGTCGCCCCCTAGCGCTGTGTCCCCATGGGACGCGAGGACCTCGGTGACGTCGCCATGGGAGCGGACGATCGAGACGTCGAAGGTACCCCCGCCGAGGTCGTAGACCAGGAGCGTGCGGGGCTCAGCTTCTGAGTGGAGGTAACAGAGCGCCGCGGCCGTAGGCTCGTTCAGAATTCGCTCCACCGTGAAGCCAGCGATCTCTCCGGCTTCGCGAGTTGCGGTGCGCTGGGCGTCCGTGAAGAACGCAGGGACGGTGATCACTGCGCGACGTAGCGGCTCGCCCAGCGCCGCCTCACCGGCCTGCTTCAGCCGCCGCAGGATCATCGCCGACAGCTCGACGGGCGTGTATTCCTCCTCGCCGAGGCGCACCTTCGCGCGTCCGCCCATCTTTCGTTTGATGGATGTGACTGTGCGCTCGGGGTAGAGATGGCGCTGATTCCGTGCTGCACGCCCCACCAGGAGCGTGCCGTCCGGCGCGAGACCCACGGCCGAGGGCATGAGGGGAGACCCGTCTATCTCGATGAGCGTGGGCCGACCCGAGGCTACGTAGCCTATTGAGGAGTTCGTCGTCCCGAGGTCTATGCCTACAACGCGGTCTGCCACCGTCAGTTCCCCCTTCGATTCACGACCACACGCGCCGTGCGCACGGGTCCTTTGTCGTCGCAATAGCCGCCGCTGATCTCTTCCACGACAACGGTGTCGGGGAGATCAGCTCGAGACGCAGTGGATACCGCCTCCATGAGCTGGGCGTCGAAGGTTCTACCCACTGAGGGGACCCGGCGCACTCCGATGCTGGCGAGGTGGTCCGCTGTCCGCGCAAGGGTGAGCTCGAGCCCTGCGGCCAAAGCCCCGACCCGAGGATCCGGACGCTGATAGAAGCGCAGTCTCACGGGGGCTCGCGCGCTCGCGATCGCGGCCTCGAGGCGATCCGCCAGGTCCATGAGCGCTCGCGCACCGCGCCGGCGCTCATCATCGGCACTTCGCCGCAACGCATGTTCGCGCTGGCTTGCCCGATCGAGCTCCACGCGGAGCACCTCGCACGCAGCTACGGATTCGGCGCGAAGCTCGCGCGCCGCTTCGGTCTCGGCGCGCACAGCGGACTTGAGACCCGCCAACTCCCCGAACACCGTGCGCAGGTCCACCGGTGGAAGCTCTTCGTTCACTCGTCTATGGGCCCCCGGAGCAGGCCCGCGAGCTCAGCCTCCGACAATCGTCGGACCGGGAGGCCGTTGAGCCAAATCGGCAGCTCGTCCGCCAGGGCCCTACCGCCGCTGTCCCAATGAAAGAGGCGTGCTTGTGTGCGCAGTGTGCGCGTGCGGATCGCCTCGTATGCCGCGCGCAGGATCCGAAAGCGCTCCGGTGCGCGGTCGGGTGGGTGCTGCGCGAGGAGGTGGTAGTAGCGAGCCTCGACCTCGGCGTCTGTGGCGTCGGGCTCCAGCTCGAACACATAGAACGGATACATCCGATCACTCTCCCTGCGACTTCCGGCCCTTCCCGGGCCGGCCAGTGTCGCCCAGAGCCGCTCGGAGGCGTCGAAGGACACTCTCCTTGGCTCGGTCCAGCGCCCAAGCGGCCATGGGAGCAGCGTCCGAAAAGGGCTCGATTGCGGCGACCTCAGCTAGAGCCGATTCCAGCTCGGCCCTGGGGCGCCCCACGTTCAGAGCGGCTTCGACCCGTGCGAGCGTCAAGTGCGGGTCTGGATCCCGCCTGTCCGCGCGGCACAGCGCGAGGTACCTTCCCTCTGCGTCTCCCCACCGCACTGCAGCGCGCACGTCGTCATCCGATACGAGCGATGTGGCACCGCGGCGGACCGCGTCCGCCAGTACCGGGGCAATCCAGGCATGTAGACCACCCTCATTTCTCACGATCTCGTCGCCAAGCTCCAGGGCGGCGAGGAGCATCGTCCGGTCGGGCGAAGGAAAGCCCTTTGTCGACGGCCGCGCGGGCGGCTTGACGATTCGTCGCGAGCGCTTGTCCCGGCGGCATAGACGCCACCACTCCCAGTAGAAACGCAGCTCCCACAGCCACGGCTGCGGATACTCGGCCAGGGCCGTAGTGCGCAGCGATTCCGCGCCGGCGGTGTCGGACCTCGTGAGGAGCAGGACCTCCTGTGCCACAGCGACCCGCTGCCGCATCGGTGGGCTTACGGCGCGCAACCCGGCTGCCTCGCGCAGCGCGTCGCCGGCGGCGTCGAGGTCACCCGCGAGGAGCGGCTTTCGTGCTTTGTCGATGAGGAGGTGAGCGACGAGGTCGTCGCGGGAGCGGTCCATCGGCTGCAGTGAAGACGCGCGGCGGGCATAGGTGAGCGCCTTCTGGAACGCCCCACGTTCACCCGCAGCGCGAGCTGCCTGGGCGAGGGCCTCGGGATGTTCGGGCATTCGCGTCACGAACGCCTCGATTGCCCTGGCGATTCCCTTCGGGTCACCGACGATCTCCCAGGCGCGCACGTAATCGACCCAGGTCTCTGCGACGTCCGGATCCAACGCCACCGCGTTGTCCAGAGCGACGGCGGCAGACGCGGCGAGGCCCCTCCTGTCGGTATCCTGCTCGGCGGCTTGGTGGAACCGACCGCAGTCGGGGCACCGTCCTTGTGCTTCAGCGACGCCGGCCTCTATCAGCAAGCCGCCCGCTCGGGCCCAGAGCGCGGCGCGGGTACGGGCGTCGAAGCCCAGCGAGTCCGCCCGGCCAGCCAAGTCGAGGAGTGCACCGCAGCCGGCCGGTTGATCGCCGACGCTGAGTAGTCCCATCGCGAGGAGCAGATCGGGCTGGAGTATCCGGTGCAGGTCAGGGATGGCGCGACCCAGCCGCTCCACGACGGCCTCCGGTTCGACGCCCATAGCAACCATCGTGGCAGCCACCTCGCGGGCGAGCATGACCCGCCGGCCGTGTGGGGACGTTCCCCACACGTTGGACACGGCGGCGAGGAGCTGGTTCGGTCGACCGGCTCGCGCCGCGCCCACGACCGCCGAAAGCTGCGTGGCCTCGTCCGGTGGGATCGGGGTAAAGCGGGGCGAAGCGGCCATGGGGCGGCCGACCTGCGCCAAGAGGGCCGCCGAGGCGCTCGCGAAATAGCCCGTCGTCGCCCCCTGATCCTCGGCGCGCCCACCCTCGGGGCCGGGGTCGCGTGCGCTGGCCGCGGTCGCGAGGGGCGCGAGAAGCAAGACCGCTTCTTCTGTGTCGCGCCGATACACGGCGCCGAGCCCGCGAAGGAACCGTTGCGCGTCGCGAAAGCGGGAGTCTCGGCCCACGCGCCGGAGCGCCGCCAGCGCCGCACCGTCGTCCCCTCGGCTCAGGTCGCGTGAAGCGTCCCGAATGGCCCAGGCATCACGAACGAACGCCTCAGGCAAGTTCGGCAGGGCCAGGAGGTCCGTTGCGACCTCCGCGGGCCAGCTGAGCAGGTTGCCCGCGATGGCGTCGAGCGCGTCGTCTCCCAGCGACGGCCCACGGCGAACGTAGCCCAGAGCTGCCGCCGGCGCGTTCCGCAAGCTCCAAAGGAACTTCTCCTCGGGAGCCCCTGCGAAGATTCGGGCGAGCACATCTTCGACGCGATCGAGTTTGCCCTGCTGAGCGAAGCGCCGGGCTCGGCACAGCCAATACGCACGGCCGTCTCCGCCCGGCGGCGCAGCGCTGGGCGGTGCTGCGGCCGCCCCTTGTGCAGAGGCGGGGGCCTTGGGGGTGACGCGGGGCCTGTGTTTTGACACGCCGTCGAGTAGCGCGTTGGCGTACAGCCCGTCAAGACCGGATGCGAGAAGTTGCAGCGGGACCTCCTGCCCGACTGCCCGAGGGGCTGGGGGTCGCACCCCATGCGGGGATGGCCGGCCCCGGGCGCCGCGGAGTGAGCGGCCGCCCGTAGCGCGCAGTGCAACGCCGTGCTCGACAAGACCTCGAAGCACTCGACACAGACGCGGCTGCGGCGTCGCCGTCCACGGCGCGCCTACAACTAGTACCCCGTCCAAGGAGTTGGACGAAGCCGCTCGCGGCAGTGCGCTGAGCGCAAGGGGCTCCGCCCCTGACCCCGCCAGGGCGTAGCACTGGACCCATTCCGGCGGGCTCCGCCCGAGCCCGCCAGGGGGCGCGCGCCCCCTGGACCCCAAGCTATTGAGATGAAGAAGGATTCAATCGCGGGGGAAAGTTCTCCGACCTGTGGATGGCACGCGTTGAGCCCCGTGCTTGGGCCACCCACAGGCGGAGATGAAGAATGGGCATCCTTCGTGAACAGATGAAAGCAGATCTCGACCTCGGCCGCTGCGGGTCGTGAGCCAGGTCGTCGGAGTCGTGGTCATCGTCTTCGGGTCGTTCGTCATCGTCGTGTCCTCCCGCCTTCAGGGCGGTATAGCCAAGCCAACGAAGTCCGGGACGAACCCGGGCTTCATCACCCATACCCGTGGAAGCCCGGACACGAGTCCACCGGCGACAAGTTGAATCCGCACACGGTCTGAGGTCGGCCGCAGATGGAGAACCGTCAACGGTCTCGGCGACGAGAACCTCGGCGAGGTCGGCGATGTTGTTGAACACCGGGACGATGCCGGGCGACGGGATGAACGGGAGGGTTGGGGTGCCGTTGCACCGGGTTGCACCCCGGCTCAGAAGCAGCCGGTTCCGTTCCGGTTCTGAGCCCGTGCGCTCTGAGCCGCGAAGATCGGCGTGCAGTCAGGCGGCCTCGGCGACGGGCTTCTGAGCCACCTCGGCCAACCGTCGGCGGAGGGTTGCTCTGGACACGCCGAGCATCGTGGCGATCTCCCGCTCGGAGTGGCCTTCGCGAGCGAGGGCTTCGGCGGGGCGAACGTCGAGCGTGACGCGAGGTCGGCCGGAGTGCTTCCCGTGAGCCTGCGCCCGGCGGACGCCCGCGAGGACGCGCTCCTTGATGAGGTCGCGCTTGTAGGCGGCGAAGGCTCCGAGCAGGTGGAGCAGCAGCCGTCCCGAGGCCGACGTGGTGTCAATGCCCGAGTCCCGGATGGAGACGAAGCCGACGCCGAGGTGCTGCAACTCGTCGAGCACTTGCAGGAGGTGTTGCCGGCTGCGGCCGAGCCGGTCGAGTTTCCGCACCACGACGAGGTCGAGGTGCCCGCGACGAGCGGCATCCATCAGGCGGTCGAGTGCGGGTCGAGATGTCGTCGCCCCGCTCACGCCGTCATCGACGTGCTCGGCGACGACGTTCCACCCGCGCTGACGGGCGACTTGGCGGAGTTCATGGAGTTGAAGCTCACGTCCTGGCCGTGGCCGGTGGTCGAGACGCGGGCGTAGAGCGCGGTCCTCGGGCTTGCGTTGGCAGCGGTCGTCGTCGGCATCGAGCAGACCTACTCGCCGACGGCGCGTACTGAGCCACGGCTTTCGAGCCGGAGTGCTGGAACCGTTATGGCGACCTGTTGGTTATGTGGAGTAACGACGTGATGGCGAGGCGGGAGCAGGTTCGCCTCCGTCTCGCTCAGCATAACTTCGCCCAAGGTTCTCCAGCCAAGTTGGACGAAGCCGCTCGCGGCAGTGCGCTGAGCGCAAGGGGCTCCGCCCCTGACCCCGCCAGGGCGTAGCCCTGGACCCATTCCGGCGGGCTCCGCCCGAGCCCGCCAGGGGGCGCGCCCCCTGGACCCCAAGCTATTGATATGAAGAAGGATTCAATCGCGGGGGAAAGTTCTCCGACCTGTGGATGGCACGCGTTGAGCCGCGTGCTTGGACCACCCACAGGAGGAGATGAAGAATGGGCATCCTTCGTGAACAGGTGAAAGCAGATCTCGACCTCGGCGGCTACAGCGAGGCGACGAAGAGGGAGTACGTGTCCTTGCCGCACCCTGACCCGGCGTAGCTGACCCGAGGCCCCGGACACTTCCGTCCGGCCCAGTGGCAGCACGCATGAGGTCGTTGTGACAGACGAGACGAAGAGGACGAGGCGCAGCTACAGCGCAGAGGAGCGGGCT
>SXOO01000010.1 GCA_005776725.1 Pseudomonadota bacterium | reverse complement strand
GCGTGGCGGACCACGCGCAGCGCCTCGCTGCGAACACCGTCCACCAGCAGCCAGACCCGGAACGTGCCGTCCGGCCGCTCGAGGTGATTCCAGGCCCACTCCCGGGTGTGCATGGTCACGAAGAACTCGAGCGCTCCCGCCTGCACGGGCGCGAGCTCGGGAAAGCCGCTCCGTTGCGCCTCGACGAGCGGCTCGGAGCGCCAGGTGGCCGTAAGCGCCAGCTGCAAGCCGAGGGCCTCGAAGACCTCTCCGCGGCGCGTCCAGGCGTCGCGGGCCGCCGGATAGTCGGTGTGATGGCCGTCGAGGCGCACCGCCGGCGGAGTGCAACCCAACGCCAGCGCGAACAACAACCCCTTCACGACGCCGGCTCGTCGGCCGGGAGCTCGGGCGCGATCTCGGCGCGAGTGAAGGCCACCGACACCGCCAGACCTGCCGCCGCGATGGCCTCCCGTCCGCCCTCCTGGCGGTCGACGAGCGCGACCACACGCACGGGGACCAGCCCGACCTCCCGCAAGGCCGCGACGGTCTTGAGCGCCGAGCCCCCGGTGGTGAGGACGTCCTCGACCACGGCGACCGCGCTGCCCGCGGGGACGTTGCGGAGGCCTTCCACGCGCCTCCCAGTGCCGTGCTCCTTGGCCTCGGGCCTGACCATGAGCGCGGGCCAGCGCCCAGAGGCGAACGCGATCGCGGCGACCAGCGGATCGGCCCCAATGGACGGACCGGCCACGGCGACGAACTCCGGTCCCTCCGCGAGCAGCGCGCTCAGCACCTCACCGCAGTACCGCACACCCAGGGGGTGTAACGCCACGTTTCTGCAGTCGATGTAGAACTCGCTGACTCGGCCGCTCTTCAGCACCACGCGGCGCCGCTCGTAGGCAACCTCGCGGATGAGCGCCAAGAGCGCGTCGCGGGAGCTCACGAGGCCGCCTGACGGACCTGGGTCCAGTCGTCCTTCATCCGCGTGGAGGCGTACCAGGTCCCGATGAACAGGTAGAGGAAGGACTGCAGGAACGGGATCTCCGGGTAGACCCGCAGCACGATGAGGACGTAGCTCACGAGGACGTTCACGATCGTGAAGATGTTGAACGCGTTGCTGGAGGTCTTGCGCATCTTGGGCAGCGGCAGGTTGGAGACCATCCACAGCCCCAGAACGAACAGCACGTAGGGGTACGCCGCGACCACGGCTGGAGGCAGCTCGTACTTCCACGCGGTGAGCAGGAACGAGGCGCTCAACCCGCCCACGAGCGTGGTGGGGCAGCCCAAGAAGATGCGGCCGCCAATGTCGTCCGTCATTACGTTGAACCGGGCGAGGCGCAGGGCGGACATGACCACGAGGAACGCGGACGCCAGCTTCGCCACGGTGGCCAGCGTGTCGGTCCCCCAGTAGGCCGCGTAGGGCCCGGACCCGGTGTTCAGCCCGAGGAAGAGGAAGCCGGGGGCCAGGCCGAACGTGGCGAAGTCGGAGAAGGAGTCGAGCTGCACACCGATCTTCGTGGACGCGTTCAGCGCTCGCGCGACGGTGCCATCCAGCTTGTCGAGCAGCACCGAGAGGAGGATCAGCCACGCCGCCTCTTCAAACCGACCCGCGAACGAGCAAACGATCGAGTAGAGCCCCACGACGAGGCTGAGACAGGTGACCGCGTTCGGCACGACGAAGCGCCAACGCCCAGTGGGTGGGAAGCTCATGGCGGGCGACCATACCACTGTGGGCGCCCCGGCCAAGCCGCGAATGCCCGCCGTGGCCCACGCTCCGAAGCGCTCTGGGAGTGGCGCGGGGGGGCGGCCGCGGGTATCGTCGCCGCATGCGCTTCCACTTCATCCCCTTCGCTGCCATAGCCGCCGCCTGCGGCGGAGACGCCGTGATCACCGGCGGCTTCGTCGAGTTCCGCGCCGAGCTCACCTTCCCCGGCACCTCCGGCGAGCACACCCAGACCCTGGACCCGCTGCTCGAGCCCGAGATCGCTGCCCTCGCGCGCGGCTGTGGCCAGCTCGACCTCGCGGCGTCCGAGGTGTACGTGGAGACCTTCGAGGGCGCGGCCGACATCCAGTTCACCCTCGAGGCCACGATCCTCGACGGGGTCGTGGAGACCGGGCTGTTCGACTGGGCAGGCCTCCTCGAGAACGGCGGTCGCCGCAGCTCGTTCGAGAGCCAGTCCGTGGGGTTCTCGCCCGCAGCGAACACCGCGTTCAGCGACATCCTGGTGCGCGAGGATCCCTCCTTCAAGGTGCGTTACCGCTACACGGCTAACGGCGCCGCCACCTCGGCCAAGTTGGTCGTGACGCAACACTTCACGTTCGAGACCGATCCCGCCGCCTGCAAGTGACCGCGTGAGCGCGCTCGCGTCACAGGTCGCCGCCGCCGCGCTGATGGCGGGGCCGTTCGGGCTCGAGGTCAACCGCCATCGGTGGTCACCAGGCGAGGTTGCCGGCGCAGTCGAGCGTTTGGGCAGTGAGCGCGAGGCCATCCGCGGGCTCGCGATTCACGCGCTGCTCCGGCAGGAGGCCTCTGCCTTCGGCGTGCCCCATCTCGACGATTCCGCGTTCCTCGCGCACTTGTTCCGGGAGAGCGCGGTGTGCGACGCGATCAGCGAGGCAGACCTCGCGCGCGGCTACCAGCGGCTGAGGCGCCGCTTCGATCACCCGCCCCTCGCCACGGTGTCCGAGCTGGCCTGGAGCTGCGGTCCCGCCGAGCCGGAGCCGCGCGACTGCACCCGGAGAGCGCACGCCGCCGGGGAGACCTGGTTGGGGCTCCTCGATGCGGTGCGCGATGGAGACGACCTGTACGCCCTGGCCGCCGCCTGGCCTGCGATGCCTCTCGAGATCCGGGAGACCACCTGGGCCACACCCGCGCTCGAGAGCAAGATCGGCAATGAGCTGAGCCTGCCGGAGACCCCGCAATCCCTCACCCCGGGGACATCGTGGGTGACCTTGTCGCCGGGCGGAGCGCGACTTCGCGTCGTGGTCGCGGTGGAGGCCGAAACGCACACCACGCTCGCGCACCCCGGTACGCGGGACGCGGTTCGCGCCGACCTCTGCAGGAGGCGCCTGGCTGCGGCGAGATCGGAGTACGTGGAGGGCTTGTTGGGCTCGGCTCTGATCCGGAAGGTCCCGCGCTGAGGGGAGGCGGAGAGCCCTTGGAGGCGCCGGGCCGTAAGTGTGAGCTCACGACCCGACGGGGAGGCTAGGACCGCCGGCGGAGGCCGAGCAGGGCGAGACCCGCGAGCAAGAACGCGCCGGCGCCGGCGGGGGCCGAACGACCCGAGCCGGTGCAGCCCGTGCTGCCGCTCGAGGTGGTGTCGGGCTTCACCTCGACCAGGGTCTCACCCGCTCCGAAGGTCCCAGCCTTGCCGTCGATGGTGCCAGCTACCGCCGGGTTCTGCTTCACGGCCGACTGTCCGGGCGTGGCGGTGGCCAGGTCGATCTCGGGCTCGCGCGTGTGCACGTCAGCAGCCGAGATGGTCTGGGGCTCGCCAGACTCCGGCAGGATCTGGATCTCCGCATACGGCGACGCGTTGTCGAGATACCCCTCGATGACAGGCGGCTCACAGGAGTTGGGATCGCCGGTCGGGAAGATCTGCTTGCTGCCGTCGCCGTACTCGATCTCCACGGAGCTGGCCTGCGTCTGCCCCTCCGCGCAGATGGGCGTGGCCTTCACGGTGTGCTGGTTCGAGACGTCCGGGAGGTCCGGGTTGAACGAGAACATGGGGTCCTTCGTCATCTCGTCGGGGGAGACGGTCGTAAAGAACCGGGTCATGTACGGGTGGGTGTCGAAGAGCGCCTGCGCTGCCTTCGCGGGCTGGATCACGCGCTCGTCGAGGTCCGCGGCCATCCCGACCGGATCGAAGGTCCAGCCCTCCGGCATGTAGCCGAGGCAGGTCTCGATGTTCCACGTGTAGAACGCTGCGTCCTCCTGGCACTCCGCCGGCAAGTTCTCTGGCTTGGGGATCCACTTGCGGATCACCTCCTGGAGCAGGCTGCTCCGCGGGAAGCCCTGGTTCAGCATCTCCTGCATGAACTCCATCGGCTCGGTGATCCCCTCGAGCTTTGCGAGGTCGAACTTGCCGTCCTGGTAGAGGAGGTTGTCCATGAGCGCGGTGGGGCCGGCGTACTCGGTGACGAACGCGTGCCCGTTGGCTGCGTCGGCCGCGTCGGTGACCATCTTCTCATAGGCGCCGGCGCAGGGGTCTCCGCCGCCGAACCACCAACCCCAGTTGTTGGCGCAGTCGAGCCAGGGGTAGGCCTTCTCGTTGAGGACCACGTGGAAGAAGTTGAGCGGCACCGCGCGCGCGCCCGCCAGGATCCAGCTCCGCACCGGCATGTCGGGGGTGGCGGCGATGGAGGTGAGCTTCAGCGGCACGCAGGCGAGCAGGCTCGAGTTGTACTTCACGACGACGGGCTGGATGTCGCCCGCGGCCTTGTCCTTCTGCAGCTTGAGCGCGAGGAACACGTACTTCTGGTTGACGTAGTGCCCAACGATGGACTTCGACTCTTCGGGCTGGTCGTAGCCGTTGTCGTTCAGCCAGGTGAAGAGCACCTCACCCGATGTTGCCTCCACGACCTTGTAGTCGAACGGGCCCACGGCGCCCTCGGCGACCACCGAGACGCCGCCGCCGTCGCCGTCCTCGTTCGCGCTGGGAGGACCACCCGCCGCGGCGTCCATCATCCGGCAGCCGCCACCGCCCCAACAGTTCTCCTTGTTCTGCCACTCGAGGTTGAAGCGGGGATCCGTCTGACCGCGGAGCAGGGTGAACAGGGCGTCGGTGCCCACCCCGATCTCGGGGATCGCCGGGAGCGGCAGCACCCACGAGAACTTCTCGGCCTCGCCGTTATAGAAGATCTGGATGTGGGCAGTGACCGTCTCGCCTTCGACGGCGAACAGGATGTTCTCGCCGGATTGGTCCACCGGGACCTGGGAGCAGAAGAAGCCGCCGCACGCGTCGGCGGGGGTGGAGAGGGACAGAGCTGCGCCAAGTGCGGCGCCAGAGAGCCAACGAGAGCTGCCCGTGAGGGCGCCAAACAGGGATTTCATCGAGTTCCTCCGAGTCCCCCAGCCAAGGGGACATCGAGCCGCGGGCGGAGCGTACCAGATGCCCCCCAGCCAATGCGAGTTGGCGGGCCGTGGCGCGAGCACTTTTGACCTACCAACGACCGCAGGCCGCGACATTGGGCCAACAGGAATCTTCCGGCCCCTCTCGCCCCTCGTGTACGATGTATCGCTCGCCCGCTCGACCGCCCGCTCGACCGCCCGCTAAATTCAGAGGTGCCCCATGCTGTCCAAGGAGTTCAACCTCGCCACGCTTCGCGCGCTGGACCTCTTCGCGCCGCTCACCGATCAGGAGCTCGAGTTCCTGCGGCCCGAGCTCGGTGTTCGGACTGCGTCGGTCGGCGACGTCATCATGGAGGCCCAGACTCCAGGGGACGAGCTGTTCATCCTGCTCGTCGGCGAGGTCAAGGTGATCCACGACTACCGCTCAGCCTCGGAGAAGGTGGTGGCCACCGTCCACCCGATCGGCCTCTTCGGCGAGATGGCGCTGCTCACCGGCGCGCCGCGCTCGGCCACCGTCGTGGCCACAGACACGAGCCGGTTCCTCACGTTGCGCCGTGATGGCCTCGAGTCGGTGCTCCACACCTACCCCAGCGTGTGCATGTCGCTGCTCCGGCACGCGTACCGCATCATCAACGAGCTCAACGCCAAGATCAGGTCCTGAGCGGAGCGCTCCGCCCGGGCGAGGTCATCGCCGCGATGGTGCGCGCGTTGTGGCGCGCCTTGAAGGCCACGCAGGCTGCGATGCCGTCGCGCACCTCGTCCGAGTAGCGGAAGAAGTCCAGCTCGAGCGTGGGATCCACCTCGAGGGCCACGGCGGCCTCCTCCGCGGAGAGCCCGCCGAGGTCTGGCTCGTCCGGCACGCGGCGCGGGTCGAGCCACCACTCTCGAAAGCCGTATTCGTCCGCGTGGCGGTCGTAGATCTCGGTGCCTGGGAACGGCATCAAGACTCCACGGTTGTTGAAGAAGTCGGTGTATTCAGCCAGGCGGTCCATCAGCCCTTGCGTGTTGGCGAGTCCCGTCAGGCCCTCGCCGGGGAAGCCGAACATCACGTTCACGATGGTCCGCATCCCGGCGGCCTTCGCGGCCCGAACGGCCTCGACCACCTGTTCCGGCCGCTGCCCCTTCTTGATCTCGCGCAACACGTCCAGGTCCCCGCTCTCGATCCCGAAGTTGATGGCGACGCAGCCCGCCTTGGCCATGCGCTCGAGGTCCCACGGCTTCACCATCACGGCGGGGGTGATCGCGGACCAGGTGAGCCCCTTGAGCTTGGGCTCGGCGAGGATGGCGTCGCACAGGGCCTCGAGGCGGGGGCGAGAGGCCGTGAACGCGTCGTCCCAGAAGGGCACGAACGACAGGTCGTAGCGCTGGCGCAGCGCCACGAGCTCGGCCACCACGCTGGCAGGTGAGCGATAGCGATAGACCCGACCCGTGACGTAGTTGGCGCAGAACGTACAGCGGGCCGGGCAGCCTCGGCTGGACACGACCCCGCCCGCCAACGCGGAGCCGCCGTACCACGCGGGGTCGAACAAGTGGGCCGCGTCATGGGCGAACGGCAACGCGTCCAGCTCGGACAGCGCCTCGACCGGAGTGGTCCCCGCGGCGGTGGTGAGACCCGAGGCGCGCTCGCCGGCGAGCCAGGCGGGCAAGCTCCGTTCGCCTTCGCCCGACAAGACGGCGTGGGCACCGAAGCGGAGCGGCTCCTCCTTGCACACGGTGGCGTGCGGTCCGCCCACGACCACGCGCGCGCGCAATCCCCGAAGCTGGCCGAGCAGCGCGTAGCCACGCGCGGCGTTGGCGGTGAAGAGCGTGAGGCCGAGCACATCCGGATCGAAGACGTGGATCCGCTCGACCGCGTCCTCGAGCGTGGGCCCGGCCCGGGCCGCGAGGTCGAGCACCGCCACCTCGTGCCCTGCCCTCTCGAGCGCGGCCGCCACCATGAGCTGGCCGAGATAAGGCGCGCCCATCCGTTGAGGGAGGAGCGGCAACGCGAGGAGCACACGCGCCATGGGGCTAGAGCCCCTTCTCGAGGAGCTCGGTCAGCGCATCGGCCCGCACGCCGAAGTTGAGCCCGTTCGCGTCGTAACCGATGTCCTCCTCGAGGCGGCCGTTGTCGCCCCGCACCACGATCTTGCGCGCCGACAAGACGCCATTGTTAACAGCTACCACCCTCCCCTTCGCGTCGAAGATCGGCGAGCCGGAGGTGCCCTTCGTGGTGAGCGCGGAGTGCCAGACCATCCGGTTGGAGCCGGGCATGCTGGTCGAGTTCTCGAAGTCCGTGACGCGGGAGATCACCGCCGCGCGAAGGTCCGCCGACGGCGCGTCTGGGTTCATGACCTTGCCCGGGAAACCGAGCGTGTAGATCGGCTGCCCGGGTCCCAGCGCGATGACCTCGAGCCAGCTCGCCACGGGCACCACCACGGGCAGCTCCCCCGTGAGCTCGAGGCGCACGAGGCCCACGTCCTCCGAGAACGCCGAGCCGTCGTAGTCCTTGTGGCGGCTCCAGTTCACCACCCGCCA
Source organism: Pseudomonadota bacterium (assembly GCA_005776725.1). Taxonomy (GTDB): domain Bacteria; phylum Myxococcota_A; class UBA9042; genus SXOO01. Next base: position 22,422 of record SXOO01000010.1, on the reverse strand, counting down.
GGTCTGGTCCGGGCGCTTGTTCATGCGCGCCACGACGCGCCGCCCGCTCTTGACCGCGCCCTCGGCCGCCTCGACGCAGTGGGCGTTGGTGGCGAGGAGGCCCGAGGCCTCTACCGCGAACGCGGTGCAGAACCCGTCGAGGCTGTGATCGGGGTGCACCACCACCAGCATGAAGACCGCCATCTCGTAGCGGCGCGCGATCGACGTGGCGGCCTCCTCCTTCTGGCGCAAAGACTCCACGGCCTCCTGCGTGTGCTGAAGCTCCACCTCGTACCGCGTCTTCAGCGCGGTCAGATCCTGGGCCTGAGCCTCCAGCTTCCGACGGGAGGAGCCCTCGGCCGCTGTGAGCGCCAGCTCCACCTCGGTGAGCTTCCCCGCCGTGGATGCGAGCCGCTGCCCGGCGCCCGTGAGCGCGGCCTCGGCGGCGTCGAGCTTCTTTTGTGTGGTGGTGAGGTCGGCGCGTGTGGCGTCCAGGTCCCGCTGTAGGGCCTCGGCTCTCGCCTCGAACGCCTGGCGGCTGGCAACCGCCTCGCGTGCCTGAGCGTCCTGGGTGTCGCGGTGCGTGAGGAGGGTCTGAACCAGGACCGCGGCTCCGCCTGCGAAGACCAGCACCAACAGCGCCAGCCCCCACCGCAGGACGCGCGTGGAGCGCGCCACCTCACCCGCGAGGTACGCCTTCATGAGGCCGGTTCGACCGGGCAAGGGCGCGGCCGCCACCTGCGTGCCCACGACCTCCGCTTCGAGCGCGAACACCGGACCGTCGCTTCCCAGGGAGAAACGCGCCCCGATCGGCAACGCCAGCTCCCCTTCGAGGCGCCGCCAGGCCCCGGAGTGCAGGACGAAGGTTCCGTTGGTGGACCCGAGATCGGTGAGCACGGCCTGTCCGTCCCGGAGGACGAGGCTGGCGTGGCGGCCCGAGACCAGCGGGTCTTTCGCGGGATCCACCTGCACCTCCACGCCCGGGGCTCGCCCGAGGGTGGTCACCGGCTCGACGGGGAACCGGGCGCCGAGGCGACCGCCCCGTTCGCAAACGAGCACGAGTGGCTGCAACAAGGCGTGGCTCCGTCGCGCGGCCCTGGGAGGCTGGGCGGACTCCGGCATCATCGCGCATGCGAGACCCGCACGCCACACCCGCGACGCACGGCGTGGCTCCCAGCCCCTAACGGCGCACCGCGCCGCGAACCGATGCACGGCGAACGGCTCTCCAGGCGCCCACTTCGTTGCGTCCGCCGGACGGCTGCGCTACAGCTGACCGATGTTGGTTGAAGACGTGCGACGCGATGCCGAGTCCGCCTGGAGCGGGACGGCGCTCGATCGCGCACCTCTGGTGGCGCTCCTTCGCCGCGATCTGGACGCCAACGTCTATCTACTCGGTGTCCTGGCCCGCGGGCAGACGCAGGGGGATGCGCCCGCGCCACGGTCAGCACCGTCGGTTGCCGCGGGAGCCGCGACTCCGGCCTCGGGCGCGCCCGGAGCCGCCCCGCTCACGGCCGACGGCGAGTTCCGCCTCGACGGCCCGGCGGGCCAGCCCACGGCCGGCGTCTACCGCTCACACGCAGGCCTCGTCGTGCCGTTCGGGACCGAGCTATCAGGGATCGCGCGCGCCGCGCGGCAGTCGGGCGCCGCTCGCCTCGTGGTGGGTCGCCCGGAGGCCGTCGGCGCCGCCCTCTCGGGGGAGCGCCCGCCGCGGCTGGACCGGCAACAGGGGCTCTATCGGCTGACCAGCACCCCCGGCGGGGCACGCACGGGAAGCGCGGGAGGCCCAGAGTCTTCCGGGCTCCGCCTCGCCCGCCTCGACGAGGTCGACGAGGTCTGCGCAGTTGTCGCTGCGATGCAGGCCGAGGAGCTGGCCACCGACGCCGCCCGCTTCGCCACGGACGGCCTCCGCGCGCGCATCGGTCGGCTCATCCTCGAGGGCCGCACCTACATCGTCCGTGAGCGAGGGGAGATCACCTTCCACGCCTCGGCAAACGCGCAGAGCGCCGATGGCGCCCAGCTCGAGGCCGTCTGGACGGCCCCGGAGCGACGCGGTAAAGGCCTCGCCACCCGGGCGCTAACCGATCTCTCGGCGCGACTCCTCCGCCGCCTGCCGCGCGTCGTGCTCGGCGTCGCCACGGTCAACACCCCGGCCGTCCGCCTGTACGAGCGGGTCGGCTTCCAATCGGCCGGCCCCCTCCGCCTCGTGAGCTACTGACCCGTGGACCCCAAAGAACTCCCCGTTCAACGAATCCGCGAGACCCTCATCGAAGCGCTCACGCGGTTCCGCGCTGTGGTGATCGAGGGCCCAACGGGGTGCGGAAAGACCACGCAGGTCCCGCAGATGCTCGCCGACAGCCCAATCGTCCCCGTAGGCAAGCGGGTGGGGGTCACCCAGCCGCGGCGGATCGCGGCGGTCAGCGTGGCGTGGCGGATCGCCAAGGAGCGGCAGGTCGCGCTGGGCACCGAGGTGGGCTACGCGATTCGTTTTGATGACCAGAGCTGCGCCAGCACGCGGATCCGCCTCATGACCGACGGCATCCTCCTCCAGGAGGCCCGCGGGGACCCGTGGCTCCGCGACTATGCGGTGATCATGGTCGACGAGGCCCACGAGCGGACGCTCAACATCGACTTCACGCTCGGGCTGCTACGGGAGCTCTTGGACAGGCGCGACGACCTGCGGGTCGTAGTCTCTTCAGCCACGATCAACGCGAGGTCGTTTCAGCGCTTCTTCGGTGACTGCCCGCGGATCGAGGTGGAGGCCCGCACCTTCCCCGTCGATGTCGTGTGGCGCCCCCTCCGGCGGGACGACGAAGAGTCGCGGACCCAGGCGATCGTGGACGTCGTGACCAACCTCCACCGCCCTCCGGCGCCCGTCCGGCGCGCCTGGACCCGGACCGTGGGTCCTCGGGTCGACGCGGCCCGCCGAGACGTCGAAGGGGAGCCCGGCGACGTGCTCGCGTTCCTCGCCGGCGAGAACGAGATCAAGGCAGCCGCCACGGCGCTGGAGAACTCGCGGCTCCCAGGCCTCGAGATCCTGCCGCTCTACGGGCGCCTCACGCGCGAGGAGCAGGAGCGCGTCTTCGATCACTTCCCGGGCCGCCGCAAGGTCATCCTCTCCACCAACATCGCGGAGACCTCGATCACGATCGACGGGGTCCGGACGGTGATCGACGTGGGCACTCACAAGGTGCCCAGCTACGACCCGCGGACCGGCGTGAGCTCGCTCCGCGAGGAGCCTGTGAGTCAGGCGTCGGCTCGGCAGCGGCTCGGCCGCGCGGGTCGGACCGCCCCGGGGACCTGCGTCCGCCTCTACGCGGAGCGCGACTTCAATCAGCGTCCCGAGTATCCCGTCGAGGAGATCCTCCGGATGGACCTGATCGAGGTGGTCCTCCGGCTGCTCGACCTCGGCATCCGAGACGTAGAGCACTTCCCGCTGGTGACGCCGCCGCCCCGCTGGCTGCTCGGCGGCGCCATCCGCGAGCTCATCGCGCTGGGCGCCATCACCGACGAGCGCGAGCTCACGAGCGTGGGGCGGCGAATGGCAGTCTTCCCGCTGGCGCCGCGCCTGTCGCGCATGGTCGTGGAGGGCGCCGATCGCGCGCCCGACATCATGGACGACGTGATCGCCGTGGGAGCCCTGCTGTCGGCCAAGTGGCCGCAAGTGCTGCCGCCGGGCGAGGAGCAGGCGGCCCGTGAGGCCCACCGGCAGTTCGCAGACCCGCTGGGCGATCTGGTCGCCGGGATCCGGATGCTCCGCGCTTACGAGCGGGCGCGTGACCCCGAGTCGTTCTGCCATCGGAGCTATCTCGATCCCACGATCATGGAAGAGATCGTGAAGGTCCGCGACCAGTTGGGCGACATCGCGCGCCACGCGGGTATCGGGTACGCGAAGAGCCCGACCCGGGCGGCGGCGGGAGCCACCGCGCCCGCGGAGGCCGCGCCTGCGCGCCCGGCGGCCGACGCACCGCCGCTCCGGCGACGCAGCGACGAGGAGCGAAACCGCGACCTCCTCCGCTGCGTGGCCACGGCGTTTCCGCGGCAGATCTGCCGCAAGGAGCCGTCGGGCTTCAACTACGAGTCGGCCACGGGTGTCACCGCCGGGATCCACCCGGGCAGCTGCCTCAGCGGCAAGAAGCCGTTCATGGTGGTAGCGGCGGAGATCGTGGTCACCGGACGCCCCTGGATGCGCACGGTGAACCTCATCGATCCTGACTGGGTCGTGGAGATCGATCCGCGCCTGGCCGATCGCTGGGGGCTCCGAGCGCAGCGGCGCGAGCCGAAGGAGCGCAAGGAGGCGCGGCCGCCGCAGGTCGTCCAGCTCGGAGGGGAGTCGATCACCGTCACGCACCGAAGGGGTAAGGCCTCGACGGAGCTCGACTGGGAGGTGGCCTCGCGGCTCGCCGCCGCGCTCGCCGGGGAGCTGCCCTCCGAGTTCGACGAGGTCGAGGTGGTGCTCACGCGAAGCGGCCGGCGCTTCGTCGGTACGCTGGGCTTCGCGGGCGCCTTGGCGCTGACGAAGGCCCTCGACCTGGCGCCCGTGACGCTCCACGACGCCCCGGAGAGCGAGCTCCTCGAGCCGGACCGGGACCTCGAGCGCCTCGTGCGCGGCGCGGCCGTACTCGGCCGCGTGGCGGGCGGGCGACACCGGGGAGGCTTCTGGTCGCTGTTCGCCAACGGGGCCGGAGGATATTGGTTCGACGTCACCCGCGATCTCGCCACGGCGGTGGAGCAGAGTCGCCTCGCGTTGGCCGCCCTCGGTGAACATCCGTCCCTCAGCGCCGAGGACGAGGGCGCACTCCACGCGATCGGGGAGAGGCTGGACGCGATCGCCGAGCCGCTCGGGTTGGACTGACCCGCGCGGCGCTAGGCCTCAGGGCCGCGCCACGCGGTGGACCCCGGGCGGGATCCCGGCCGCGCCGCTCGTCGCGCCGTCAGGCCAGAGCACATCCACGCGGTCGGCCAGCGCGTTGTCGCCGAGACCGAAGTGCAGCCGTGGCCCGATGCTGGAGAGGTAACTCGAACCCGCGAGCACCACACGGGTCTGAGTGACGGAGCCCGTGGTGACCCGGACCACTGCGCCAACGGCGAAGGGGTTCTTTCCCGGCTGCGCCAGGTCGAACGACACGGCGCCTCGCTGCGGCGGAGCCCCCACGTTCCAGAGCATGAGCGACGCGTGGAAGGTGTTGCTGGGCTCTGAGACGACGTGCTCGCGCCGCTGGACGGCGACTACGGCGTCCTCATCCCCATCGCCGTCGAGGTCTCCCACGCTGAGGCCGTAGCCGTGAAGGAAGCCGAGGAAGGGCTCTCCAGACAGGTCCGAGCGATCCTCGAGGGTCCGGCCGTCGAGGTTCTCGATCAGCGTGAGCCGCCCATCTCGCACCTCGCCCGCCGAGTCAGCGAACGCCGAGGTGGTGAGCACGTCGAGGTCCATGTCGTTGTCGAGGTCGACGAGCGCGCACCCCCAGCCCGTGAGCCCGCCAGACGGGTCCGGGCGCCCGTCGAAGCGCTGGGCGGCTCGGTCGACGAAGCGCGGCGTCGCTCCGGAGTCCTGCAGCTTCACGTGGTCGAAGCCCCAGTTGGTCCCATAGATGTCGAGGTCCCCGTCCAGGTCCAGGTCGCCGACGTCGAGGCCCATGAGCCCCGTGTTCGTGGGCTCGATCCAGTCATCGCGCCGCGTGAAGCGCCCCGCGCCGTCGTTCTGAAAGAACTCGTCGGGCCGGAAGTCGTGGACCACGAACACGTCGGGCGCGAGATCGCCGTCGACGTCGAAGATCACGGACCCGAAGCTCTCGCCGTGCGGGTCGCCAGCGAGCCCGGACTCCGCCGTGAAGTCCGTGAAGCGGTCGCCGTCGTTGCGGAGCGCCACGTTGGGAGCCCCGTTCTCGCCGTCCTCCCACCGGTCCTCGTCGCGCGCCGGATCGCGCGAGATCGCCACCAGGACGTCGAGATCACCGTCGCGATCGAGGTCAGCGAAGCTGGCGCCTTCGTGGACGGCCTTCGCGTGCAGGCCCCACGCGGGCCCCACGGACTCGAAGTGCCCGCGACCATCGCTGAGGAGCAAGTGGTTCGTGTTGTAGCGACGCGTCACGAACACGTCGAGCGCGCCGTCGCCGTCCACGTCCACGATCACCACCCCCGATGCGCCACGGCCGCTCACGACGTCCACTCCGGAGCGGGCCGATGCGTCCACGAAGCGGCCGGAGCCGTCGTTCTCGAGGAGGAGGAGGGGCGGCCCGTCCGCAGCGAAGAGCACGTCGAGGTCGCCGTCGCCGTCGAGATCGGCGATGGCCGCGCCGTTGCCCATCTCGGGTAGGGGCGGATGACGAGAGGGGTCGAGCATCAGCTGAAGTGCGGGGATGGGTACAGCTGGCGCTGCCGTGTCGGGCGGGAGCGCCTCTTCGGGCTCCGCCGTGCAACCCGACGCGACCAAGAGCCCGGCGACTAGGAAGCGGGCCAGTCCACAGAGTCTCAAGCGCCGCGGCTCACGGGGACCCGCGTCGACGCGCCGTGGTTCGTGGGTCGAGCCGCGGATCACCCTTCGATGTTGGCGGACGGCCCCCGTTCAGTCGAGCGGGATCGTGTACTGCAGCTGCACCTCGTAGCGGTCCCGCTCTCCGGTGGTCTCGGTGGCGGAGCGCCGCGACGCCTCCAGGATCAGCTGGTCCAGCAGCCGGTGCCGGTATCGGGCGTCGTAGCTGCGGGTGCCGGTGGTCTCCTGCCGTCCCACGAGCCCGATCCGGATCCCGCGGCCCAGGCGCAACACGGCCTCGACGCGCCCTCCCCCGCCGAGGGTGGGCTCCACGACCAGCTCGTCCACGAACGGCGCCTCGACGAGGCTGGTGACCAGGGTCGACAGGTCAGCCGAGACCAGCTCGAGCGAGCCGCCAGAGGCCCCCTCGTCAGCGAGCTGCTGCTTCGTTCGGCCGAGGAGGATGAGGTACTGAACATCGATCTCGGGGAGCGAGGGCTTGCTCGAGAACGCGATCTGATAGTCCGGCACTCGCCCCTTCACGGTCACGGTCACGGAGTAGTCCTCGAGCTCCTCGCTGTCTGCCAGGCGGTTCTGCTTTCGCACCTCGATGTTGGCCTCGGCCCTCACGTCGAGCAGCGGCCGGGCGATCGGACCATCGAACTCGAGGCGCCCCTCCGTCACCTCGAACTCGCGCTTGAACACGTTGTAGGAGACCGTCCCGTCGGTGACGGCGACGTTGCCGTAGAGAAGCGGGCTCGCGTAGGTGCCCCGAACCGTGAGGTCGAGGCGCGTATCGAGGTCGGTGGAGCCCACGCCGAAGTCCGACTGGATCCCGAGGCTCGCCGCGTGGACGCCCACGTCCAGCCGAAGCTCCGAGAGGAACGGCAGCGTGGCGGTGAGGTCCTTCACCGGGCCCTGCCGCGCACCGCGCTCGAGTACACGGCCCAGCGCGCGGCTGATCACGGTGAAGCCGCTGAAGTACTCGCCCTCCGGGATGTCGATCTTCCCCGACAAGCGCAGGTCTCGCTCGCCCGGGGCGAGGCCGTACTTCTGCCTCTCCTTCTCGGTCGGTCGGTACACGTTCGCGAACCGGAGGGCCAGCTCCGGGTCCAGCGTGACGCGGTACTCCTTGGGAGAAGCCACCACGAGGTCCTGACCGACGAGGCGTAGCTCGCCCGTGTCCGGCAGCCAGTGCTCGAGGCGGTTCCGAGACGGCACCTTGGGGAGGGCGGCGCGGCCCGAGAGCGTGAAGGTCCCGTCCTCCAACGTGCCCATCAGCGGGGTGGCGGCGTCGATCACCAGGCTCTGTACCCCCTCGGACGCTTCGAAGCGCACGGCCCCCTGGTCCACCGCGATGTCCATGCCGAGCCCCCGCGGGCGCAACACCAGGCCCTCGAGGTCGAGACCACCCGTGAAGAGCGGGGCCGAGGCGGCATCACTCACCCGTACGAAGCCGCGGGGGTTGCCGAGCGCCTCCAGCCCATCGAGCTCCAACGGGAGCAGCAGGCACGAGTCCTGAAATGACCCGCCCGCCGTGACGACGCGGCCCTCGAGACCCGTGGCCACGCGCCGGATACCGGGGATGTCGTCGAGCTCGAGCGAGCCGGCCACGTCGAGGTCGAGGCGACCGCTGTCGAGGGAGTAGGCCCCGCATGCGGCGATGGCGTACGGCCCCACCGACGCGATGAGGCGCTCGAGCTCGACCGAGCGCCCGTCGGTGCGCAGGCTGAGCACGCCGCGATTCGTGAGGCGGACTCCGTCGAGGATGAGCTCGACGGCGCCCTCCGGGAGCTCGAGCGAGGCGGAGAACGGCGTACTGCCCGTGGTCAGCGCGAGCGACACGCTGCCCTTCGACACCGTGGCCAGCTCAATCCGCGACTTCTTGCCCGACGGGGCGCCGCCCTTCTGGCGTCCCACACCGAAGCGGCTGAGGTCCAGGCGCTCCAGGCCCACGTTGGCCGAGAGCGCGTTCGGGACTCCGGAGGGGTCGACCACGAGCGTCCCGCGGTCCAACCGGAAACCCTCGAAGAACGACGGGCTGCTGATGGTGACCTTCCGGTCGCCCGCGCCGCGTGAGAAATCGAGCTTCGCGCTCCCGAAGTCCACGCCGTTCATAACGAAGTCCGCCACGTTCAGCGTGCCCTCGAAGCCGAGCCCAGACTCGCCGTGCCCGGCCTTGAGCCACGCGTCCACCTGGCCAGCGAGGCCGCGGTCGCGGAGCGGCCCGAACCGCTTGAGATCGAGTCCGTCCAGCTTCAGCTCGCCCGCGAGCTTGGCCACCCTCCCCGCCGGGACGGACCAGCTTCCCTTAGCCTCGACGCTGACTCCGCTCTCCGAGCTCACACGCCCGGACTCCAGCGCGAGGGTCCGCTTCTTCACGGCGACGTCGAACTCCAGCCCCCGCCAGACCTCGTCCAGCAGCCGAATAGCGCCTGCTCTGGCGCGCGCGCGTCCGGAGAGCCCGCCCAGGACGTCGGCAGCGCCAAGCGGCAAGGATACGGCCTCGACGTCGACCGTGGCGGTGGGGGCAGAGCCGAGCCCGAGCTTGTACCCGAACAGGGCCAGGACGCCCTCGAGATCCAGGTTCTCCACGCGCCCTCGCGTCACCTCCAGCGGCAGCTCTGGATGCCAGCGGTCGCCAGCGAGGAGGCGAAGCGACGCGTCGGCGGTGACCCGACCGAGCGAAGTGGCCGCGACCAGCTCGCGAGTCTCGAGCAGGCCATCCTCGTAGCGCACGCGCGCGCCCACCGACTCCACGCGAAGCGCGCCGTAGCGCACACGGCGCCCTTCGAGGCCGAAGCGGGCGCTCGGGTTCGCCCAGTGGCCCACGACGTGTGCGTCGGTCACGGTGGCGCTGCCGCGAAGGGCCGGCGCGCCAAACGCGATCCCGAGCCGCTTCAGGTTGACCGTGCCCTCTAGGCCCACATCGAGCAGACCCTCCGACGTGAGACGGCCGTCGAGTGCAGCGTCGTTCGAGCCGAGCCAGCCGACGAGGCTGGGCGCCTCGACCCTGAGGGACAGGCCCAGCCCTCTGGACGGCTCCAGGGCCGCGAGCCCGCCCGGCTCGGGTGAGGCGGTCGCCCCAGGTGCCCGGTGGACGACCGCGCCCGTGAAGTCGCCCACGACGCCGAGGCCGGCGCCCCTGCGATAAGGGGAGACCCGGCGGGCCTCTCCCGCCACTTCGACTCGCCCGGTGAAGCGCCACAACGGCTGGCCCGGGGCTCGCCAACCGGGTCGCGCGAAGCGCCCCGAGAGCGTCGCCTCTCCTGCCCATCCGGGCACCGTGTCGAGGCCGAGCGCCAGGAGCCCCGCCGCGGAGGACTCTGGGGCGAACAAGGCAACCCGCACCGCGCCGTCGTCCCGTGGGTCGTTGGCCCCGGCGCGCTCCCAGACGAGCTCCTCCACGAAGACCGGGCCACCGTCCAGCTCGAACGCCGTCGGTTCGAGCCACACGCTGTCGCGCCAGGGATCTGTCCGGAGCTCGATCGCCGTCTCCAAAGGCCCGAGCGAGAAACCGGCCGCGTCCAAGCGGGTGAGCGCGAGCTCCGCCCGGAGGCGGGGGAAGGAGAGCGGCCCCTCGGCCTCGACGCGGACCTCGCCGACGACCGAGGCACCGAACTGCTCGATCAGGATCGGGTCGCCCGCAACCTCCGCCTCGGCGCGCAGGTCGACACGCACGCCACGGCCGCGGTTGTTCAGGCCGCCGCTCAGGCGAACCCGCGTTTGAGACACGACGAGCTCGCCGGTCCCGATGTCGAACTGCCCGTCCGCCCAGCGGACCACGCGGCTGCTGAGCCCCGCCCAGGGCAGCTCGAGCCCGCCAGCGAGGATACGTCCCCCCCGCGCCGTGACGAGGGGCCCCTCAGCCCACACGCGCCCGCGGTCGGTCACCACGGTGGCCAATGGAACGTCGAGGCCGGCGCTGTCGACCAGCACGGGGGACTCCCCGCTCACGATGACCCTCACCCGGCCATCGACCACCGCCGCGTCGGGGATCTCACACCGGAACCCGCTCCGCGCCGCCTTGGGCCGCGACCGATCGTAGAAGGCGGTGCCGATCCCGGTCCAAGCGTCGGGCTCGACCTCCACCAGCACGTCCGGCCGGACTGCGCGGGCTCGGCTCAGCGCCAGCATGGGCAAGACATCGGAGCCCGCGATCTGCTGCAGCACATTGGTGACCGTCTCGCCCACCCCCAGCGTGGCGTACGCGATGTCGACCGTGATCACGGGCCGGCCGAGGCCGTCCTCGATCACGGCCTGCACGAGGCTAACGTCCACGAGGGTCGGCTGGATCTCGATTTGCTCGACGAAGACCCGCCCCGGCAATACCTCGGAGAGCAGGCGGCAGAGCTGCGCGTTGAAGAGCTCCGTATTGAGGGTGAAGTAGAGGCCGAGGTAGAGCGCGGCGCCGTGAAGCGCCACGCGGGTGAGCACGAAGTACACCAGCGCGAATACGAGCCAGATCGCGCGGCCAACCCACCAGAACACCCCGCGGGGGCGGGTCACGGGCCGGCGCCGGGTGCCTCTGGAGCGGGGGGCGTGGCCCAGGGGCTCTCGAGGGCGAGGCTCTTGGCATCACGGGGATCCCCGGTGAGCCGGAGATTCCCCGAGACCACGGGCGGCGCGGCGGACGGGAGCAGGCCTTTGGGCAGGAGCGCGGCGAGGGTGTCCCTCGGGACCGCGGCCAGTGTGGCGGAGACGTCCGCATCGAGGCTGAGGCCGCTGAAGCCGAGCGAGGTCTCGAGCTTGCCCTTGATGACGGCGGCTCCGTGCCCTCGGGCCTCGAGACCTCCCACCTCGAGGTCGAGGCGCCCGAGGGTGCCGCCCAACTTCAAGGCCCTGATGTCGAAGGCCTCCACCTTCGAGCCAGACGGGGCACCGTCCGAGGCCGTCCGCGTCCAGGACCCGACCTTTCCGCTCGGTACGGTCAGGTCCAGGCGGGCGACCGCCGGCCACGCGGTGAGCCAGCCCACCGTGCCGCTAGGTGGCGACAGCAGCGGCCTCAGGAATGCCTTCGGGGTGAACCCGGCCCAGCCGAAGCTCCCCGCCACCTCGGCGTGTACCCCCTCCATCGACCCCGCGCCCACCCGTAGCTTCGCCGCGTCGAGCGCCACGCGGAATGCCGCCGCCGGACCCGTGAGGTCGACGTGGAGCGACGGGACCGACAGCTCGCCGGCCTCAACGCGGCCCATCGTGAGCCGCTCGAGCGCGACCGGACCGAGCTCGGCGACCGCTGCGGGACCGGCGCCCTTCACGGCAACCCGCGTGCCTGTGAAGCCAGCGATACGTCCACCGGTGAGCGCCTCGAAGAGCGCCGCAGGCCCCCGCACCGCCGCGTCATAGCCGTAGACGATCGGCTCGTCCTTCGGGAAGTCCATGAACGCGGAGACCTCCAGCGACGTGGTCCCGGCGATCTCGAGGCGGGTGTCGAAGCGCGTGCCCTCCCAGACGAAGTCGGTGAACGTGACGGACTCGAATGGGATCGGCGCTGCGCCCTGCTCGCGCAGCGCGCTCGATCGCTCGTTCTGCGGCAGCGTAGCGAGGGCGGCGCGGGCAGCGTCCGAGGCGCTGGCAAGCCAGGTGCTCCCCGCGTCGCTGCCGAGGCGCGGCACCTTGATGTGGAGGCCCTTGCCGTCAATCCGGACCGCGCCCTGCCCGTCTATCCCGTCGAAGTGAAAGCCGAAGGCGGGCCAGCCGAGCACGAGGCGACCGCGCCGCAGCACGATGTCCTGGAGGTCGATCAGCACCTCGGGCTCTGGGGAGACCTTGTCACGCAGGCCGAAGCGCCGGTTCGCGAACACGTCGGTGAGGAGCAGGTCCCCGAAGCGGTTCCACTCGAGGCGCAGGTCGAAGTCGTCGGCCTCGAAGCGCTTCACCACGAGCCTGGTCTTGACGTCCTTCTCGAACTCCGGCGGCGCCTCGAGCGAGACGAAGATCCTCTCCGCCGTGAGGATCTCGAGGCCCTCGCGCCCCCGCAGGACCGCCCCATAGACGGTGGCGTCGAAGAGGCCGGGCCCGAACACGACGTGCTCGAACTCGAACGCCCCGGGGAACCCCTCTCGGTCCACGGTGCGCCCAACCGCGGCTCCGAGCGCCCGCGACTCGAGCCCGAGCAGGGCCAGGATCGGCAAAGCAACGATGGTGGTGACGGTGACCAGGGCGCTCAACGCGAGTGCGCCGAGCGAAGGCGCTTGCGACGCCGCTAGCACCGGCGACTCAGGCGGCGTCGGGGCGATCGGCTTCAAGTGGGCACCACATGGCGCACGGCGCTACCTTCCACAAGGAAGTCCTTGAGTTCCTTGTAGTATTTAGCCGGCTGCCGGGCGACGGCGAGGTGGTCGTCGCCAGGGAAGTGGCACCACCGCGCCCGCGGACACGGCGTGCGACCCACGAAGTCCCAGAACGCGTCGAAGAGGTGCTCGGGCCACTGCGTGTCGCGCTCGCCCGAGAGGATCAGGAGATCGAACCAGAGCGAGCCGCCGCCGCCCTCGACGAGGGACTCGAGGTCATAGGCGCGGGCGCAGCGGACCACGGACCAGAAGTGTTCGAGCGAGCTGGCGCGCGGCAGACCCAACACCGCGCGGAGCTCGTCCTTCTGTCCCCAGGCGTCGCGCCAGATCACGCGGGGCGGCTCCTTGGGGAGGAGGTTCATCACCGCGCCGAGGCGCTCGCGAGACGCCGTCCCGACCTTCATGACGTGGTGCGAGAGCCAGGTGGCCAACGGCCCAACCACAGGAGCGTCGCTGCGGATCCGGTAGGTGGGCACCGGCGATACGTGCGCAGCCGCCACCATCACCAACGTGACGCGCTCGACGGAGGGGACCAACGCGCGAAGCGCCGGGAGATCGGTGCGCGCCAGGAAGTCCGCGGCGACCATGCCGCCGAAGCTGTGCCCCACGAAGACCAGGTGACGTGGGGGGCGCGAGCCGTCGGCACGCGGCCCGAGCGTGGCCACGAGGCCGTCGGACACGAGCTCGCGGAATCGCGCGAAGGGGTCGGTGGAGTCGTCAGGGAGCTCGACCTCGCGGAAGTCGAAATTGACCTCGGGGAGCGTGCGATCGGGAGGGAAGAGCGACGGATCAGCGGTGGTCCCGGCGATGTGCACGAGCCACACGCCGTCGAACACCGGCTCCTCCACGGTGACGCGTGCCCCCTTGGCCAGCGGGATCACCTGCGTATCCACTGGCCGAAGGACCCCGCGCGAGCGCCGCACCGGCGGGAGGGTCTCGCGAGCATGTTGGGCGTGGGCGACCCCGGGCATTGCGCCACCCTACACCAGCGCGCCCCGAACTCGAAGCCGTGGCGTGAGAGGCGGTGGACCCGCCGGCTACACTGAGGTTGCTTGACGTGGCCCGCGGCCGCCGCTTAGCTCATCTGGTGGCGGGGAGTGCAGCCGCACACCGGCTTGGGGGGCGGCGCCAGCTGCGAGCGCAGCGGGGCGTCTTTGGGGGCCACAGCGCCTGGGGAGTTCGACGTGGGGGATTTTGGCGGAGAACGACGTGGGGGCCCTGCGCGGCCGCGACCTGGTGGCCCCAAGCGGGCGAATCTGGCCGAGGAGGAGGCGCGAAAGGCCGAGGAGCTCGCGAAGAAGAGCGGGATCCCGGTCTGGGGGGCCTACCGCGTGATTCGAGGGGAGGTCACGCTGAACGACCTCGTGCAGGAGCTCATTCGACGTGAGCGCTTCGGCAAACTCCAGAAGTCCGGGATGGACTCTGACCTCGCCGGACATGTGGCCAGCGGCAACCTCCCGGAGTGGCGCGCCTCGGTGCTCATGGAGATGCGCCGCGCTGGGCGCAAGAGATTCTCGGACGATCGCATCGAGAGCGCCGGAAACGAGAAAGGCCGGCTCGCCGTGTGGCGATTCGGGGAGGCCGAGGTCGAGGTGGGCGGCGTGGCCGTGGCCCGCACCTACGACTTCGACCTCCTCCGCGACGGGACCGAGGCGCCCCTGCTCATCTACAAGCACGACGTGAAGGTCGCCAGCGCGCCCGAGGCAGCCGAGGCCATGGCGGCGGCCCGCCGCTTCGAGAAGAAGGTCGTTCAGGAGGGACTCGGCGCTTCCCGAGAGCGCAAAGACCGCTACCGTCCCCCGGAGGAGCTGCTGGCCAAGGCGGTCACTCGCGGCGGCATGATCCGCTGGGTGTTCCGCGACGGCACGGCGCTGGAGGGGCCAGTCAAGGCCTTCGGACGCTGGGATATGGACGTCGCCGTGGGCGAGCACATGGTCACTGTGTTCTTTCACGCGCTCCATGCCGCGACGGATCGTTACCTGAAGCGCGTCGCGCAGTAGCCCTTCGGGCCCAGCGCCGAGCAGTCTCCGCAGGGCCACGGCACACCCGGATGGCGCCGGCCCTGGCAACGCTGGAGGGCTCCCATCGCCGAGACGAGAGTGTTTGCGCCCCCCTGACATGCGCAAACCTGTAGACACCGTCTCTACAGGCCCCGCCCATCACCAGAAGACTGCCTCGAAGCGCCCACAGCTCCCCTCCGCCAGGGCCTTGGGGTCAGCCCTGCCGGGGCGCCCGGTGGATCGTGATGAGCTTGCTCTCCAGCGCAGCGTCGAAGTCCGGATGGCGCCTCGCCTCGGTAACGCGTAGGCCGTCGACGGGTGGGGAGAGCTGGCCCTCGCGGCCGAGCACTACGACCACTCCGTCGTCAGGAAGCTCCGGCAGATCGATCGGCGAGTCCGAGAGGTCCACGGCCATCGGCGCATACGCGAAGAGATTGGGCGCCACGCCGAGCTTCTTCTCGAACGCCCACGCATATGCCGAGAAGCCTGCAGTGACGCCGTCGCCCAGAGCCGGCAAGGTGGCGGCGTAGCGTCCGCCGATGTCGCCCGCCGCGAAGACGCCGGGCTGGCTGGTGCGCCCGAAGCCGTCGAAGGTCACGAAGCCACGCTCGTCGCGCGAGAAGGCGAGTCCCCCGAGGGCGAAGTCGGGCCGCAGCTCGAAGCCGTTGTAGTCCAGGAACACGGCTCCGCACGGGATACGGTGTACCGAGCCGCCGCGCTCCACCTGCACGGCCTCGACGCGACGCTCGCCGAGCACCCGCACGGACTCCCCGCCCAGCAGCCGCGTGATCGGACCGGCACCGGCCGTGTGCGCCTCGATGAGCCGATCGAGCCGGCGGGTCTCGACGTTGCCAACGATGACCAGCCCGCGGCCCGCCGCGTCCTCGGCGCACTGCCGGAGGAGCGCAGGGAAGTGCTCATAGCCCTTGAAGGTGACCCTCACGCCGCGCAGGTAGTAGTCGGCCTCGTTGCCTAGCGGGCGCAGGCCCGTGGCCACGACCACCGCCAGGGAGCGAAGGCTCCGACCGTCGGCGAGGTGCGTGACGAAGAGGGCGCCCTCGCGCCCGATTGAGACCGCCCGCCCCGCGACAAGAGGAATGCGCAGCTTCCGTGCCTCGTCGAGCAGCTGCTCGGCCAGCTTCTCGCCGGCGAAGGCCCAGCTCGGCCCGGTGAGCACGCACGAGCCCCAGCGCAGCAATCCGCCCGGTGTGCCTGACTCCACCACGCACACGGAGCCAGCGAGAGCGTGGTAGCCCTTCACCCAGCGCACGCGCGTGGCCGCCGCGAGACCCGCGGGGCCGCCGCCGATGACCACGACGTCCACGTCGTATGGGCCGTCGGGGCGCAGGACGGGGAGCGCGGTGAGCGCGTCGGTCACGAGGCGGCTCTGTCTCCCGCCGCAACTGGCTCGAGGCCGAGATACCGCGCCAGACCACCCGCCGCGCAGACAGCGGCCCAGTAGGCATCCGGAGGGGCGATGGGGAAGGTGCGGCCGCCGCAGCGAACCTCGCCGCGCTCGAGGTCCACGAGGACCACGTCGCCGGGTGCCGGCGCCACGAGCTCCGGACACACGAAGACGGGGATCCCGAGGTTCGAGGCGTTCCGGAAGAAGATCCTGGCGAAGGAGCGCGCGACGATGGCCCGCACGCCTGCCAGCAGGAAGACCCGCGCCCCCGTCTCGCGGCTGGAGCCCACGCCGAAGTTGGCGCCGGCGACCACCACGGGGCCCACGGGCACCTCCTCGGCGGCCGAGCCGCGCGGTGAGGCCAGTGATGGGGTGCGGATCCCGCGCTTCTCGGGACCGACCGCACCGAGAAAGCCCGCGCGCACGGTGGCGTCGTCGAGGCTGTAGAAGCGGCTCGGGTGTAGCTCATCGGTGTTGACGTCGTCACCGAGCACGAGGGCGGGGCCTGAGATCATGGGGTGAACTCACGGGGGTCCACGACGCGACCCGCAAGCGCCGACGCCGCGGCGGTCCGGGCCGAGGCCAGGTAGATCCGCGCCTCGGTCGAGCCCATGCGGCCGCGGAAGTTGCGGTTGCTCGTGGAGATACACACCTCGCCGTCCGCGAGGAGCCCCTTGTCGATCCCGCCGCAGGCGCCGCACGCCGACGCCGTGACCATGGCGCCGGCCTCGATCAGCACCTCCACCACGCCTTCGCGCACAGCGCGACGATAGACGGCCTGACTGGCGGGCGTCACGACCAGCCGGAGCGTGGGGCGAACGCGGTGACCGCGCAGCACCTCGGCGGCGTCGCGGAGGTCCTCGAAGCGCCCTCCGGCGCAGGACCCGATGAAGACCTGATGCAGCTTCTCCTGCGACGCCTCTCGGGCCGGGATCACGTCCGCGGGGCTACCGGGGCGCGCAACCAGGGGCTCGAGTGAAGTCACGTCCAGGTCGAGCGTGTCTGCGTAGTCGGCGTCGTCGCCCGGCCCGAGCCCGTCCAGCGCCGGCGCGTGTCCGTCCCGCGCTCGCAGCCAATCGAGCGTGACCTCGTCGGGGATCACCACCCCGTTCTTGGCCCCCGCGTCCACGGCCAGATTGCACACCGTGAGGCGGTCGGCCATGCAGATGCGCGAGTCGGTCGAATCCACGAACTCGAGCGCGCGGTACGCTGCGCCGCCCTCGCCGAAGCGGCGCATCAGGTCCAGCGCGAGATCCTTGCCAGAGCAGGCGCGGTGGAGCGCGCCCGTCCAGCGCACCCGGATGGCCTCGGGGACGCGAATCGCCACCGCGCCGGTTGCGAGCACGGCGAGGATGTCCGTGGAGCCGAAGCCCGCGGCGAACGCGCCGAGCGCGCCCGCCATGGTCGTGTGCGAGTCGGCGCCTACGATGACGGCGCCGGGGAGGCAGCGCGCGTCCTCCACCATGAGCTGGTGGCTGATCCCCTGGAAGAGGTGGCGCTGCGGCACGCCCTCATCCTCCACGAACTCCAGGTACTTCTTCAGGATCCCGGCCCGCTCTGCAGTTGCGGGCGGAGTGAAGTGGTCGGCCGCGAAGAAGCAGCGCTCGGGATAGCGGATCCGTTTGCCTGCTCTGCGGAGGCGCTCGATCAGGAGGGCGATCGTGGCCTCGTGACCGAGCACGAGGTGCGGTTCGACCCAGCGGTAGGCGCTGTCCGGAGGCATCTTCGGGAGCCCGTCAGCGGGTGCGGGCGCACGCGCCAGGAGCCGGGCGGTAAGGGTGCTCATGCGGGGGGCGGCGCTCCGGGCGGTGGCTGCGGGGTGAACAGCGGTCCCGCGATAGGGAATACCGCCCGACCGGCCACTGGGTTCAGCACCAAAGCAAAAGCGATGTAGAGCGCGATGGCCATGAGCGCCACGGTGGCCAACGCGATGGGCAGCGCCAACGCGGGCGCGTGGAACACCTCTTTGGCGATCCGCAGCACGTAGAGCGCGTCGATGTCGAGCAGGAACACGAACAGGGTCTTCGAGAAGTAGCCGAACGCTACCGTCATCACGAGGAAGATCACGAGGAACGTGATGTCTACCGAGAGCACCACCGCAGGGTTCGGGAGACGGCCCTCGGCCATCTGGCACAGCGACCACCAGTTGAGGACCCAGTTGAACGAGAAGGTGGTGAGGAGCGTCCCGCCTAGGCTGTTCTTGTTGGCGAAGCTCATGAGGCCGGCGAGGAACTGGCAGCCCCCGCCGAAGAGCAGGCAGAACCACGCTGTAAGCCGAAGGGCGTCCGGCGTGAACGCCGACTGCACTCCGAACGCGACCGGCAGCAGCGAGGCGCAGCCGATGGCGAGACCAAAGAGTCCGAGAGGCGTGGGTTCGCCGAAGGTCGGGGGGACGGTGGTGGGGGTGCTCATGCGCGCGTTCTCCCAGAAACCCGCTCGTCCACGCAAGCGCATCCGCGTAGCCCCAGGAACTACCACGCCTGGAATCAAAACGGACGTCCGGAACGAACTCGTTCAACCTCTTGTGCTCATTGGGGAAACCGCCTTGACACCGCTCCCGAGGTGCGGCTTTGATGCCAGCATGGGGCGCCCGGCACTGCCGAGCCGCTCCGCGCGCAAGATGTACGGAAGTGGGAGTGCTCGGACGTCTCGAGGCCCACAGGGAAGTTCGTCACCGAGGAGGGCCTCATGACCCAGCGTAGCTCGCTCACGCTTGATGGCCGAGTCGTCTATCTCACCGAGTCTGCAGAGCTCTTGAAGCAGCAGCTCGCCGGAGAGGACCTCGCCTGGTCGGAGGACATCGCCCTCCTCGACAACATCTCCACGGACGAGATCACGCCCGGCTGGGTCTGCTTCTTCTACGACGAGACGCTCGCCCGCTACGTGTACGCGGGCCTGCGCCACGGCGGCATCGAGAAGGACGCCTTCATCAACGCGCGCCCCGCGGTGCTCGTGAGCGGCGTGTCAAAGGGATGTGGGTCGTCGCGCGAGACCGCGCCGTACGCCGAGAAATGGGCGGGCGTGCAGCTGATCGTGGCCAAGAACATCGAGAAGATCTACGGCCAGAACTGTCAGAACATCGGGCTCCTCACCACCACCGACTTCGGCATTCTGGAGCGTCTGCGACGCGGCGAAGCGGTAGACATCGCCGAGTTCACCCGGGGTCTCGACGCGATCTCGGCCGACATCGTCCGGATGGGGGGCCTCTTCCCGTACAACCGCGCGCGCCTCGGCGGGCAGGTCACGCCGCCAGAGTGCACCACGCCGCCGCGACCGATGAACCTCGTGGAGAAGATCATCGCCGCGCACGCCGTCGCGGATGCGCGCACGGGACGCCTCGGCATCCCTGCCGTGCGCCCCGGCGACGCGCTCTTCTGTCGCACGGACGTCCGCTTCACCCACGACTACGTCACCCCCATGGCGGCGGCGCTGTTTCGCGAGTTCCTCGGACCCGAAGCGCGCGTGGTCGATACGGCCTCCACGTACGCGTTTCGCGACCACCTTACGTTCCTGGACAAGGTCATGAGCAAGCAGCACCGCCAGATGGGGTTGCTGGAGCACGCGAACGCGCTCAAGACCACGCAGGAGGCGTTCTGCAGGGCGCAGGGCATCCGCCTCTACGACGAGCTACCGGCGGGCGGGTCCGAGGCGATCTGCCACAACGCAGTGCTCGAGGATATCGGCGAGCCCGGCCAGCTCATCATCGGCTCCGACAGCCACACCTGCACGGCCGGCGCGCTCGGGACCTTCGCGTTCGGCGTGGGCGCCACAGACATCGCGAACGCCTGGTACACGAACGACATCCGCCTCGTGGTGCCAGAGGTCGTGCGTGTGGACCTCCGCGGTCAGCTACCTCGCGGGGTCTCGGCGAAGGACGTGATGCTCAAGATCCTGTCCGACCCGTACATCAAGGCGGGTAAGGCGATCGGGCAAGTGCTGGAGTTCGCGGGTCCGGCGGTCGAGGCCATGAACCTCGACGAACGCGCCACGCTCACGAACATGGCGGTCGAGGGCGCCGCCACCACCGGGATCATCGCGGCCGACGGCGTCACACGCACCTGGCTGGAGCTGCAGGGCCGCTGGCGCCCCGAGCTGGCCCCCATGCTGTCGCTGCGCAGCGACCCCGACGCGGAGTACGCCCACCGGTTCGAGTTGGACCTCAGCGCGTTGCGTCCCCTCGTGGCGCTCCCCGGCGACCCCCGGAACGGGATCTTCCTCGACGAGCTCGAGGGCGTGAACAAGGGCCCGGTGGCGATCCAGATCGCGTACGGGGGCTCCTGCACGGGCGGAAAGAAGACCGACATGGACCTGTACGCCGAGGTCCTCCGGCCCGCCGTTGCAAAGGGGCAGCGCGTCCCGGACGGGGTCCGGTTCTACATCCAGTTCGGGTCGCAGCAGATCAAGCAGTACGCCGAGGCGCAGGGCTACGTGACCCTGTTCGAGGCCGCCGGCGCAGAGCTCATCAATCCGAGCTGTGGCGCGTGTATTCGCGCGGGCCCGGGGGTCTCGGACGACCCGAATCAGGTCACGGTGAGCGCGATCAACCGCAACTTCCCCGGCCGCAGCGGGCCCGGCAAGGTCTACCTCGCGAGCCCCCTCGTCGTGGCCGCGAGCGCGCTGGCGGGCTTCATCGTCGAGCCCACGTGACCCTCCCCTGCCCCGCGTGTGGCGCGGAGATCGCGCTCACGGCGTGGCTCGACCGCCTGGGGCTGTGCTGGCCCTATCGCCGCTTCGTCTCCACGCGATGCACAGCGTGTGACGCCGCAGCGACGCTGATGCCTGGATGGGACACGATCGTGATCGGCCTCGTGCCGGACGATCGCGACCCGGCCCTCGTGCCTACTGCCCGCCTCGAGCTGGACGAAGACTACGCGGCCAGCTGGAGCTCGAACGGCGTTCGAGTCACGCTGGGCGAGCGTCGCTGGACGGCCGTCGCGGCGGAGGGAGATCGCGCCGACTGAACCGGAAGGAGCTCCCTCCTCTGGAGCGGCCTCCAGGCAGCCGGGGCGGCCGAGCTGGGATTCATGCTGGGGCCGGGGCAGCAGAGCTCCCCGGCCCGGTTCACCTCCGCGCTCCCGCGCTCCGGTGAGTGGGGTCGCAAAATTCCACTTGATTGGAGCGCCAACTACCGCTATTCACCGCCCCCACGATGCGGATGCTCCTCACAGCCCTGGTCGTAGCCACCACCCTCCCGTCGGTGGCCGAAGAGCGGCACCAGAGCGCGTTGTTCGCGCCGGCCGTGGTGTTCCAGCTGATGAGCGCTCCGGGCTTCGAGGTGCGCAACCCGGAGCGCGCGTTCGGCACTCAGAAGGCTGTGGACCTGTTCCGGCGCACCATGAGGCGCCTAACGGAGCAGTTCAAAGCGCTCCCCGACGTGTGCGTGGGCGACCTGTCGGTCAAGGGCGGCGGCCGGCTTCGACCCCACCGCTCCCACCGAGACGGTCGCGACATCGACATCGGCTTCTACTTCAAGGACGGGCGCGAGCGCAGGTGGTTCGAGCGGGCCACCCCAAGGACGCTGGACGCGCCGCGGACCTGGGCGCTGATCAAGGCGCTCGTCGACAGCGGGGAGGTGGAATACGTGTTCCTCCAGCTGCGCCTGCAGAAGCCGGTCTACGACTACGCGCGTAAGACTGGGACCCCGAAGGCCGTGCTCGACCGCATCTTCCAGTATCCGCAGGGACGCCGGTCGAAGCGGGGCATCGTGCGCCACGAGCGCGGACACGACGACCACCTGCACATCCGCTTCAAGCGCTAGCGGGCCCTCGGGGGCTCGAGCGAGCGCGGCCCACGCCGCGTCCGGGAGCGGCGTTGGCTGCTCGGCACCCGCTCGCGAGGCGCGCGCGCGATCCCCGCTTGTCGTTGGCCACCCGAACCCCTAACTTCCCGGCCTCGCTCGGGCGCCCCCCGCGCCTCAAGGAACACGCCATGCGAAAACTCGTCATCATCGGCAGCGGCCCCGCCGGCCTCACGGCCGCTATCTACGGCGCGCGCGCCAGCCTCTCCCCGCTCGTCATCGAAGGTCCCGAGCCGGGCGGCCAGCTCACCACCACGAGCGAGGTCGAGAACTTCCCGGGCTTCGAGCACGGCATCACCGGCCCCGACCTCATGGACACGTTGCGCAAGCAGGCGCAACGATTCGGGGCGGAGTGCCAGTGGGGCATGGTCACAGCCGTCGACTTCTCCACGTGGCCGTTCAAGCTCACGGTAGACGAAGAGCGCGAAGAGACCGCCGCCGCTGTGATCATCGCCACGGGCGCCTCGGCCAAGTACCTC
>SXOO01000060.1 GCA_005776725.1 Pseudomonadota bacterium | reverse complement strand
GTCGAGGGCCGCCGCCTCGGCTTCGTGCCGCAGTCCGACGCGCTGCTGCCGAACGCCACGGTCGTGGACAACCTGGCGCTCCCCATGCGCTGGCGCTTCGGGAAGGCCGATCCCGCAGCGATCCTGCAGCTGCTCGAGGAGTTCGGCGTGGCCCACCTCGCCGCACGCCGGCCCGGCACGCTCTCCGGCGGCGAGCGGCAGCGCGTCGCGTTGGCCCGGGCGCTCTGCGTCGCCCCGGAGGGGCTGCTCCTCGACGAGCCTCTAGCGGCCCTGGACGCTCAGGCGCGCCTCGACCTGCGCCAGACGCTTCGCGAGGCGCTGCGCCGACGGCGCCTGCCGGCCGTGATCGTCACGCACGACCCTTTGGACGTCGCGGCGCTCAGCGAAAGGGTGCTCACCCTGGCGGCGGGTCGCGTCACGTCGGCCTAGGGACGGCGCCCAGAAGCCCGCCCCGCGCAGAGGACCTGTTCGCTCCGCCCGCCGTACCCTCCGAGTTCCCTGGACTAGACAGGCCGGACGGCCGTTGCGAGCATCACGTCACGAGAGGCTCCGTGCCCACAGCCCGACGCCGGTGCGCCGGCAAGGCCGACACCTCAACTCTGAACGAAGGCCTGGAGGAAACCTTGCCGCTCGCATCTTTCGGGACATGGTTGCGTAGCTTCGGGAACGACGTCGCCCAGACGGACTTCACCGCCGCATTCGAGAAGCACTTCGACCGAATCGTCGAGTTCCACCGTGATAGCGCAGTCCGGGACACGCTCTACGGCGCGTCGATGCTGGCAGCCGCCGTCAGGGACCCGGCGCTGCGCAAGCACTTCGAGGGCTTGGGCAGCCACGCGCTACTCGACCTCGCCGGGTCGATCGAGGACGACGTACAAGACGAGCTCTCCGCCCGCGGGACGGACTTCCTGCGAACGCTGCGCGCGCGCCTGCGGGGCCTCCTCCACGACAGTCCGGACCTCCTGGAGGCTGATGGGACACACGTCGCAGTTCTCGAAGAGGAGCGCTTCCGAAATTGGGGACGCACGGTGGACAACACCCCGGCGCTCACCTGCGTCCCGCGATCCATCACCGGGGTTCAGAACATCGTCCGATGGGCGCGGGACCACGGAAAGTCGGTCCGCGTCGCCGGCTATCGCCACACGTGGTCAAACCTCTACGCCCGTGATGGTGAGGTCCTCATCTCGCTCCTGCCGCTCTTCGCTGCCACCGAGCTACCGGCGGTTCACCTGCCGATGGACCCGAAGAACAGCCTACAGGGGATCACCGTCATCGAGACCACACCCGATGGGCACGCGCACTGCCGCATCGGGGCAGCTACGACCAACGAGCAGTTCCGTGCCTGGTGCCTCGCGCGGGACGGAGGGGCCGAGACTTGGACGCTCCCGCTGAATGTCATCATGGTCGAGATCACGTTCGGTGGCAGCAACGCGCCGATCTGCCACGGGGCCGGCCACAAACAGCAGACCCTGAGCGACCTGGTCGTCGCCGTTGAGTTGGTCGATGCGAACGGCGAGGTGCAGACGATTGAGGGCGCGGACCTTCTCCGCGCCGCAGCCGGCTGCTTCGGGCTCCTAGGCGTCGTCACCGCCGTCACGTTGAGACTCGACCCCATGAGCTACGCGAAGCTCGCCCCAACAAAGCCCCGAGTCCTGTTGGCGATCCCGCCCACGAGCCCAGCCGATGTCCCACCCGAAGTCGACCAGACCGGGATCACGCCTGCCGAACTCTCACAGGCTGCCACCGAGTTCAAGCGCGCAGCCACCGAAGACTACTACGCCGAGTGGTTCTGGTTTACCCGACACCGTAACTGCTGGGTGAATACGTGGCACAACGACGGAGACAAGGCCGTCTCAGAGCCGTACCCGGGTCCGTGGGGAACGGTGCTGCAGGAGGCGGAGAACTACGTCGCTGGATTGGCTAACAGCATCCTGTTCAGGCACTTCCCGCCCGCCATCCAGTGCACCATCCTCGCGGCGGCCGCGATGAGAACGCTCCCCGACTCCAAGATCACCGTGACGCCGCTCATCGAGGCGCTCCACTTCCGTCGCGGTATTCAGAATATGCGCGTGCTGAACGTGGAGATCGAGCTCCCCTTGCCGCCGCGCGCCGACGACCCTACGCAGCCGGATCTCGACGTCGCTCGAAGGGCGTGGTGGGCCGCGATTCAGGAGACCTACGCAGACCCGACCCACGCCATGCGTCTGGTCCTCGAGATGCGTATCATGGGTGGCTCGAACATCCTCCTGGCGCCCCAGTCGGGTAACGATCTGGGGACGTGCTCCATCGAGGTGCTCACCACACTGGAGACCCCAATCGCCGAGTGGCATGCCTTCACGCGAAGGCTCGTGGAGCGATGGGCGGCCCTGACTGACAGTCAAGGTCACAAACTACACATCCGCCCGCACTGGGCGAAGGAGTGGCAGCACCTCACATTCAATGGCGTTCCAGCCCGCGACTACCTCAAGTCCACATACTCGGCGGCGATTCCGCAGTTCCTGTCGAGACTGGATTCGATCTTTCACGCGTTCGGAACGTCCCGGGCGGAGTCTTTCGCCAGGTTCGGCAACCCGGTCATCGTCGACATCCTCACAGGGCCGTAGGAGTAACACCGTGATACCCCTCGTCGTGGTCGGACACTGCAGAGAGACCCCGAACGATCTATGGAGCGCGCGGCTACTCGTCATCACGCAAGGCGCTACGGAGGTGCGGTGCCGCTACAGCGTTGGCGGGACGGCATCTTCGGTGACCAGTGCGCCCGAGGCGGCGGATCCATACGAGCGTACTCTCCTCACGCTCGATGGCCTGCCGGGCGGCAGCATGGTCGATTACATCGTGGAAGCGGGCGCCCACACCTACTCAGACCAGTTCCGGGTCCCCGCGAAAGACGGGCGAGCTCCGAGACTTGCGCTCGTCTCGTGCAACGGCTGGTTTTCCCTGCCGGAGTCGGAGCGCTGGGTCATGTGGCGACGATTGCGAGAGAGAGTGGAGGACGGGCACGTGGACCTGATCGTTCACGCAGGGGATCAGATATACGCAGACAAGCTTCGGGTGGATGCGGCATACGAGGCCACGTTCGACTCGGCACCGTTGACTGAAGCGTCGCTGACCCGCCGTTATCGCCAGCTCTACGTGAGCACGTGGAGCCGCCCGGAGACGCGGAAGGTCCTCGGCTCCTGCCCGTCGGTCATGACTTGGGACGACCACGACATCTACGATGGCTGGGGCTCACACGACGTCCCCGAAGAACGAGCGCCTCTGGAGAAGATGTGGTTCGCTGCCGCAGCACGAGCGTATCAAGAGTTCCAGCTCAGCCACGGTCCAGACGGCACGGACGGATTCCGCGGGTTCGTCATCGGCAAGATCGCAATCGGTCTCCTGGACACCCGCACCCACCGCGACTGGTCCTCTGGGACGATTCTCGGCCGCCCACAACTTCAGGCGTTGACGTCCTGGCTCGAGTCGCTCTGCAGCGATGTCCGCGTGTTCATTGTCGCCCCCGTCCCCGTGGTCCACGCCAACGTCGCGGCGGCGCTCGCGCTTCTCGAGCATGCACCCGGCACGCCGGAGACATTGGACGACCTACGAGACTCGTGGGTGGCAACGAATAACAGGGGTGAGCTCCAGACACTCCTGCTCCGCCTGTTCAAAGCCGGGCAGAAGCGGCAGGTCACGCTGTTGTCGGGCGATGTGCACGTGGCAACCCTAGGAGAAGTACGGTCTACACTGCAGGCCCACGCGTCCGCCCCTCGGATTCACCAGATCGTGGCCTCCGGCATCGGGCACCCTCCGCCCACCGGAGTCGCCGGCTGGCTGATGAAGCTCGCGGTTCGCGGGTCGATCGAGCTGGTCGGAGAGGACTTCGTGGGGCGCCTGAGGGAGCTGGACGGTAGAGGGACTCGGGTGCTGGACACCCGGAACTTCGCGATCATCGACCCCAACGACTCCAGAGGCGAGCTCGATCCCGATCGGAACCTCACCGTCACGTTCGAGTGCGAGAGGCAGCCGTCACGTCGCACCTACCGCCTCCTCGGGTGAAGGGGCGGGTCCTCTCCCGTGGCCGAGCGTGGCAGTGGGAGTTGGGCTTGACGCTGCACTCGGCCGGGAGGGTTACCCGGGTCGTCGCGGCTCGACTACCTTGTGCGTCGCGACTTCGCGTCTCGACTCAAGGGACATGAAGGTGGGTACCTGTTCGCGGAGTTCGGCTTGAGTGGCGACTCCTTTCTCATCTTCGCCTCGAACCCATCGATCGCCCTCCCTCGCGCAGTCCACCATCCCGAAGGTGGGCATTGAGGCACTCAATCGGTCGGTGGAGCCAGAGCAACGCCGTGGGGCCCGCCTTCAGCTTTTCACGCGGGGAGCCGCCCGCATGGGCCGTGCTGGCGTGTCACAGGACGGTATCAGCGGTCATTACTCGGTCACACGCCTCGGCGACCACCGCACGACGCGACACGGAGAGATACGGTGGCTCTAGGGCACCTGCCGCGGCTGCGGCAACACGCGTGCCCGTCGGAGTGTCCATGCCGCGCGTTCGCCTCCTCCTCATCAGCCCCACGTATGGCGCCACGTTCTGGGGGCTGGACTACGCCGTCGGCCTCGCGGGCGCCTCCACCACCATCGCCCCGCTCGCGCTCGCCACGGTAGCCGCGCTGGCGCCGAAGGACTGGGACATCCGTCTCGTCGACGAGAACGTAGAGCCCGTGGACCTGGACGAGCCCTGCGATCTCGTGGGGATCACGGCCATGAACGTGCAGTCGGCGCGCGCGTTCGAGCTGGCCGCCGCGTTCCGGAAGCGGGGTCGGACGGTGGTGATCGGGGGCCCCTTCGCCACCCTGCAGCCCGAGCGGTGCGCGCCGCACGCTGACGTGCTGATCGTGGGCGAGGCCGAGCGCATCTGGCCGCAGTTCTGCTCGGAGTATGTCAACGGGGAGCACAAGGCGCGCTACGTGGAGGAGTCTCAGCTCGACCTGGCGCTGAGCCCCACGCCGCGGTACGAGCTCTTCAAGCGCGGCGCCTACACTGCGCTGCCCATCCAAACCACGCGCGGCTGCCCCTTCGGCTGCGAGTTCTGCGACATCATCATCATGCAGGGCCGGAACGTGCGCGCGAAGCCGACAGCCCAGGTCCTGGCTGAGTTCGACGCCATCGGGCGCGCAGGCGGGCGCTCGGTGTTCGTCACCGACGACAACTTCATCGGGAGGCCCAATGGAGCCAAAGCGCTGCTCGCCGCGATTACAGCCCACTCCGCCCGCACCGGGTACGCCCCGCCGCTCTTCACCCAGGCGTCCGTGAACCTCTCTGAGGACCCGGATCTGCTCCGAGCCATGGTGGCCGCCGGGTTCACGCGGGTGTTCATCGGGATCGAGTCGCCGCGACAATCCAGCCTGCGTGAGGCCGGCAAGCGTCAGAATGTGCGCGGCGACCTTCTGGAGCAGATCCACACCATCCAGCGCGCGGGGCTCATGGTGTGGGCGGGGATGATCGTGGGCTTCGACCACGACGACGACGCGATCTTCGAGGAGCAGGCCACCTTCCTCGACGAGGCCGCCGTCTCGGTGGCCATGATCGGCATGTTGAACGCCCCGCCGCGCACGCCGCTCCACGCGCGCCTGGCCAAGGACGGGCGCATCCACCCCACCGCGGACTGGGCCGACAACTGCGCCTGGACCAACATCGTGCCGCTGTCCATGAGCCGCGCCAGGCTCTTCGAGGGCTACGCCGAGCTCCTCGAGCACGTCTACACCCGGGAGCGCTACGCCAGCCGAGTGCTCACCAACCTCGCTCGGATGGCCCCCGAAGTGGAGCGACAGCAGGGCGCACGCCTACCTGCCCTGCGCGATCTGCGCGACTTCGGGCGCGCGTTCCTCGGCTACACCGACTCGCTCGCCAACCTCGCGTACTTCGGTCCGAACGTAGCGCGCGTGCTACTGCAGAGCCCGCGTCACCTGGTGGAGGGCACGATCCACCTCTCGCTCTGGCGGCACTTCGACCGCTACGTGCCGGAGGTCTCGGCGCGGATTCGAGCCGCCGCCACGCTGGAGCGCCAACCAGTGAGCCTGTCAGCGGCCGCCTGACCCGGTCCGGAGTCCGCCGAGCGCGCCGTTCGCGAGCGGCACTTGCTCTGTCAGACGGGGCGGAAGACAGTCGGCTCATGATGACTCGCGCGCTCGCCCTCCTCGTCGCCTTCGCCATGCTCTCGCCTTCCGCGTCGGCGGAGCCACCGGACTCCCTCACGCTTTACCGCGAGTCTGCGCTCTCGCTCGAGTGGTTCTTCTTCGGGGGCTTCACGCTCAAGCGGGCCGGGGAGATCACCGACCCCGGCTTCTTCGGCGGAGACGCCGAGAGCGTCTTCGAGGGCTCTGCCGCGGCGCTGGAAGACATGGAGGCCTACCGCGCGTTGCGCATCTCGGGG
Source organism: Pseudomonadota bacterium (assembly GCA_005776725.1). GTDB lineage: Bacteria > Myxococcota_A > UBA9042 > SXOO01. The sequence continues at coordinate 21,660 of SXOO01000060.1, read as the reverse complement.
GTGGTGCTCTACGTTGCTGGGCTCGCCATGCTCGTTACGAATCTCAGCCTGATCGATCAGCTGGCGGAAGACGAGGGCGTCCTCTCGCCGACGTTCTGGGGGCTTCTCTACGGCGGAACCGCCGCGGGACTCGTGGGCGGCGGCATGGTGCAGGGCGCGAACGGGTATCTGTCTTCCGCTGTGGAACACTACAACACCGAGCTGGCCCACCGACTTCAGCGGCGGGCCTCTGCACCCACCCTCCCCTTCGTGCTCTCTGGTCGCTTCTGACAGCAGGCGAGGTGTTGGGGCGGGCAGGCACCGAAGGAGGCTGGCCCAACTCAGCCCATGCGAGTGCAGAGCTCCACGAGTAGGCCGTCCGGATCGCGCACGTAGGCCACCGTCTGCCCCCAGGGCTTGGTCGTGGGCGCCTTCACGGGTGTGGCGCCGGCGCCGACGGCCCGCGCGAAGGCCGCGCCAACATCGGGAACACAGAGCGCCACCTCGATACCGGCGGGCAGCTCCGACGCACGGTTGGCCCGGAACACGCCGCCATTGGCCTCGGCCACCGGCTCGCTCACGAAGCCCAGCGCCGTGGCGCCAGTCTCCAGCTCGGCGTAGGCGTTGGACACGTGCAGGAAGCGGCGCTCCAGGCCGAAGGCCTGCTCCCAGAAGGCCAGCGCGCGCGGGACATCCGGGACATAAGCGAGAACGTAGCCGAGAGTGATGCTCATGGCTCCGGGCGTAGCACGTGCGGAGAACCAAGACCACCCGACGACGGCGTCCGGCCAGGAGCGGCTCTGAAGCGGTGTTCACGGGGCTGGCGCCCCCGACCCGTCCGGCGGCTCCGATAGCCCCCGGGGTGGCGAAGACGCAACGGGTGTGCCCCGGCCTGCCCTCGTACGCGGACTGGAGGGCCCATGCCTCCGAGAGCGTCGGAACCGACCTAGGTCGCCGTGGCCGTAGCCGCCGAACCTGCCCTGGTCCAGGTTGCGTGGTCTCAAGTGCGAGGCCACGACTGCCGATTCGTCACGGCCCGAGGAGCCCAGGGGTCATCTCCCGGGGCTCACACCCTCCGCTCGAGCGAGGTGCCTATGCCGCCGCCGTCCATTGCGCCGACACCCGCGGGAGCGCTCGTACTGTCCGATGGCGGAGCGCCGCCGCACGAGGGGGAGGCGCCGAAGTGACCGGGGTCTGGCTCGCGCTGCTGTGCTCCGGCGATCCACCCGATGAGCTCCCGGTCACGCTCATGGAGCTCGAACCGGGCTACTGCGCCGCGCTCCCCCACGACGCCACGGTCGCATGCGAGGCCCCGGCGGTCCCGGTCGTCGATCGTTGTGAGTTCTACGGCGAGGAGGCGTGCAGGCGGTCCGGCGCCTCGCTCGCATGTCGCACACCGGAAGGTGACCCGCACGGGGAGACGTGGACCTATGGGGCTTCCCCCCCGCTCCTTCGCACGTACCAGCTGGGCGTTCGGCAGGGACCGTCCCGGGAGGACGGCCTCACCGAGCTGGTCGACCGCGACATGAACCCCCGCTGCGGGGCGGAGCCTTCCCGTCCGCTCGGCTGCAACCTGGTGCGCGCCACGTTCCACGAGGGCCTCCTCGATGGACCCTGGTCCTGCACTCACGAGGCCTCGGAGCAGACGTTCATCGCCGGGAGCCACCATTCGGGGCTGCGCGTCGGCGTCTGGTCCTGGTGGGGACGCGATGGCCGCCTCCTGGGGCAGACCACCTACGCCACGACCGGCAGCCAGACCGAGCGCACGTGGTGCGCGGATGGGTCGGTCGCTCTCGAGGGAGCGCTCGAGGACGGCCTCCGCTCGGGCCGGTTCCGGGAGCGCGAGTGCGGCCCTCGCCCGGACCGGCGCTGTGACCAGATTCGTGCCAAGTACCGTCGAGGTGTGCGCCACGGGCAATGGATCTGCGAGCGAGACGGAGCGGTCACGATCGAGGGGCGCTACAAGGACGGGCTGCCGGACGGGCGCTGGGTCTTTCGCGGAGAGCGCGGCCGCGTCGTCGGGACCACGCTCATGCGTCGCGGCCGGGGCACGTTCATCGAGCACTGCCCGAACGGCCACAAGCACGAGCGACCGCTGCGCAACAACCTCTCGCCTTGTTACGAACGGGACCCAGAGTGACGGCGCTCGTCTCCGTCTTGCTGCCGTGCGCCGTGATCGCCGCGTTCCCGCCGCTCCCGGCAGGCCGGGAGCCCGAGGCCCCGAAGTGTCCAGACGGCACCACGCTCCACCGGACCCTGTGGACCGGCCCGCTCGAGCTCTTCGGAGCGGCGCTCGATGACGATCTGCTCGGCACTGACCCGCCGGTACGGGACGGCCGCATGCAACGCTGGGAGTGCCGCCGCCCCGACGGCACCGCCTTCGGCCCGCTACGGGTCGTATTGCCGCTGGGCGAGGTGCTCTTCGACGCGACACGCGACGGTGCTGGGAAGCTCGACGGACCTGCGCGCTACCGCGTTGGCTTCGAGCGGGTCTACCGCGGCTTCCCGACTGACGGGATCCCCGAGCTCGCAGAGCTCCGGCACCCCGGATGCGACCGGGTCGACGCCGTCTTCCGGGCGGGCACCCTCCACGGCCCGTTTCGTTGTTATCGCCGCGGGGTGCTCCTGGTCTCGGGGCGCCTCGCCCAAGGTCACCCGGACGGCGAGTGGCGATTCGCGGACGCGCACGGCGCCCTCGTCGGACGAAACGTCGTCCGGTCCGGGACGGGGCACTGGATCCACTGGGATGCCGAAGGCGGGGTCGCGTGGGCGGGGCGCCTCGCGTCCACGCGGTGGGCCACGGTCCTCCAGCGGCTCGAAGTCCTCCGGTCACGTTAGCGAGCTGGGTCCCTCGAGCATCGCTGCGGCCCGGCCACGGCGCGCGCGTCCCCAGAGCCCAACTGGCCTGCCTTTGCGCAGGTCACGGACCGGGAGTAGCGTGCCGACTCTCTTCCGTTCGACGGAGTGACCATGGAATCGCTTGTCGCCGCGTCCGTCGTGCTCGTCCTGGCCCTGATCGCGGGCTTGGTCTTTCGAGCAACTCGCCGGCGCGAGGCGGTCCGGCAGTGCACGTTCCACCTGCGCGAAGTCGGCGTCCGACCCACCAGCCTCACCTCGGCCTCCGTGCGGCTCGGCTTCGCCGTTCGCAACCCCGGTCCGGGCACCGCCGCCATCGACCGCATCGCCTACGCGGTCTCGCTCAGCGAGCGGCCCCTCGCCAAGGGGGATGTGACCCAGCACACCCTGGTCGCCGCCGGCTCCGAGAGTGAAGTGCCCGTGACCCTCGAGCTCGACGCGGTCACGGTCGGCGCGGCGCTCATCGGAGCGCTCCTCTCCGGCGACGGACGGCTCACGATCGTCGGCATCGCTCAGGTGCCCGTCCTCGGCCCCTGGACGCTCTCGATCCCGTTCACGGCCGACTATTCGCTACGGAAGTAGGCCGCGGGCAAGGCGGGCCCCGGCGGCCCTACTGCGGCCCCAGTCCCACGGAGGGGATAGACCGCCTGCCGACACCCGCGACGCCCTCTCGCGAAGAGCGCCATCATCGGTCGCGTCAGAAGTCCACTGTCAAGACCTCGAAGCCAAAGCCGGCGCCGCAGCTCCCGGCGACCGGAAGCCCTCCGACGCCAGCGGCGATGTTCAACTTCAGGCCACACGGCGTGATCAACGGGAACGGCACGCCGCCCCTTCGGGGTGTCGCTCGGAGCATCTATCCGTGTATGTGCACCAATGACCCTATTCACTCTCCGAACCAACCCAGGCCGGACGGCTCGTGAGAATCACTCCACAGTCGTGCCGGTCGGGGACGAGAGAAGCACCTCGGTGACCAGCGGAATGAAACCCTCCGCGCGTGAACGCTCGTACACGTATCGGGCCTTGTCCTTGGAGAACGCATAGTCTGCGGTCAGCACCGGAATACCCAGGCACCGATATCGATGCAATGTAGCAACCCTATCGGCGGTGTCATAGTCCTCGGAGTGACGGGCGCCGCCATGCAGGTCGCCTAGCAGCGGGTTCGACGCCGCGCACGGGTTCGCCTCGTCAGCGTCTGGGCAGATGGTGGCGCCGCCGGGTATCGCCGCCGCCGACCAGTCGAACTGTGGGCACTGGCTGCGCTCACAGTCGAGCCGGGCCTGAAGCGCAGCCTCCCCGGCTCCAACCACCCAGGGCTCCACCCCTGCATCCGCTGCCAGGTCGGCCACCGCAGCTTCCCCGTAATACCAGGTGTCTTCGACGGCGATCGCGTCGATGACGTGGGCAAGCCACGCCCGATCCTCGTCGGTCTCCATGAGGTCCAAGAGTCCGGTCGCGTTCTGCATAATCGCATAGAACGGGCGGTCGCCGTTCGCAGCATCTCCGCTCTCCACGATGGCCTCGATGAACTCCACCATCGCATAGGCCGGCGTGGTGTGGGAGGCCGTGGGATCCTGGGCCCAACGCTCGAGGAGCGGAGGGAACTCGTAGACCTCGACCCAATCCAGGTAGACGCCGTCATATCCGAGCTGCGCGAGCCGAGCAGCGTGTCCGTCCGGTCCGACCCAGAAGTCCCACCAGCGCGAATCCCAGAACGCCACCGGGTAGTTATCCGGCCAGCCGTCCGGATCCACGGCCAGAAGGAACGATGGCTCGCCGGGGCCGTCCGCGGTGGGCGCCTGCCACGTCTGCGGGTCCCAATAGGTGCGATAAGCCTCTGCCTGGCCCACATTGACGTAAGCGACCAGGAGAGGACCCTCGCTCTGATCTGGGGGACGCAGGGCCTCCACCAGCGACGCCGGGTCCATGTGCGGGTCGCAATACCGCTCGAGCGCCTCTGATGCGGGCAGGTCTGCAGGGTCGAGGTCTTCGCAATAGCGGATATCGAGCCCGGGCTCGACCACCAGCAGACCATGCTTCGCCGTGCGCATCGTGGTGGCCGCCGTCAGGTCGAGCCCGTTGAGCTGGTACATCCATGTGGCGACCTCCGCGAGCGCGCCGGAGGGCTCCTTGCACGATGCCCCGCCCACAGCGGTGTCTGCGGGCGAGCTGTCTGTATGAGCCGACCCTGCGCCTTGCCGGCAACCGGACCCGAAGAGGACGCCCACTAGGGTGCACAGTCCCGCGCCAAACCACGTACGACACCGGACGCCATGCTGCATGAGTCCAGTCTACCTCGCACCGAGTGACTGTCCACGACCGGCGGCGTCGGAGCGCCGCCGGTTCTCTCGACGCCTAATCGCCGAGTGCGGGCCCTTCGAACTCGGTGACCACACGCCTGAACTCGTCAGGGAGCGGCATCGGTCGGAACGACTCGTCCAACCAGACCAGCGAGAGCGTGCCGAGGGCAGCCACCTCGCGCGAGCGCTTCTGGGTGAGCAGGAAGTCGAAGCTGTAGCTGGTGCGGCCCAGCGCCGCGATCCGGGTGTGGACCAGGAGGACGTCGTTGTAATGAGCCGGCGACCTGAAGTCGAGCGTAGCGCCTACGACGGCCCCCGGGAGCAGCCCCTTGACCCGTCCATCACTGCTCTGGAGCCCGAGGTGGTTCAGGTAGTCCATTCGGCCCACGTCCATGTACGCCGAGTAGCTGCCGAAGAACACGATCCCCACCGCGTCCGTCTCGGAGAGCCGCACACGCACCTCGGACTGGAACGCGTAGGCGTTACGGTCAGTGGTGGGGACCCGGCGGTACGCGGCTTCGTGCGTCATTGCTCTACGACGGTGCTCTTCTTCCCGAGCGTTCCGCTAGGCTGCGGCCGATCCGCGAACACGTCCTTGATGACCATCTTCGACTTCGTGGGGTCTTTCGTGACGATGAACCCGCGCTCCGTGAGCGGGAACTCCTCGGTCCCCGACCACTTGCCCTCGTTCTTCGGCAGGCCAATTGTGTATTTGTACCGAACGATCGCGCCCGGTGTGAGCGGCACGGTGATCGCCCACACGCCGTCTCCCGCCACCTCGTCCGGCGCTTCGCCGTTGTCTAGCAGCGGGAGCTTGTTGGGATTCCACTGCGTGAGCTTGTCCTGGTTGCCCGAGATGTAGACGATCCCGTTGCCGCCAGGAGGTGGATGCGTGGTGATCGCGCCGTAGGTGTCGATAGCCACCCCCGAGCTCTCGGTCACGTCGACTCGGAACGTCACGTAGACGGCGCTGGAGGGGTCGTCGAAGATCACCTTGGCGCCCAGCGAGGGCGCAACGTCCAGATCCACCCCTGCCGCGGCCGCGACCACGGCCACCTCGAGGGGGTCACCCGCGGTGAGGTTCAGGTTGACGAACGGGATCCTGAGCTCGAGCAGCTTGCCCTTGGAGCTGGGCCCACCCGCGGTCACGCCGTGAGTCGCGGGCGTCCAGCCGCCTGAACCGTTGGCCGTGGACAACGTGACCGCGGGGCTCGCTCCGGAGAACGACACCCTCACCTCTCGGGCGGCGCCGCCGGCCACGAAGACGAGCTCGGAGCCGTTGCGCGAGGCCGTGTTCTTCGGGTCCGTCTGCACCTCACCGGTGGCGATGTCGACGATCTTCTTGTGGGACAGGTAGACGAAGAGGTCGTAGTCGGTGCCCAGCTTCTTCTCGAGGTCGTCGTTCGACAGGATGCCGAGGTAGAGCGCCGTGTCGGACCAGCCGTAGTAGGCCAGCGCGATGTCGTCGTTCTGGTTCGCCTGGGCGCCCGAGTCGTTGTCGTAGAAGAAGCCGCCCTCCAAGGTCCACTCCGCCTCGTTGGGCGAGAGGACGCCGTCGATGACCGGCTCGTCTCCGGGAGTGAACGGCGCGCTCGGCGGCTGCGGCTGCGCTTGGATGATGGGCGGGAAGTCGGGCACGGTGAACGGCGACTTGCCCTCGAGCTGAAGCGCCGCGTTCATGAACGCGTACATGCTCGCCAGGTGCCCGCGGAAACCCTGGTCGAACGGCGTGTCGTCGTTGGCCGGGGTGGTCATGTCGGCGCCGTACCACCAGAACCAGTCCGAGCCTTCGGCCGCGTAGATCGACTCCCACGCCGACCAGATGAGATAGGCCTTCGAGTCCACGTCTGAGGGCGGCGGCGCGAGCGGGTTCGGGCGCGGCAGACCGCTGCTCTGCAGGTCCGTGCGCGCGCGCAGGAGGTAGCCCCAGGCCACGTTCTCCTCGCCCTCGCCTACCCAGACGGAGTACGTGCCGTCGATCCAGGAACCGGGCCACAGCGGCTCGAGCTCGGTCTGATCGGCGATGGGGTGTGGCGGCACCGCGCGCGCTGGGTTGCCGTCGATGTATTCGCTCACCGTGACGGGGACCACCTCGCCCACCGCGTAGGACTCGGAGAGGCCGCCGTACAGCGCGTGGAAGAAGCCCTTCCCGTCGTGCTCCTTGCGGTACTCCTCCCACGCGTTCTCTCCGTCGACTACGAGCGTGACCATGCGGTCCTTCGCGCCGAACGGGGGAGCCTGGGCGAGGACGTTCGCGATGATCTCGTTCGCGGCGTCCTTGCCCCAGTAGCTCTGGTACTTGAAGCCGATGTCGTTCGACATCTGGGTGTCTCGGAACACGATCAACATCTCGTCCTCGTGGCTGCCGCCATCGCCGACGACCGTGTCGCTGTCCACGCGGTAGGGGAACCAGTGCGGCTGATTCGACGGCGTGGAGTTGGCCAGCACCTGGCGATCCGTGGCCGTCCAGCGCAGCCCGGCGTTGCGGAGGGAGGCCACGATCTCCTCGGCCACCGAGCCCTCGCCGCACCACACACCCTGAGGCTTGATCCCGAAGTTGTATTCGTAGTTGGCCACGGCCTTCAGCACCTGCGCCTCGGCGTCCGCCGCGAACGAGAAGCCGGGTGAGGGCAGCGGGTCGAAGGGCTGCCCCTTCTTCGCGAGGTTCGTGTCGACCACGAGCGGCAGGATCGGGTGATAGTAGGGCGTCATCGTGATCTCGATTTGACCCTTCTTCGTCTGATAGTTGTACATCAGCTCTTTGTGTATCGGGATCACGGCCTCGATGATCTTGGCGTTCTCCGCCACGAGGCGGTTCGCCATGGCCTCCGAGGGCGGCGACTTCAGCGAGAAGGTGCCGTCGCCGTTCTGCTGGACCAGGTCCGAGAGGTCCACCGTGGTCCCGGTGGGGAGCGCCACGCCGCCAGGCTTCAGGAAGTCGGGGTCGAACCAAGCGACCTCGAAGTAGATCTTGAGGGCGAGGAAGTCGTCCTTCGTGAGCAGCGCGGGGTTCTTTTCGCGTAGCTCGACGTACTTCGGCCACCGGGACATGGTGGCGTCGGCGGTGGACACGGTGGCCCAGGGATCGTCGTAGAACAGCCCGATCTGCGCCGGCGTGGCCGTCTGAGGCGACGGGGTATCTTCGAGCAGGAGGTCCACGAAGGGATCGGTCTTCCCCTTCCACTTCGCGAAGAACGCGGCCTCGTCCACCGTGTTGTTGGTCTTGTCCACGAACGGCAAGAGGCGGTCGATGTAGAGCTTCAGCTGGTTCTCGAGCACCGCCGTGAAGTTGATGTTGAGGTGCATGTCCGGGTACTGCGCCAGGATCGCTGCCATGTCGTAGTAGTCCTTGGTGGCGTGTTTGCGCACCCAGGGCCCCGTGAGTTGGTCGGTGATCGCGTCGTAGTACAGCGGCTGGTGCTGGTGCCAGAGGATGTTGAGGTAGACGGTGCGCCGGATGATCGACTTCGCCTTCGTGGTGTCCAGCGGGTTCAGCGCCAGATCCTTCACCTGCGTGACGTAGCAGGTGTAGGTGAGGCTGGAGTCCACGTCGCCCGGGTTCGACAGCTGCAGCCGGGCGTACCGTCCGTCTACGCTCACACCCGAGAGCCCGAGCGTGCTGTTGTCGGAGCCCTTGATGGAGTACGCCCCGAGGAGCCCCGCGCTCGCGGGGTCGATCTCCTCCGAGAAGCGCACCGTCACTGACTTGCCGTCCGCGCTGAAGGCCGACACCACGAAGGGCGAGGTGGTGTCCGGTCCGTCCGTGCCATCCGACGAGTCGGAGACGTCTGCGCCGTCGCTGGCGTCCTGCCCGTCCACCCCGTCGGTGGCGTCCGCCGAGTCGGCGGCGTCCGTAGCGTCGGCGGCGTCTGCAGCGTCTGCAGCGTCGGCGGCGTCAGCAGCGTCTGCAGCTTCTGCTGCGTCAGCGGCGTCCGTGGTGTCGCCCCCGTCCGTGGTGTCGACGCCGTCCGCGGAGTCGGCCGTGTCGACGCCTCCGTCGACTGCGTCCGGCCCGTCGCCCCCGCTCGCGTCTCCCGTGCCGCCGATCGTGTCGATGCGGACCGGCTCTCCCTGGGTGACCGGGGCAGGCTTGGAGGAGCAGCCCAGCGCCGCGACGGCGAGGGCCAAGAGCGTGAGGGACCAACCACCGAGGTTCATGCGCATGTCAGTTCACCCAAAACCGAATGACGGAGTCGACGGAGCCGTCCTCCGACGAGGAGCTCGGCAGACCCTCCGGGCTCGTGTACTCGCCGTCTTGATTCACGATTCGAACGAAGAACGCCACCTCGTGGCCGGAGGCGTGAGGCGCGAGGCCCACGGACGCCCGCGCGACCCGCACCTCGAGACCCTCGGGTCCGCTGACGACGTCGCCCTCGAGCCAGTGGAAGTCCCCAAAGCCGCCCGTCTGGAAGTCGCGGATCCCCGCCTTCCCGGTCCCATCGATGGGGCCGCTCTGAGAGGCGCCTCCGAACGCGCCCATGGCGTAGTCCGCGCCGAAGCCCGTGGTGAAGACCTTGATCGCGGAGCCCGTGAGGGCTGCGTCCAAGGCGCCGCTGTTGTCGGCCAGCGCGCTCGGGTGCGCCCCTGAGCCAACGCCGAAGTCCACGTCCACGTAGAGCACCACGGCGTTGCTGGGCTCCACCGTCCCGGAGACCGCGAGGTAGAGGTACTGATCGTCGAAGGCGGCCCAGGCGCGATGCAGGTCGTTGTTGTCCCAGCCCGCGACGGCGGTGTCGTCGGCCAGCGCGTCGCCAGGCGCCCAGTCGCTGAGCAACCCGTCCAAAGTCGGAGCGCCGCCCGTGCGCACCACGGTGTAGTGGAAGGCGCCAGGCAGCGTGGAGGACTCGCCGCCGCCGCTCACGGTCACGTCCACGGCGCCCAAGGAGCCCGCCGGCGCGACGCAGCTGAGACTATTGGGCCCACCGACCACCACGTCCGTCGCCGACTGGCCACCGAACACAACGGTGGCGCCGGACAGGAGCTCCTGACCCAGCAGGGTCACCGAGGTGCCACCGCCCAGCGGGCCGTATCGGGGCTCGAGCGAGAACAGGGCCAGTCCCTCCGGAGGGGGAGCGAAGACGATGGTGCCAGGGGACAGCCAGAGAGACGACGAGGGGTCGCGATCCGCATAGGACCACGTCTCGCCGTCGAGCGAGACACGGAAGCCCCAGTCGAAGCTCCCGGTGAGCACCGGGAACGTGGCCTGCCACACGTCGTCGTTGTTCGAGGTGCCCGCCTGGCCGGCGTAGGTGGCGTCGAGCCAGAGCCAGCTGGACTCCGTGGGAGCGCTGCCCGGGGCGCCGTAGCCCAGCTGCACCATGAGCCCCGCTCCGGGTCCTTCGCCTGGCGTGACGCCCGGGTGATACACCTGAACGCGCGCCGAGGGCCCGCCCGCCGGTGGCGCCACCGAGAGGTCGAACGGGGGCTGGAGCACCGCGAACTGCACGAGGCCGGGCTTGTAGACGAACGCGCCGGCGAGCGTGGCCGACTGCCCGTCGGGGTTCTGAAGGGTCACGTCCACGCTGCCCGTCTCCGCGACCGACGGCGTGAGGCAGGTGAGCGACGTTCCGCCAGGCGCCACGGACACCTGGTTTGCCTGCGAGATCCCGAAGAGCACCTTGGCGCCCGGCTGGAACCCCGTGCCCGTGAGCGTGACCGGCTCACCGCCGCCGACCTGCCCGGTCGTGGGCGCGAGCGCGCTCAGCGTGGGCGCCGCGAAGCTGGTGTATTGGAAGCCGCCGACGTAGCTGCCCTCCTGGCCATCCGGGTTCTTGACCGTGACGGTCACGGCCCCAAAGGCGCCGGGGGGCGTGAGCGCCGTGATCGTGCCGGTGGTCTTGACGGCCACCTCCAAGGCGGGCGTGTCGCCGAAACGCACCGTGGCGCCAGTGCCGAAGTTGGAGCCCGAGATCGTGACGGGCGTGCCCCCCGAAGCGGGGCCCTTTGCGGGGTCGACGAGGCTGACGGATGGCTTCTGGCCGGCGGGCAGATCGACCACGCAGGTCCCGGATTGGCAGAGGAAGCCATCATCGCAGGGGTCCGAAGCGGAGCACTCCGGAACGAAGACCGGCACGCACTGCCCCACCTTGCACTCCTGACCCTCCGGGCAGGGTGAGCCCGCGCCGCAGCCCGTATCGATCGCGACACAGGTGTCCCCTTCGCAGGCCTGTCCCGGGCCGCACGCGGGCCCGGCGCCGCAGCCGGTCGCGACCGGGACGCACGTCCCTCCGTCGCAGCCCTCGCCTTGCGGGCACGGCACGCTCTCCGAGCACTCGGGCCCGAGGCCGATGCAGCTGTCTCCGCTGCAGGTCTTCCCTTCCGGGCAGGGCTTCGAGGCGTCGCACTCGGGCGGCGGACCGGTGACCACGACCGTGGTGTTCTTCACCTTGCCGTAGCTGTCGGGCTCGAGGATCACGGGCTCCGGGCCGAGCGCGCCGCCCACCTCCCCCGTTCGCGCCGCGACGCCGTCGGCGAGCGCGTCCACAGGGAACTTGTATTCGATGCCGTCGGCCGGATCCGCCTCCTTTGGCGCGAAGACGAAGACGAACTGGACGTGCTGGCCCACGAATGCGAGGCCATCGTGCGCGCCGAGCTTCTGAGAGTGCAGGTAGGTGAAGATCCCGTCGCCCTCGGCGGCGTCACCCTTCTTGCCGTTGTCGAGCAGCTGCACCGGGGTCCACGAGTTCATCGTGCCCTTGATGAACACGGAGTGAGTCTCGGGTGTGATCGTGGCGAACTCTGCGTTGAGCGCGCCGGTGTCGAGCGTGATCTCGACCTCTCGCTTGCCGAACTTCGGGAAGCTGACCCCCGGGAGCTCGACGGCCCCGGTCTCCCCGGCCGCCACCGTGAGCTGGCCGTTCGGGCCCACCCAGATCCAGTTGCCGAACTCGTTCAGCGCGCCGTACTCGAGCGTGGTCTCCTCGTCGGCCTTGAGCCAGACCTCCGTGGAGAAGACCCCATCCCCGGCGACCTGGCCCTCGGCCTCGCCGCCGCCGGCGCTCCGCGGACCGTCGTCGGTGAGCCGAGGCCACTCGCGTTCATTCGGCAGCCACGAAGACGCGTACGTGATGTGGTTGGTGGCCTTGTCCCACGCGAACGACCCGGTGAACTGGATCTGCCCGTCGAGGTATGTGCGGTTGGCTCGGTCGTCCGCTAGGAACTTGATCGCCAGAACATCCGCTGGAGCTTCGACGTCGCCGGGGGTGGCCGGAACGTCGGACTCCACGCCGTCGGGCGTCACGGTGTCTGTTGGGCTGATCCCGTCGAGCCCGTCCACGCCGTCGCTCCCACCGAGATCCTCCTGGATCTGAACATCGAGCGCGCCCGTGGCTTCCGACTCCTCCGTGGTGCACCCGAGCGCGAGGCAGGAGCAGAGCAACCACGCTGCCCGCGGGCTGGACGGTAGCCGTGGGGAGTAGCGCGCCCCCTGTCGCGTGGCGCCCTGCTCCACATGAACGCGGCCGAGGTGGCCGGCGCTTCGAACACGGCCAGCGCCGTACACCGGCGCTCCAACAAGCTCACTCATACCAACTCCTCACTCCGGCAGTCGGAGCACGCGCGCCTCGACGCGCTCGCGCGAAAGCCCACCGATGACATGTGCCGACCCCGCGAGCTCCACAAGGGCTGCGTCCACGACCCCGGCGGGGAGCTCGACATCCAGGCGACGCCACGTGTCTTCGCGCCCCAACAGATCGAGCTGCGTCCGCATGCGGCCCGCAGGCGGGCCTGGAAGATCGCTCTCGCCGCCCACGACGAGCCAACCCTCGGCGTTCGAGAGCACCCGCGCGCCAGCCCGACCCGGCTCCAGCCGGACCGCCAGCGTCTCGAGCGTGGCGGCGCGGAAGTCGAAGGCATGGATCGCCGCGGAGACACCGGCGCTCGTGCGTCCTCCGAAGAGGCGGAGCGTGGTCCCGAGGCCCGGTGCCACCGCCATGTCGGCCGTGGGCGCGGGGAGCTTCACGCTCAGCTCCTGCGTGCCGCCCGTGGCCGGTTCGAACACCCAGACCTTGTCCACCAGTGCGTCGCCGGTGGTGGCGCCGCCGAAGAGATACACCCGATCCGCCGCCACCTCCGCGGCGCAGCGCTCGAGCGGCAGGGGCAAGGGCACCGGCAGGGTTTGGATCGTGTCCGAGCTGGGCTCGTAGCGCTGGATCGCCGCGACCGGGCCGTCCTTGGTCCGTCCGCCGAAGACATAGACCGCGCGCTGTGCCGCGAGCCACGCCGCGACGCTCCCCTGAGCAGGCGCTTCGAGGCGCGCCGCGGCGGTGGTGACCGTGTAGCCGGGCACCTCGACCCAGACAAGTGTGTCCAAGAGCTCGCCGCCCGCCTCTCCGCCAACGAGCAGAGCCCGCCCGGCGGCGACCGTCGCGCCCGCGCTGCGCCGAGGCTCGGGGAGCCTAACCGGCAAGACCGTAGCGATGCGACGTCGTCCCGGGGCAACCACCGGGACCGAGCCCTTCGCCAGCACTGCCCTGGCCGCGTCCGTGGTGAGCCAGGTGACGAACGCCTCAGCGGCCGCGGATTGCTCGGTGACCGCCGTGACTGCGGCCGGGACCGGCAGCAACTCCTCCACCTCGACCGGCACGTCGAGCGCGACCCCCACGCCGAGGTTGCCCCAGCCGAGCATGGCGTCGACCGTTCCGTCCTGCAGCGCCGATGGTGTGACGGCCGGGAGGATCCGCTCCTTCACGCCGGTGACTCCAGCGCGGCTCAGCACGCGGCGGCCAGCGTCGGCGCTCGTACTGACGCGGGGATCAGCGAGCCCCACGCGGGCGCCTGAGAGCGAGGCGAGGTTGGTGAGCGTGTCCCGGCGCGCGCCGGCGACCGTGACCGACAGGGGCAAGTGGGTGATGGTGACGGCGCCATCGTTGCGGACGACCCCGGCCATGCAGGCCGCCTCGAGCGCGGCCCACCCTTCGGGGATCACCACGTCGGCCGGCCGCGATGCCAGCTCCTCGAGGATCCCGAAGAGGTCAGCCGGGATCACCGTGACCTGAGCAGCCCCGTAAACCGTGGCGAGCTCCTCGAAGACGCCCGCGAGGCCTCGAGGCACGATGACGCGCAGAGCGGTGGGGGCGGTGGGGTCCGCCTCCCCCTCGGGCGGCGCATCCTCGGCAACTGGAGCGCTCTCCTGCGGAGTGGCCGGTCCCGGTGGCGCCGACGGGCCTTCGCCTGCGTTGGGTGAGCCGCCGGGCGACTTGGGGGCTTCTTGGGTGCCCGCTGGCTCGGGCGGCTGAGTATCGACCCTGGGACGACTACAAGCGATACCGACGGACAGGACCAGCGTGAGAATGCTTCTGGACGAAAACATTGGGGCGGGAACCTAACACAGGCGCCGCCGTGAAAACAGCAGTTCGGAGTGACGACTGTGTGAGGGAACGTAGGGGGCTGACGAGGTGACGGAGCGGCCAGAAGGCGACCGAAAACACCCCGCCGGACTAGCGCTGGGGCTTGGGTCGGCGACCGCCGAGATCAGGGCCTCGCGGCGAGTCGGGCGCCGGCGCGGAGGGCTCGAGCTTCACGGAGACGCCGCGCCCGTCGGCCAGATCCTTCCGCGAGAGCCTCTCCGTCCGGCTCTGATGCCCCGCTAGCTCGAAGCGGATCTCCACGCTCTCGCCTCGGTCGAGCGCGTCGCTCGGCACGCTCCACGTTATGGGGGTTTCGCCGGGCAGCGCCGCATTCCGCTCGACCCAAATCACGCGGGCGCCCGCCGGGGAGGACTGCAGGGAGAGGGAAGGCAGCCGGCTCAGCGCGACCGGGAGAGTCCGCTCGGCCCCCTGCGCGGGGTAAGCGACGTCAACGGTTGCGCTGCGATATCCGTCGAGCGCGATGAGAAGGCGAGCCGGCGCGCCCGGCACGCCCTCCAGCGTGGCGGGGGTCCGCCCCAGGGCCTTGCCGGACTCGGCGTCGGTGACCGCGGCGCCGGAGGGCTCAGTCGTCACCTGGACGCGCCCGGGCTGCACGGCTGCTACCCGAGCGGACTCTCCGCGCGTGAGCGCGAACCACGTGCCCCCGACAGCGGCGGCCAACATCAGCACCGCCAGCACGACCGGCAGCGACGATCGGCCCGGGGTGGGCGCCGCGCGCTCGGTGGAGGGTCCCGTGCTCCGCGTGGCGGTGGCCCCCCCACCTTCGTCGGGCCGGAAGCCCCCGCGCTGGGGCGCGGGACGCAGGGGCGCCAGCGGCCGGGCCACGAGGCCCGTAGGTACGATCTCTGTCTCCATCGCGTCCGGAGGCAGCTCCTCCGCGAGGCTCTCCCACTCCGCGTGAGCTTGTGTCGGGGCAACGGGCTCCGCCGCCGGCCGCGCCGCGGGGGGCGCTGCCACGGGGCGCGACGACGCTCGAGCGACGGGGAGCTCAGGGACGGTGCCCGCAGCCAGCGCTCCGAGGGTCTGAGCCACCTCGGCTGCAGAGGCCGGCCGCTTGTCGGCCGCCTTGTCGAGGAGACGCGCCACGAGATCGGCGAAGACCGCAGGCACGGAGCCGTCGAGGCGCGGCGGCACCTCCTCGAGCTGCCGCTGCATCGTGTTGACGGGGCTGTCGCCGTCCAGCGGCCGCGCCCCGGCGACCATCTCGTAGAGCATGATGCCGAGGGCGTAGAGATCGGCGCGGGAGTCCACGTTGATCCCGCGGATCTGCTCAGGCGCCATGTACTGGAGCGTGCCGACCATCATGGGGCGGTTCGTCTCGAACATGCTGTCTTTCGAGCGCGTCGCCTGGTCCTGAAAGAACCGCGCCACCCCGAAGTCCAGCACCTTCACTACCTCGCCGCCCCCGTGGATGCCGGAGAGGAAGATGTTCCCCGGCTTGAGGTCGCGGTGAACGATGCCCAACGTGTGTGCCTCGTCCAGGGAGCTCGCGATCGCCGCGCCGATCCGCGCCGCCGCGGAGACGTCGAGGCGCTTCACCCGCCGCAGTCGCTGGTAGAGCGACTCGCCCTCGAGGAGCTCCATGGCGATGTAGAGGCCCTGCGGGGCGTGGCCGAAGTCGTAGACCACGATGGTGTTGGGGTGGCGGAGGCGACTCGCGACCTTGGCTTCCCGGACGAAACGCCCGGCCGAGTCAGCGTCTTCGGCCAGCTCCGGGTTCAACACCTTCAGCGCCACGTCGCGCCCCATTGTGAGCTGCCGGGCGCGGTACACGCTGCCCATGCCGCCCTTGCCGATGCGGTCGACCACCGTGTAGCGCTCGTCGAAGACCTGGCCAATCAACGGGTCAGGCTTCTGTTGGCTTCCCGTAAACGCGCTCTCCAGGAGCGTGGGAGTCCCGCACTTCTCGCAGGCGCGTGACTCGGTGCGGTGGCGACATTCAGGGCATAGGCGCATTGGGTCGCTACCATAACCCCGTTACGCGCCCCCTTGGAAGCCACGCTTGCTCCGGACCTGCCCTGTGGGTACGTTGCCGCGGTGTTCGGCGACGGGAAGGACGGTGTTCAATGATCGAGACGACGATGGATTGGCTGCCGGGGCGGCAACTCCCCTCGAGTATTTCGCCAGCAGACGGTCACGGCCCGATGGTCGCCGGCTGGAAGAACGCGGCGGGCCCCCTAGCCCGCGCGGTCGCCGTCACGGCGTTGCTCGCCGCCGCACTCGGCTGCGAGTCCGGCCGCAACACGAACGACGTCACGGGCTCCTCGGACGTGGACGGCCCGCTGTCAATCTGTAAGTACGGCTACGTCGTCACGAACGCCGCCGGTAAAGGCATCGGTGAGGAGTGCAACGATGCCTCCGAGTGCGAGTTCGGCGTGTGCATCAAGCCCGGCGATGACGGAAACCCCACCTCGGGTAGCGAGGTGATCAACACCAACTTCGGCTTCTGCACGCGCGGCTGCGACTGCGACAACGACACCAGCTCGCGCCTCTCCGACGCGGAAAAGCCCAACTTCGTCTGCTACGTCGGCCCCAACGGCAGCCAGGGCAAGCTGAAGTACGTGCTGCCACGCTGCACCAGCGTCTCCACCTGTGCCTCCTTCGCCTCGGGCTGGTCAGACTGCGGGCTGCCGGGCGGTCACGGTACCCAGAAGGCCTGCCTGTCCCCGTGAGGTGGCCCGCGTTCGCCGTGGCCGCTGCGCTGGCGGTCGCGACCACGGCGTCGGCGCAGCGCACCCTAGGCACCTCGTTGCCCACCGCGTCCTTCGCGGAGTCCGATGGCGCCAACGCGCTCCTCGACAACATCGCCGGCCTCTCCACCCTCGGGGGCTGGGAGGCGCGGGTCTACAATGTCCAGCGCGACGGGGCGCCGGGTGAAGGGACGGCCGCGCTGTTCGGCATGCCGCTGTTCGGGGTCACTGCGCTCGGCCTGGGCCTCGAGGTGCTGCGTCCCGAGGGGCAGTCCACCAGCACGCGGCTCTCCCTGGGCGGCGCGTTCAAGCTGCACGAGAGCGTCCGTGTGGGCCTCAACACACGCTTCTACTTCTCGGACCACGACGCCGCGGTCGAGGGCGGTTTTTCGCTCGACGCCGGCCTCCTCCTCCGGCCGCTGGCCTGGCTCAGCTTCGGGCTCTCGGCCCAGAGCCTCGACACCCCGGACCTCGGCGCTGGGCCCGAGCCCCGCCGTTATGGCCTCGGCCTCGCCTTCCACCCGGGCACCGACCGCGTCAGCCTCGAGCTCGGTGCGTCGGTCACGGAAGACACCGGCAACACCGACGCCATCGCTCGCCTCTCCTTCGCGCCGATCGCGGGCCTCGAGATCGGCGCTCGTTTCGTGGCCAGTCCCAGGGGCGACGACTTCGGCTGGGAGCTCGGCACCTCGCTGGCGTTCCAGTTCGGGATGGGCGGCATGGAGGGCGGCGCCTTCGCTGGCGCTCCCCTGGCCGGCGCCGCCGAGTACCAGGGCTTCGTGGTCGGCGCGCGAGTCAGCGGCGCCGCCTATCCGAACATTGCGCCGCGCGAGGACCGCACGGTGGTAGTCGATGTGGGCGGCCTCCCGGAGCAACCCTCGACGGGGCTCCTCGGGCTGCGCCAGGCCAGCTTCACCCAGCTCGCGATGCACCTCCTTCGCCTCGCCGACGATCCCACCGTCACTGGCGTGATCCTTCGGGATCGCGGCTCTCAGCCCGGCTGGGCCCAGGCCGAGGAGCTGAGCGAAGCGATCCGCCACCTCCGCGAACGCGGTAAGGACGTCACCGCGTATCTGGACCAGGGCGACCTCAGGCACGTCTTTCAGTACGCCGGCGCGAACCGCATCGTGATGAACCCGGCCGGCGGTCTCATCTTCATCGGCCTCAAGAGCGTCCTCACCTTCTACAAGGAGGTGCTCGACAAGCTGCGCATCAGCGTCCAGTTCGTGCAGTTCGAGGAGTACAAGTCGTTCCCCGAGCAGTTCACGCGGACTGGCCCCTCCCCCGCCGCCCAGGAGGCCCGCCTGCGCGTGCTGGATGGGCTCTACGGTGCGATCACGCGCACCATCGACGAAGGGCGCCGATTCGAGAGCGGACAGACGGCGCGCCTCATCGACGGCGGCCCCTATGTGGCTGCCGAGTGCCTCGAGAACAAGCTGATCGACTCCGTGGCCTTCTACGACGAGCTCCCCGATGTGATCCGACAGGCCACCGGGCGGCGCGTCTCTCTGCTGCCTGCGGGTTACGCGCAGACGCCCGGTCGCGAGCCGTGGGCGCGCCCACCGGCCATCGCGGTGATCCCCGTGGAGGGCACCATCGTGGACGGCACCTCCAGCCGGTCGCCGTTCTTCGGCAGCGTGAACGTGGGCGGCGAGACCATCGTGGGTGCGGTCAACGCCGCGGCGGGCGATCCGGAGATCGCGGCGATCGTGGTTCGCGTCGACAGCCCCGGCGGGTCGTCGCTCGCGTCGGACAAGATGTACCGAGCGCTCGAGCGTGCGGCGAGGAAGAAGCCCGTGATCGCCTCCTTCGGCGACACCGCGGCCTCGGGCGGCTACTACCTCGCCATGGGCGCCACCGAGGTCTTCGCCAGCAACGCCACGATTACCGGCAGCATCGGGATCTTCACCGGCAAGCCGATCTTCGGCCCGGTGCTGGGGCTGCTCGGCATCGGCCGCGACACCCTGGTCCGGGGCAAACGCGCGGACCTCTTCGAGACCGACCGTGCCTGGAACGCCGAGGAGCTGGCCGTGATCCGGCAGAAGCTGGACGCGCTCTACCGCCTCTTCCTCGATCGCGTAGCGAAGAACCGGAAGCTGGACGACGCTGCCGTGCGCGAGGTCGCGCGGGGCCGTGTATGGCTCGGCGTGGACGCCAAGGAGCGCAAGCTGGTCGACAGCGTTGGCGGGGTCGTCGCGGCGATCGCCCGGGCGAAGACGCTGGCCGGGCTCTCCGCGGACGCCCGCGTCACCCTGCGCTTCTACCCCGAGGCGAGCCTGGTCGAGCGCCTTCGCGCTTCGCTGGGGGTGGAGGTCGAGGCGCTACTCGCCCTGGTGCCGGGGGCCGCCCGCGCCCTCGAGGACGCCAGCCCGTTCCTGACGGGGACCTTCGCCCCGGGTGAGCCGCTGCTCATGGCCCCGTACCGCCTCTCCGTGGAGTAGCCGGTGCTAGCGCCCATCCCCTGGCGCCTTCAGCTTCATGTCGTCACCTGCCCGGACACGAGCGTCGTGGGGCGAACCTGGGTGCTCGCCGAGGACGCCGAGCTCGTGCTGGGCCGGTCGGGCGACGCCGATGTTTGCCTGGCGGACCCCAAGCTCTCGCGGCGCCACCTCGTGGTGCGCAACGAAGCGGGGATCCTGACGGTCCAGGATCTGGCGAGCCGCAACGGGACCCAGAACGGGAAGCGGCGGCTCAGCGAGGAGCCGGAGGTGATCGGCACGGACGCGGTGCTGCGCCTCGGGAGCACCCTGCTCATCGCGGGGCGTGCGTTGGACGTCTCCGGCGACGTGCTCGATACCACAGACCGCCTGCACGACTGGGCCGCCCGACAGCTGGTCCTGCGCTCCAGCCGCGCCCTCGTGACGACCCCTGACGCCACGTCGTTCGTCTCCGCGCTGGGGCGCCGCGCCGCTGGCGTCTGTCCGCTCGTCGTCGGCGCCGCCCCGCCTCCCGCGCGGCAGGTGCTCTTGGAGCCCAGCGACCTCACCCTCACTCAACTCGAGCCCCACACGGACGCCATCGTCGTGGTCGAGTCGGCCACCGACGCCCGCCTACGCTGGGCCGGCGGGGCGCTCCTCGAGCTCCCGAGCCTCCGCGAGCGACGCGACGAGCTCGTGCGCCTCACGCGGCTCCGCGTCCCTAGTCTGCAGCGCACCAGCGCCTGGCTGACCTGGCTGGGTCTCCGGCTTCATGGCACCACGGACTTCGAGGCCGCACGAGCGGCCGTGGCCGAGGTCCCCAACGCCAGCGCGCGCGACGTTCGGCGCCTCACCTCCGAGCCCGAGCCGCTGCGCAGCGGGCGACAGATGTGGCGCCCTCAGGCTCAGGAGCTCGAGACGGCGCTGCGCACCTTCCCCACGATCGCCGCCGTCGCCACCCACTTCGGCCGCACGCGGCGCCAGGTGTACCGATGGCTCGATGAGCTCGGGGTGAAGCGCCCCCGTGGCTCCGGCCTGGAAGACTAGGAGCGACCGAATCATGCCCGAGCTCGCGCGACTCACTTGGACCGAGGTCCGGGACCTCATCGGCCGGCATCCCGAGCTCGTGGCGGTGCTCCCCGTGGGCGCCACCGAGGCGCACGGGCCGCATCTGCCGCTGGGTACCGACGTGCTCATCGCCGAGGCGATGGCCCGCGCAGGCGCGGTGCGCCTCGCGGCGGCGGGCGTCGAGACCTTGCTTCTCCCGCCGATCGCTTACAGCCCGGCGGAGTTCGCGGCGGACTTCGCCGGCACTGTGGGGATCGGGTCCGAGACGGCGGCGCTGGTCGTGGCGGACCTCGGGCGGGCCCTCGCCCGACATGGGGTCCGCTGGCTCGCGATCGCCAACGCCCACCTCGATCCCGGCCACATCGGGGCGTTGGCGTCCGCTGCGGCGTCGCTCGAGGGGGTGATCCAGGTGGTCTTCCCGGACGTCACGCGGCGCCCGTGGGCCACCCGGCTCACGGCCGAGTTCAAGAGCGGCGCCTGTCACGCGGGCTGCTACGAGGGCTCTCTGGTCCTCGCGATCGCGCCCGAGCTCGTCCGCACGGAAGAGGCCAGCCGCCTGCCGAACAACCCCGCATCGCTGTCGGTGGCGATTCGCACTGGCAAACGCAGCTTCCTGGAGGCGGGCGGAGCAGAGGCGTACTTCGGCTCCCCAAGCGAGGCCACTGCGGCCGAGGGCGAGGCCACGCTCGAGGTCCTCGCGGAGATCCTTGCGGAGGCGGTGCTCTCGGCCCGTCAACACTGACCGCGCCGCTCCGCTTGACGCGCCGGAAACTGGCCGCCATCTTCGCGCGGTCTTGGGAACTCCAGCCAAAGCCATGGCGGGGACCGGACGCCACCTCAGTCGTGCACTCGCTAGGAGCCTCAAGAGATGCCCATCCGCCTCGGCGACCTCGCCCCTGACTTCGAAGCCGATACCACCCAAGGCCGCCTCCGCTTCCATGAGTGGAAGGCCGGGAGCTGGGCGATCCTGTTCTCGCATCCCAAG
>SXOO01000059.1 GCA_005776725.1 Pseudomonadota bacterium | reverse complement strand
TGCCGTCGTCGACGCCGATGGTGTTGAACTCGAAGGGGACCATCCCCGCCGCGCGGATCGCGTCTTTCACCACCGCCCCGAAGCGCTGGAGGTGCACGTGCCCGGGCACGATGTCGACGTAGGAGTTCACCACGGCCACGAACGGCTTCTGCATATCTTCGGTACGCACGCCGGTGGCCCGGAGCAGCGCTCGATGAGGCGCCCTCTGCACCCCCGCCTTCACTCGATCAGACCGCACATCCACCTCCGAGCTTCACGAGCACTGGCTAGCCACCGGGGGGCCGGGAGCGGCTCCCGGCGAGAATTGACTCGCCCCCTGCGGGTCCACATCATGCCGTCATGCGCCCCTTCACCGCCACCTTGTCCACCGCGCTTCTGCTCGCTCTGCTCGGTTGTGACGAACCCGAGACCGCGGTGGTGGACGCTGCCAGCTGTCAACCGACCGCGTGCCCAGCCCTGGAGGTCGCGAGCGGCGATCCAATCAGCGCGGAGACGTCCGAGAGCGGCGACACGGCGCCAGCGGTGCCGGTCTTCCGCGTGGGCACGAACGAGGCCGGCGAGACAGACCCCATGCACTTCCTCGAGGCGGTCGACGGTGCGCCCGTGAAGGCGGTCCTGGGCGGCCAGGGAGCGTGGATGGTGGTTGTCGCCGCGGCGACCAACCAGTTCTGCTGCGTGGACCGGGTCAACGTGAAGGCGCAGCTCGCCTCCCCCGACGGCACGACCGTGTACGGGCAGCTCCAGTATCGGAAGCGCCCGGTCTTCGAGGGCGCCGAGGGCATGCGGTACCTCATGAACGTCTGGCTGGTCCTGCCCGCCGACGACACCGTCTGGAACGGCAAGGAGGCGGTGCTCCACGTAGAGCTCGAGCCTTACGGCGGGGGACTCGTCCTCACGAAGGACGTCAAAGTCGTGCTGCAGAAGTCCTGAGGTCCGTCCCCTGGCGTTCGCCCGGCGCTGGGCTATCTTGACCGAGCGATGCGCCCTCCCCCCCCCGAGTCCACGCCGCCCCGCAGCACGCGTCCTGCGCGTTCCGCGCTCGGTAGATCCGGCCGCGCTTGGGGCTTCCCAGGTCGCCGCCACGCTGGCCGGACGACGGCGGGCAAGAGATGAGCTCCGCGAGCTCAGTGGCCACGCCCACCGAAGAGGCGCTGCCCACGATGCGCCGCTTCCACCTCCTGTTCGGGCGCGGGGTGGATCGCGGGCCCTTCGAGTCCCTGGTTGCACCCAACGGGAAGGTTCACGCGTCCAGCGGGTGGCTCGGCGTGGCCGAGTCCGCCACGCGGGTAAGCCCGGTGGAGGCCGACGCGCGGCTCGCCCGGTGGTCGAAGCAGACGGGTCGGCTCGCGGTGCGCCTCACGCGCACGGATCCAGCGCACTTCTGGGTGGCGGTCCACTACGAAGGCCGGCGCTCGTTGGCGCTGGTGCACGACGACTCCCCATTGGTCAGCCTGCACGCCCCTCGACTCAAGAACGCGCCGGTGCTCCTCGACTCCCCCTTCGGCCGCGACCCCTTCTTCGAGCAGCTGGTCATGGCAGGTGAGCCGCTGCCTTCGGCTGCGGAGCGGGTGATCGGACGCCGCGCCGCCGAGCTCGCGGCGGCGCTCTCGCAAGACGACATCGAGGTGGAGGACTACGTGCTCCGCCGCGTCCTCTCTCAGCCCAGCGACGCAGCGCTCGTGGGTGTCCTCGAGGCGTGCCGCGCCACCCCCATGCTCGCCTGCCTCGACGACCTGCGCGCACGCTCCACCTTCTTCGGCTTCGGCAACGAGGTCACGGGGGTCGTCGCGCGCGCCGTCGGGCTGGGCATCATCCTCCCGCTGGCAGTTGCCACCACTGCTTTTCTCACGTTGGTCACCTGGCTCTCGAACCACGGAACGGCCCCTGCGCTGGCCTTCCTCGGGGCCATGGGCGCCTCGGTGATCGGGCTCTGGGCCACGCGCACAATCGCGCGCCGCACGGTGTTGGGTCGCGCCCTCCGCCTACGCGACGGCCTCGCGTGGGCCGATCCCGCGCACGGCCGCCCCACGGTGCGCCCCCTGCCAGTCGTGCGCGACCAGTGGGGCGGGCTCTTCTTTCTGCTCCGCGACATCGCGTTCTTCGGAGGGATCGACCGGCCCAGCGGGCCCGCCGCGGTGTACGTCGACACCTGGGGGGTGGGCCCCAAAGCGCTGGTCGAGTCGTTGAATGCCGCCTCGCGAGGGCAGGACGCGCCGCCCGCGATGTACGAGCTGGCAGAGGGGCTGGTGGGCCTCCGCGATCGGCTCATCGCCGAGCACCTCGGCGAGCGGCAGCCCGATCCGGATGCCGTTCGCCGGGAAGTTCAGGGTCTCATCCTGCGAGCCACGCGCTGAGCGTCGCCACTACGCGCCTCCTCCCCGCGCTCCTGTTGGCCTGCGCCGAGACTGAGCCACAGCTCGCCCCTTGCCGTCTGGGGCGGCTCGACGGCGCTGCCTTCACCGCCTTGGTGGACGGAGGCCGGTGCCCCGCGGTGTTCGGGACTCAAGGCGCGCTCATGGTGGTTCTGGCGCTGGAGCTCGGCGAGTCGGCCCCGGACGTGGTCACCGTGAGCGCAGCCGCCCGCTCCCAGCGCATGCCTGACGGGATCACGCTGAACGAGCGGCACACCGTCGAGACCATCGGAGGACGCCCCGTCGCCTCGCCGCTCTTCGTGGTGGTCGAGTACGTCGGCCCCAAGTTCGACCTTGAAGCCCCCCGCGAGATCACCCTCGAAGCCAGCGCAACCGACGGGGCGGAGCCGGTGTGTGCGCCGTTTACGCTCACGGTGGCCCTGGACATCGAGGGCGAGCCGTTCGTGCTCCACCCGCGCGGACCGGAGTGACATCGGCAGCGACGCGCGGCATTCTCGGCGCCCATGAACATCCTCGGTATCAACTTCTCGAACGATTCCGCGGCGTCGCTGGTGCAGAACGGCCACGTGGTGGCGGCCTCGCAAGAGGAGCGCTTCACCCGCCAGAAACACGACGCGAGCTTCCCGGTCAGGGCCATCGACTACTGCCTCAAAGCGGGCGGCATTCGGATGGACGACGTGGATGAGGTAGCGTTCTTCTGGAACCCCGGCATTCACGCCGAGACCTACTCGCGGTCCTCCCGGGATCGCCGTCACCACCTCGAGTTCCTGTACGACGTCCCAAACGCCCTGCTCTCCCGCTATTTCGACGGGCGCGCCGTCGAGGGCGTGAGGCAGGAGTTCGCGCTCTCGGGCGGCGGGAAGCGGCGCTTGGGCATCGAGTACGTCACACACCACCTGGCGCACGTGGCGGCGGCCTTCTACCGCTCCAACTACGAGCGCGCGGCGGTGCTGATCATCGACGGCTACGGGGAGAAGAGCTCTGCCACGATTGCGCGCTGCCACGGGACCACGATCGAGCCTCTCCGCTCGATCGAGTTCCCGCACAGCCTCGGCAGCTTCTACGCGGCGTTCACGCAGTACCTTGGCTTCAAGGCCAACTCGGGCGAGGGCAAGGTCATGGGCCTGGCCAGTTATGGGGGCCCGTCCGAATACCTCGAGAAGATCCGGAAGCTCGTCCGACTCACCGAGGACGGCTTCGAGATCGACCTCAACGTCTTCAGCTACTTCGTCGAGCGTCCGCGACGCTACAACCAGCGCCTCATCGACCTCTTGGGCCCGGAGCGCCGCCCCGAGAGCCCGCTGACGCAGCGCGACTACGACATCGCGTACGCCATGCAGAGCGTCACCGAGGAGGCGATGCTCCACCTCGCGCGGCGCGCGCGGGAGCTTACGGGCGAGACGAAGCTGTGTATGGCGGGCGGCGTGGTCCTGAACTGCGTCGCCAATGGCCGTATCCTGAGGGAGGTGGGCTTCGAGTCCTGCTACTTCCTGCCGTGTGCGGGTGACGCCGGGACCAGCATGGGGGCGGCGCTGTACGTCGCCCACAAGCTGGGCGAGCCGCGCGTGCACCACCCGGACATCGACACGTTGGGGCCGGAGTACTCGAACGTCGCCATCGAGGCCGAGCTGCAGCGGGGCCGGGTGCCCTACATGGCGCTGGCGAACACCACCGAAGCCGCCGCCGCGGCGATCGCGGACGGCCGGATCATCGGCTGGTTCCAGGGGCGCGCCGAGTTCGGGCCAAGGGCGCTCGGCAACCGGTCGATCCTTTGCGACCCGCGCTTGCCAGACATGAAGGACGTGCTCAACGCGCGAGTGAAGTTCCGCGAGCCGTTCCGCCCCTTTGCGCCGTCGATCCTCGAGGAGGCGTCCTCCACCTACTTCGACGACCTCGGCGTGCCCAGCCCGTTCATGCTCGTGGTGTCGAACACGCGCCCCGAGCACCTCGAGGCCCTCGCGTCCGTAACCCACGTCGACGGTGGTGCGCGGGTCCAGACGGTCAACAAGGCCCAGAGCGCGCGGTACTACGAGCTGATCAGTGCCGTCGGACGGAAGACCGGGGTCCCGTGCGTGTTGAACACCAGCTTCAACATCCGCGGCGAGCCGATCGTGCACAGCCCGTCAGACGCGATGAAGTGTTACTTCACCACGGACATGGACCTCCTCTTCGTGGGCGACTTCGTGGTCTACAAGGACCGCGCGATGGCCGACCGGTACTGCCAGCCCGCATGAGAACCGCGGGTCTATGGCTTCTGTGCGCGGTCCCCGCGCTGGCTTCGCCGCCCACGCTCGACGCGGCGCGCGAAGCGATGCGCAGCGCCCGTTGGTCGGTCGCCCGGGAGCTGCTGCTGGCGCTCCGCGAGGCCGCGCCGGACGATGCGCTCATTCGAAACGAGCTCGGGGTCGCGTTGTTTCAAGAGGGCGCGTATCGCGCCGCGGTGACCGAGCTGGAGCGGTCCACCTCGCTTGCCCCCGGGCGAGCGAATAGCTGGGCGAACCTCGGCGAGGCCCGACGGCGGCTGGGTGCGCTCGACAGCGCAGTCGCCGCGTTTCGCGAGGCGATCCGGCTGTCTCCAGGAGACCAAACGGCGCGCCGAGGGCTCGAACGCTGCCTCGCCGAGCTCGGGCGGCCAAGCAAGGCCCCCTCACCCAACGCCGCGTCCGCGGGCGACGCTCAGCCGGCGCCGCCTGGCGCCCTGCTCGACCGTGCTCGGGCCGCGATCCTGGCGGGAGAGCTCGACCGGGCCAGTGGGCTCCTCGCGCGCCTCCTCGAGGGGCCGCAAGACTCGACGCAAAGCCCTGACCCCGACGCGCTGGCCCTGCGCGCCCTGCTCTCCGCCCTGCGCGGCGACCTCGCCGCCGCGCGAGTCGACCTCGCCGCCGCGCTGGGCCTCGACCCGGCGTGCCCTTTGGCGAACGAGGTCTTGCTCGCCTTGGACTCGGCCCCGAGCGCGGGCCGCTGACCGGTTGATACGGGTGCGTGCGGAGCCGCCACGGGCTCGCCAAGGTTGGCACGCTGTGTGCTAGAGACTTCTCGCGATGACACCGCGCAGTTCCGGCGGGGCGCCCAGTACGGGCGTTTCATCATGCCGAAAGGCACCGCGCCTCAGAC
Source organism: Pseudomonadota bacterium (assembly GCA_005776725.1). GTDB lineage: Bacteria > Myxococcota_A > UBA9042 > SXOO01. Next base: position 17,237 of record SXOO01000059.1, on the reverse strand, counting down.
GCGTAGAAGTTCTCTGAATCTCCCTTCAGCCCGTCTCAATCTGATACCCATCCCATCTCCCTCCTCTCAAAACGAGACATCTCGTTCCCACCTATGAGGGTCGGGCCCACGCGGGCGAGCCTGACCCTCATTAGTTCCCCTCCTCCTCCCTCACACTTCTCTGCTTGACCGTTCGTGCACCGCGGTGCTAGCTTCCGCGCCCCCTAACCCGGGGCTGCGACAGCACCCAACGACGACAGCGAGATGCAATGAATACGAAGAAGTGGAAGTCCAACCCCGCCATGCGCAAAGGCCTCAAGCAAGCGGCCCGCAAGCGCCTCGCGACCGTTTACGCCAGCCTCTCACGTGAGGAGCGTCGCAAGCTCGAGAAGGAGCCCATGGGCATCCGCAAGTTCATCGCCACCACGCGCAAGGCCGCGAGCTGAGCGTGTCCTCGGTCTCCCGGGGCACCTCGGCCATCCATAAGGCTGTCATCCCGGCGGCCGGCCTCGGCACCCGGTGCCTACCGCTCACCAAGGCGGTCCCCAAAGAGCTGCTGCCTGTCTTCGATCGCCCCGCGATCGAGGTCATCGCCGACGAGGCGCGCCTCAGCGGCGTGGACACGCTGGTCCTCGTGACCGGCTGGGGCAAGTCCGCCATCGAGAACCACTTCGATCGCTTCTCGGCGCTCGAAGAAAAGGTGGGCTCGCAGCCGGAGCTCGTCAGCGCCATCACGCGGCAAACGGAGCATCTCAGCGTGCTCGCGGTGCGACAGGGTGCCCCTAAAGGGCTAGGGCACGCCGTAGGCTGCGCGCGTCCGGCGGTCGGCGATGCGCCCTTCGCCGTCATGCTCCCGGACGACATCCTGTTCGGCGACCACCCTGCCCTCGCCGCGCTCGTCGCGGTGTACGAGCAACACGCACGCGGTGTACTGCTGCTGGCAGAGGTCCCGAAGGAGCAGACGCGCAAGTATGGCATCGCGTCCGTCGACCCGCTGTCGGACGGCACCTACGTGGTCCGTGGCCTCGTGGAGAAGCCGCGCCCCGAGGAGGCGCCCTCCAATCTGGCGGTCGTGGGTCGATACGTCTTCCCGCCGTCGCTCTTCGCGCACATCGACGCCACCGCGGCCGGAGCGCTGGGCGAGATCCAGCTCACCGACGCCATGCGCTCACTCATGGCGGAGGAAGGGCTGCGCGCCGTGAAGCTCAGCGCCCGCTGGCTGGACACGGGCAACCCCCTCGGCCTGCTCATGGCGGGGATCGAGGTCGCATGCGCACGGGATCCGCGCGCAAAAGAGGCGCTGGCAGCGGTCCTCGCGCGCCAGACCCGCTGAGTCGCCGTGGGCGACACCTTCGGACACAGATTCCGCGTCACCACCTTCGGTGAGTCGCACGGCGCCGGCCTCGGCGCGGTGCTGGACGGCGTCCCGCCAGGGCTCGCAATCGACTGGGAGCGCGTTCAGGAGGAGCTCGACCGCCGCCGACCGGGTCAGTCGCGCCTCACCACGCCACGCAGCGAGTCCGACCGGCCAGAGGTGCTCTCGGGGATGTTCGAGGGGGTCACCACCGGCACGGCGCTCGCGCTCTTGTTCCGGAACGAGGACGTCGACTCCTCCAAGTACGATGACCTGAAAGAGCTATATCGCCCGTCTCACGCTGACTTTACGTACGCCGCAAGGTTTGGCGTGCGGGATCATCGAGGCGGCGGCCGCGCCAGCGCGCGGGAGACGGTCGCACGGGTCGCGGCGGGCGCCATCGCCCGGCAGGTGTTGGAGCGGGAGCTCCCGGGCTTCGAGTGCGTTGCTTGGGTGGCGACCGTGGGCGACCTCGAGGCAGACGTCGACCCACTGACCGTCACACGCGCCGCAGTGGACGCCACCCCGGTGCGGTGCCCGGACCTCGCGGTCGCCTCCCAGATGGAGGCGCTGATCGGCGAGGTCCGGAAGGCGCGGGACACCATCGGAGGCGTGGTGGCGGTGGCGGTCCGGGGGGTACCGGCGGGCCTCGGCGACCCGGTGTTCGACAAGCTCGACGCAGAGCTCGCGCACGCGGCCATGGGCCTCCCCGCGGCGAAGGGCGTCGAGATCGGCTCGGGCTTCGCGGGAACGCGTATGCGAGGCAGCGCGCACAACGACGCGTTCATCCCTCGACCCGGCGCTCCCGCCGCGTCGGCAGGGAACGCGCCCGGAGTGGCCACGCGCACCAACCACTCCGGCGGAATCCAGGGTGGGATCTCGAACGGCGAGCCTCTCCTGATGCGGGTGGCCTTCAAGCCGGTAGCCACGATCTTCCAGCCCCAGGAGACCGTCCGAACGGACGGGCAACCCACCGTGTTCGCCGCGAAAGGCCGCCACGACCCCTGCGTCCTGCCCCGGGCCGTCCCCATCGTGGAGGCCATGGCCTGCCTCGTGGTGCTGGACCAGTGGCTGAGGCGCCCTCTGCGACTCGCCACCCCCTGAGCTCGGCTCAGGGCGAGCCAGCCTCGGCCGTGTAACGCTGGAGAACGTCGTGGAAGTGGGCGAGCGCCGCTTCGTCCTCATGGTAACGCTGGGCGTCGGTGCCGAGCCCTGAGCGGGCCCCCGCCTGGAAGCGCCGAACGATCGCGTCGTCCTCGCGCCAGATCCAACGCGAGGCCGCCCACGTAGCCCGCACCCGCAGCCACTCGAGCCCAGCTGCGCCCCGCCGCTCGTAGAAGCCGTAGAAGAACCGGCAGGCGTCCGGCCCGTCCGGCCAGACCTGAAAGATGGTGAGGTGGTAGGGCAACACGTTCATGAGGAAGTTGGGGAAGATCACGTACTTGTGGAGAACGCCCAGCTGCTTGTCGGTATACGGGCCGCCGCGCGCCGTGAGGCGGTCGAGGGCCTCGCGAAAGCCGTAGTGCGCGATGGGCAGCGTGAGCCGCGTGTGGTCCCCGTAACGCAGGAACTCCGGTCGGGTGTCGACGTGTTGCCCCACGCTCATCCCGTGGACCCTGGGGATATGGTAGCTCTCGGTGGCGTTGTCGAGCAGCGCCTTCCAGTTGCACGGGATACGCTGCCAGTGTTCGTCCACGGGCACCATCTCGTGCAGCGCGTACGGGGCGACCTCCTCGTGAATCCCCGCGAGGGACGGCAGGAGCGGAGGAGGCTCGGGGAGGAGATTCACCCAGATCTGCCCGCACGCGGCCTCGACCGCCACCGGGTGGAGCCCCAGCGCGCCCTTCTCCAGCGGCTCGAAGCGGCCCTCGTCCGGCACGTGGCGGAGGCGGCCGTCCAGGCTGTACTTCCAGTCGTGGTACGGGCACCGGATCGCACGGACGTTGCCGCTCCCGGACAGGAGCTCCGTCCCCCGATGCCTGCACGTGTTGCGGTAGGCGCGGAGGGTGCCCTCGAGGTCGCGCAACGCCACCACCGAGACGCCTGCGATGTCCACCACGGTGTAGTCCCCGGGCGCCGCGAGGCGACATGCCGGCGCGGCCATGAGCCAGGCGCGGGAGAAGACGGTCCGCTGCTCGAGCTCCAGGTACTCGGGGGAGGTGTAACGCGAGAGGGGGACGGTTCGCACGATGGGTCGAGCCTCGGGGACGCGCCGCGCGGCGTCAACGCGGGAGCACCGCTTCTGGTATGAGCCGGCGCAGATAGCCGCTGGAAGCCCAGGCGGCGCGAGCGACCTCGGCGCTCACCTTTCGCACGTAGAAGCGCGGATGGATGGCCTCGCGCGTGCGGGTGATCACCCGGAACACGTTGCTGTGGTAGAGCGCCTGATTGAGACGAATGAGACCCTGGAGGTGCGGCAGGTCCGACCGCTCGGTCTTGCACTTCGGGCAGAACACTCCGAGTTCGTCCGGACCGAAGAGATCCACCGGGATGATGGCCTCCGTGAGCTTGTCGGGGGTGTACTCGAGGATGGGCGAGTCGTCGGTGAGAGCCAGCATGCCCTCCGTCAGCGCCTTCATGCGCTCCGCGGAGCCGGCGAACGTGGTCACGAGGTCAGAGAGACGGGCGAGATCGATCGCCTCGAGATCCTCTCGGACCGCCGGGTGTGAGGCGAGACGCGCCGCTACAGCGTCAGGGTCGAAGATCACGCGCGGACCCTTGGTCCCCATCAGGATGAGCTCGCGCCCATAACCCGAGAGCAGGACCCCGCCGGGGAACACGTCGATGAAGGCCTTGATCATCGCCACGGCCACCTCGCCCGGGACCTGATAGATCGGCAGCCACTGCGTGACGTAGCCCCCGGGTCGCAGGCGTGAGTGCACGAGCTCGTAGAATTCTCGCGAGTACAGCGCGGCCACCCCGGCGTGAGTGAGCGGTGGCGGCTCCAGCGTGACCAGGTCGAGGGTGGCCTCCGGCAGAGTTCGGAGGTGCTGTCTTCCGTCGTTGAGGTGGATTCGGAGGCGGGGGTCCCTCCGGACGCCGTGGTTCCATCGCTCGAAGTACGTGGAGTGACGGACGACGTGCTCCGAGAGGTCGGCCACCTCGATGCTGCTGACCTCCGGATAGAGCGACGCGGCGTGGACCGTGTTGCCCACCCCGAAGCAGATCACCAGGACCCGCTCGGGGCTCGGGTGCATCAGCATCGGCACATGCACGAACGCGCGCATGTACCGCTGCGCCATATAGTGGGTGCCGGTCATGGGGTGGCCGTTCGTCCACAGAGTCCGCTCGCCCGTGGGCGCCTCGCTGACCGCGATGAGCTCGATCGGGCCCTCGCTCGTGGTCACCACCCGCTCGTTCACGATGTGCACGGTCGCGAGGCGTCCGAGCAGGTGGTCGCCGGGCAGGAGCAGGAACGCGGCCAGACCGGCACATCCGAGACCGAGCCCGGCGATGGGCGCCACACGCGCCGTCCGAGACGCCACAAGGAGCGGCGCCGCAGCGAGGAGGGCGACACAGCCGACGACGCTGGCTGTAGCCTGCATCCCCAACCAGGGGATGAAGATGAACCCGGTGAGCAGGGAGCCGGCGATCCCGCCGACAGTATTGACGAGATAGAGCAGCCCAGCGCGCGTGCCCACCTCGGAGAGCGCCTCTTGAACCGCAGCGTTCGCAAGTGGATACGCGATCCCCATGAAGATGGCGGGGCCAAGCACCATGGCGAGAATGGGGCGCAGAGACAACCAGGTCTCCACCAGGCGCCGCCCACCTTCGCTCCCGCTGGCGTGGCGCTGGACCAGCTCCGGGTCGAGGTAGTCGGAGAGCTCGTAACCCGCAAGGCACAAGAGTGCAGACGTGACTACGAGCCCCTGAACCACCGCGAACGCGCCCGCCAGCGAGGCCGCCCCCCTGAGGCGGCGCACCAGCGTCGAGCCGATCAGCGCACCGAGGAAGAGCCCGAGGAGCATCGTGGTGAGGAGCAACGCGAAGGTGGATCGATGACTACCGAGCGCGGCGCCGAGGCTGCGGAACCACAGGATCTCGAAGCCCATCCCAGCGAAACCGGAGAGCGCCAGGGCGACGGCCGCTGCCCCGAGCACCCGTTTGGAGCTGGGAGCAGGCGCGTCGTTGCCCGGGGTGGAAGATCCCTCGGATGGGAAGTCGGCGCGTTCCGAAGCGGCGTCGGGGAGCACGACGGCCGTGGACGCCGTCCGCGCAGAGCGAGCCCACCCGAGCGCGGCGAGGGCCACGACCAGGTTGACCAGCGCAGCCGAAGACTGCGTCGCCTTGATGCCGAGCGTGGGGATGAACCAGCCGTCCACGAGGAAGGCCCCGAGCGCGGCGCCAAGCGTGTTCACTCCATACAAGAGGCCGATGCGTGGGCCGGCGTCCGACGCCCGCTCGCGGACGAGCGCGCGGACGAGCACCGTGAGTGTGCCCCCCATGCAGCAGGTGATGGGGAGGAGCAGCAGCGCCGCAGCCCCATAACGGAATACGTGGGTGAGCGCCGTGGGATGGTAGAGGCCGTCATCGCCCAGCGAATACCCACTGGCCAGGCCCGAGAGCGGCTCGAACAGCGGCAGCGCCTGGGACGCGAGCACGCCGAGGAGGCCGATCGCCACCTCGAGTAGGGCGTAGACGCGAAAGAGCCCCGACGGACCCGCCGACGGGGAGATCCGGTCGGCGTAGCGCCCGAACCACCACCCGCCCAAGCCGAGGCCGCCCATGAACAGCGAGGTGACCACAGCGGCCGAATGGACCGTGTTGCCGAAGATGTTGCCGAACGCCCGGACCCAGACGGTCTGATACATGATGCCGGCAGCGCCCGAGGCCACGAAGGCCACGGCGACCACCGCAAGGCTGGGCCCCCCGATGGGCCTCGCTCGACTCGCAGCTATGCTGTCGCTCAACCCGGCTCCAGCGCTCGGTGCCTCAAGGCTTCGTCCACCGCCTCCCTCACGCGCGGATCCGGATGCTCCCGAGCGGCCTCGAGCACCTCCTGCTGCGGCGTGGCGTCGGTGGCCGGAAACAGCTCGGAGCGCAGCACCCACCGGTCGTAGCCCGCGGCACCCGGGTGGGCGCGCACACCCACGGGCACCCAGCCGAGTCGGGAGAGCGAGGCGCGGGCCGCGTGACGCACGGCCGCGGTGGCGTCTCCGAGCGTTAGCAGGAGGGGATCGATCGCCCGGGGGTTGCCCACCTCACCGAGCTCTTCCGCGGCCTGACGGCGCACCTCCGGCTCTAGGGCGATGAGCGCCACGAGCAGGGGGGCGATCTCGCCGAGCGCCGGGCCCGCCAACGCCTGGCTAGCGGCGAGGCGCACTTCGGGGCTGGGATCGCCGGAGGCGAGCCCGCGAAGCGCGTCTACCTGCCCGGAATGGCCCACGCGACCCAGGGCCCGGAGGGCCGCGCAGCGCACCGCTTCGCTCTCGTCGCGGGAGCCGATGTCGAGCAGGTCGTCGCGCAACGCCGTGACCTGCAGGCGCTGGGCGGCAGACGCCGCGGAGCGCCTCACCCGCCACGAGGCGTCTGTGAGCGCGAGGCGCAGGAGCGGCACGGCAGGACCTTCGCCGTCCGTGGCCTCGAGCCCGGGCACGATGGCCTCGACCGTCTCCACCGCGCGGACGCGTCGCTCGATGGTGATCCGGTCGAGCCCGCGTTCACTCAGGGTCTGTTGGAGCAACGGCAGCGCGGCGGCGCCGCAGCCGCCGAGCGTCTTGAAGTCGCCCGCCGCCAGCGCGAGCATCGCCACGGCTACGCCCCCCTGAGGCGACCAGCCGAACGTGGCTAGGGCCGCGAGGGCCGCGTCGCGGACCACCGCGTAGCTGTCGCCCAACGCCTGAATGAGCGCTTGCCGGGAACCCGGGTCCCCGAGCCGCCCCAGCGCCAGCGCAGCTGCCCGGCGGACCTCGCACTCGAGGTCGCGCTCGAGCGTTACCTGCAGCGGCGCGCAAGCCCGCTCCGCATCCCGGCCAGCAGCGAGGGCGTACGCGCACGCCACGCGCACCGCCGGCGCCGGGTCGGCGCCGAGCCGTCCGATGAGCGCGTCGAGCACGATGACGCGGTCGCCCGTTGCGCCCAGCGTGTCTGCCAGGACGCTGGCCGCCGCTTCGCGCGCCCCATCCGAGCCGCTCTCGAGCCGCGAGAGGAGCGCGCGCTGCCCCGGCGCCCCCAGCGCCACCAGCGCAGAAGCGGCCACGGTGCGCACCTCCAGCGCCGAGTCCTCGAGCGCCGCGTCCGCCGCCTCGAGCGCCGCGTCCGCCGCCTGCGCCGGGTCTAATATGGCGAGCGCCGCGAGGACCTCGATGGCCGCCGCGCGCACCTCGGCAGCCGAGTCCGGCACCGAGGTGCGGAGGAGTGACTCGACGACGGCCGGCTCGACCGCCACCTGCGACCCGTGGACGGGCGTTGGCGCCGCCGGCTCTACCGCGGCGTCCCCCGAGGCCTGCTCCTCCGAAAGCTGCAACGCCTCATGGTTTGGCTGGGCACCCTCGGGGGTGGGGTCCGGCGGGAGCTGCGTCTCCTCTCGAGCTTCGTCTACCGGCTCCCCGGCAGGCTGTGTCTCGATGTCCGGCTCGGGCGGCGCGATCGCGGCTCCGGGAGACGCCGCTCGCTCGCTGGTGAACACGCCCCCGAGAGCCCTCACGGCGTCGACCCGGATCGGCGCGGGGACACCCTGCAGCGCCTGGAGCAGCGCAGGGATGGCGCCGCGACCGAGCGCACCGGCGACAGCGACGCGCCCCAGCGCCACCAACTGTCGGGCGCGGCCGTCGCTGGACGACGGGGTGACCCCCAGCGCCTCCAGGGCCTCGGCCGCCGCGCGGCGAACACCCGGCGCGTCGTCGGGGAGCCGGCCTTCGGCGACGCGGCCCAGCGCGGGATTGCGGGTTCGGCCAAGCGCCTCGAGGGCGGCTTGCCGTACGAGCGCGTCCGACGAGGCCACGTCGCCCTCGAGAAGTCGGGCTTGCGCTTCGAGCACCGACTCGCCGGCCACCTGCCCGCTCCGCGCCTCCTGCTCGGACCGGGTCATCCAGCGGCCGTAGCGGGGATCGTCCGGCGAGCGCTTCACGCCCACGGGGACCCAGCCGATCGCCTCGAGCGCCGCGAACGCGGCCGCCCGAACGGAAGTGGTGCCATCCCCGAGGACGCCAATGAGCGGATCGATCGCCTCCTCGGCCTTGAGCTCCCCGAGCGCGACCGCCGCCGACCGCCGCACCTCTGCCTCGGGGTTCTTGAGCGACTCCATGAGCATCGCCGTCTCGCCGATGTGCGCGAGCGCTTCGCCAGCCGCGAACCGAACCGACGGATCCGGGTCGCCCTTGGCGGAGAGCCGCAGCGTCGGCACCGCTGTCCCCTCGGCGAGTACGCCCAGGGTGGCTGCCGCCGAACGGCGCACCAGCGCACTGACGTCGTCGCGGAGCCGAGCGACCAGCGACGCGCGGCTGCTGTCGGGGACGAGCGCGCCCATCGGCGCGAGGGCGCGGGCCGCTGCAGCCCGCACCGGCGCGCCCACGTCGGAGAGCGCCGCGTCGAGGGCCGCGACGCCGCTGGCTGCCCCGATCCGCCCCAGGGCCTCGCACGCGAATGCGCGGGTCGCGACGCTGTCTTTGTCTGCGTCGCGGTCGCGGAGCGCCCCCACGAGCACGGGGACCGCGTCCTCACCCACCTCGGTCAACGCCTTGAGGTCCCGCCGCGCCAGCGCGAGCGCCGCCACGCCGCCGGGCGAGTCCGGCGTCCAGCCCAGCCGCGTCAGCGAGCGCAGCGCGTCCTCCCGGACGGCAGGATCCCCAAGCGACGAGAGCAGCGCCGTCGGGCGAGGATCGTCGCCCTCTTCGGGAGCCGGCAGCTCCGGGAGCAGGCTCGCCGCTTCGCATCGGACCCGAGCGCTCGGATCCTGCGATAGCGCGGCCAGCGCGGCGTGGAGCGCGGTGGCGGGCGCCAGCGACGCCGCGGCCCGCAGCGCCGCGACGCGCACCGCGGCCTCGCCGTGTGAGGTGAGCCCCAGCGCGCGGACATCATTTGTGCGCGTGACCACCAGGGCATCGAGCCAGGCGATGATCGCCGGCGGCGTGGCCTCGCCGGAGAGGACGCGCTCCGGCATGGCCCCGAGCCCGATCAATACGGCGGCCGCGGCGCCCCGAACGCTGGTGTCCGCGTCGTCGAGTCGACCGGCCAGCGCGGCGATCGCGGCGTTGCGCACTTCGCTCATGGTGTGTCTCCGCCCTTCCGGCGGGCCTTCTTGGCCGGAGGGGCCTTCTCCGCGGGGTCGGCGTGGGCTTCGCCCTCGGGCGGCGCGGATCCCTCGGGTCCGATAGGACGCTCAGAGAGGGTCTCGGCGACTTCCCCCGAAGGGGCATCGGGATGCAGCCCTGCCTCGGCCGCCGCTTCCCCCCCAACTTCGTCCAGCAAGGCCGCCATGCGCTCAGCCTCGGCCGCGTCGCGCGCCGCCAAGGCCATGAGCACCACGCCCAGAGCTCGCGCCGCCTCCGCGCGCGTCGCTGCATCCGCGTGACCGAGCTCGGCGGTGAGCACTGGCAGGGCCGCCTCGTCGGCGCACTCGGCGATCGCCCGGAGCAGCGCCACACGTCGCGGACCGCCGGCGAGCTCAGCGTCCGAGCTACCCAGCTCCACCAGGAGCTGCGCGAGCGCGCCCGCCGCCGCGGCCTCGCGGTACAGACCGGCGGCCACCAGCGCCTCGGGCCCAACGGCGTGGAGCTGCTCAGCCCCCAGCAGGCGTGACGCCGCGCGACGCACCGCGCGAACGGGATCGAGGAGGAGGACGCGGATGACATCGAACGCCGGGGCACCGCCATCGCGCAGCGACGCGAGTCCCTCCGCAACGGCGAGCCGAACGAGGGGGTCGGTAGCGGTCGCCAGCCTCGAGAGCCCCTCCCGCTGCGTCTCCGCGATCACCGACGGCTCAACGCGCCGCCCCGCGAGAGGCGCCAGACCCAGCTCTTCGGGCAGCAGCCAGCGCGCGAAGCCCTCGGAGTAAGGCTCGGCGCGCTGCCCCACCGGCGTGAAGCCGAGCGCCAGGAGCGCGTCTCGCGCCTCGAGGCGCACCATAGCGACGGTGTCGGAGAGCGTGGCCACGAGGGCGGTCGCCGCCTCCACGCGGCCCGTGGAGCCGAGTCGACTTGCCACCGCGCAGCGCGTGTCCGCGTCGGGCGACGACAGCTGCCTGATGAGCGTCTCCACCCGCTCGATCCCAGGTGACGCGAGGGCGGCGGCCGCCGCGAGGCGCACCCCCGAGTCGGTGTCTGCCGTGGCGAGCGCCTCGAGCTGCGGGACCGCCGACGCGAGCCCGAGCGCACCGGCAGCCGCGGCGGCGGCTCGGCGCACGGGTGGGTCGACGTCCGCGAGGAGCTGGCCGATGGTGGGCTCGACCTGTGCAGCGGCGCAGAGCCGCGTGAGGCAGCGCACGGCCGCAGCGCGGACCTTCGGCGAGACGTCGAGGAGCGCCGGCTCCGCGGCTCCGGCGGGATCGCCGTCGTCCGCGCCGATGCGAGCGAGCGCGTCGAGGGCCTGGAGCTTGCGGCCCACCGTGTCGGCATCGGCGCCGCGAGCGTTCACGAGGCGGGCGAGGAGCGGGACGACCACCCCACCGAGGGCGGCGAGGCCGGCGACATCTCCGCGCCCGAGGCGACGGAGCCCCTCCCCAACGCCCTCGGACGGCGCATACTCGAGCAGCTCGAGGCTCTGGTCCGCGGCGCTTCGGACGCTCGAGTCGGCGTCCGCGAGCGCCACCTCCAACGCCCGACAAGCCCGGGCCAGGACATCGCGGAGGCCGGTCGGCGCCCTGGTCTCCTCTTCCTGCGGAAGCGCGCCAGCGAACGCCAGCGTCATCCCCCCGAGAGACTGCGCGGCGGACGTGCGAACACGCCACGACGCGTCGCGCGACAAGGCATGGGTGACAGCGTCCAGGAGCCGCTGAGCGTCACCACCCGAGACGCCAGACTGAGGCCCGGAGAGGAGCGCGGCTGCCGTGGTGACCGCGCCCACCCGCACGGGCTCGTCGTCGTCATCAGCCATTGCCCGGCCAACTGCCGCGGCGACGGCGGTGGCCAGCGCGGGCTCGCGAAGTTTTCCGAGGCCGCGGATCGCGGCCAGGCGGACGCCCGCACGAGGCGCATCGACGGCGCGCAACAGCTCGCTGGCGTCCAGGCGGACTAGCGCAGCGGCCGCGGCGTCCCGCACCTCCTCCGAGAGGTCGAGGAGCAGCGCTGGGAGGGTGGGCAACACCTCCGCGAGCTCGGCATGAGCGGTGGCTATCCCGACTCGAACACCCGCATCGGGGTCGCGGCTCGCTGCCGTGAGCAGCTCCCGCACGAGCGCAGCGGGCGCGGGCGCCCCACTGTCGGCCTCGGGAGCGGCTGCTTCGGCGGCCTCGGCGAGCTCCCCTTCGCCCGCCTCGGGACCGTCCGGCTCGGCCGCCCCAGCAACGGGGCGCGAGGGGTCGGCTAGGAGTCGCCGCAGTAGCTCGGGCAACGCCGCAGCGACCCGTCGACGGGTCTCGGGCTCCTGCGAGCGCACAGCGGGGCCGAGCGGGGTCTCCGGTGCCAGCGGCGAGCCGACGAGCTCGCGCACCGCGACCTCCCAGAGCGCCGCGCGGGCGGCCGTTGCCGGATCTGCCCCGACCCCGCCGTCCGTGTCCTCGCTCCCCGGAGGCGCGACCGCGAGGTGGTGCGCGCCGAGCGCGGAGCCCGCGGCCCCGGTGATGAGCGCGAGCTCCGGGTGGCCCGTGACGTCGTGCCGACGCGCTGCCACGAGGCGCACCCAGGGCGACGGATCCTCGAGCGCCGCCGTGAGCGCGCCAGAGCCCGTGACGGCCAGCGCCGCCATGACGCGATCGGTCTCCGACAGCGCCCGAGAGAGCAGCGTGGTGAGCGCTGCCTCGCGCGCCGCCTGGATCGCCGCCGGGCCGTCGGCGTGCGACGGCGGGAGGTTGCTCAGCGCCTCCAGGTCGCTGAGCCCGAGCCAGCGCACCACGCGGTCCCGGGTGCCGCGCGCCGCGGCTGGAACGTCGGAAGGCTCGATGATGCCGAGCGGCTCGAAGCCGAGGCGCTCCAGGGCGCCGCGAATGCGCGAACGCACGACGGGGAGCCCGTCCGCGAGCGCCGCGGCGAGACCGTCCACGGCACGCCAGGAGCCGGTCTCACCCAGCGCGTCCGCCGCGCCGGCCCGGACCTCGGGATCCGCGGCGCTGAGCGATGCCAGGAGCGGCTCGAGCACGCGCATCCCCGGCGATGCGAGCGCCTCCTGCGCCGCGAAGCGGACGCCGGGGTTGGCATCGGCAGCGGCGAGGCCTCGCAGGGCGTCCACTGCCAGGAGATCGCCCCGAAGGCCGGCCGCGGTGGCCGCGCGCCGGCGAACACGCGCGTCGTCGTCCGCGAGGAGCCCCCGCAGGGCGGCGTCGAATGCGGAAAGATCACCGTCATCGCGGTCTCCGTCCCCGGCACGCGGGGCGCCGAGATCGGCGACCGACGCCCGGACCACGGCGCTGCGGTCAGCGGCCAGCCGCGTGAGGCGCTCGAGCAGCGCAGCGCCCGCGGGCACGGCGCGAAGCCCGGCAGCACCGTCGCGCTGCCCGAAGACCAGGCGACCCGCCGTGCGCACGCAGGCGGCGCGGCGGGTTGCGACCTCGGGGTCGTCCCCCGGCTCCGAGAGGCCCCGCTCGAGCGCGCCGATCGCCGCCTCATCGTACGTGACCAACAGCTCGTGACGGCCGTTCGCCAACGCGACCGCGGCCGCCGCGCGCGGATCGCTCGGGACCTCGCCGAGGGCGCCCAGCGCGGCACGCCGAACCTCTGGGTTCGAGTCGCCCAGCGCGAGCACCACCGCGTCCCGAACGCCCGGCGACGCCGCGTAGCCCCCCAGCCAGACCACCGCCGCCTCGCGGGCGGCCGCCGAGGCATCGGAGGCCGCGATCCCGATCAAGTCCGTGACGCGGGTGGCGTCGCCGTGTCGGCATGCGGCCGCCACCAACGCCGCGCGCACGTCGAGGTCCGGCTCGCCCACCAGCGCACCGAGGGCTCGCTCACACGCCGACGCCGCCCGTGGCAGCTCACGGCAAGCGAGCGCCAAGCGTCGACGCAGCGCAAGCGGCGCCGCGTGAAGCGCGTCGAAGAGCTCCACCTCGGCGCCGAGCTTCGCCGCGGCGCGCGCCACCTCCTCGACCTCCGCGCCACTGGCCGACGCGCCAGCGAGCGCCGCGGCAGGGTCGCTGAGGCGGCGGATGAGCGGCGCCCCCAGGCGGGTGGCCCGAATCGCCAGCGCCGCGCGCGCCACGCGGACCGGCGAGCCCGACTGGACGGCCCGAAGGAGGGCTGCTTCCAGCGCGGCGCGACCCTCACCGGGGTCGAAGGGCCCAGCCCCCACCGCGTCCAAGGCCGCCTGCCCCCGCGACGTGGAGTCTCCGGACGGCTCGCCGGCGCTGCCCCGAGCCGCACTCCGCTCGGCGTCTTGGGTGATGGCGCGCGCGAGCGGCAGCGCGGCTACCGGACCCAGCGCCACGGCCGCGGCAGGGTCCCCCGAGTACACCAGCGCCTGTGCCCGGATGGAGGGATCCGACGGTGCTTCGCGGGTGAGCGTGAGCACGGCGGCGCCGACGGCTTCGCGAACCCCGGCATCGGGGTCCTCGAGACACCCCAAGAGCGCCGGGAGCGACTTGCTGTCGCGGAGGAGCTCGAGGCCCTCGGCGGCGTCGCGCCGAACGCTCGGGTCCGTGGCTCGAAGCGCGCCCTCGAGCGCCTCGCGCTCGCCGGCCCCCGAGGCTTGCCACTCGGCTCGCGACGTCCACCAGGCATAACCGCGAGAGTCGGCCGTGACGCGATGCCCAACAGGCGTCCAGCCAAGGGAGATCAGCGCCCGACGAGCGCCGTGACGGACTCGCGGGTTGGCGTCGCCCAGCGTCACGATGAGCGGCTCGATCCCCCCCGGGTGCCCCATCTCCTCGAGGAGCTGGCACGCGTGGAGCTTGACCTCGGGATCCGGGTCGTTCAGCAGCTCGGCGACCTTGGTCACCGCGCTGGTCTTGGGACCCGCGAGGGCAACGGCCGCCGCCAATCGGACGTCCGCGGCGCCGTCGTGGCGCAGCAGTGAGAGCCGCTCGACGGCCGGCTCACCGCCGCGATCCCCGAGCACGCGGCAGACCTCGACGCGCACGGTCGTGACCGGATCACCTGCGAGCAGATCCAACGCAGCCCACGGCTCAGCCAGCGTGGCAGCGGTTCTGGCGGCGCCCTCACGCACTCTGACGGCCTTGTCCGCCGAGGCGATCGCGACCAGCTCGTCGGCGCCTTCAGCCCGGCTGCGGGAGAGCGCGTCGAGGACCCCGACCCGCCGGCCCACCGACGCCCGGTCGGTGGCTCGCTCCCGGAGGACCCGACGACACCAGGGCAGCGCCTGCGGGCCCAAGGCCACGAGCGCGGACCACCGCTCGGCGCGGACGGCGCTGAGCGCCTCCACGGCGGCGCCGCTCAGGTCCTGACCTGCGCTGAGCGCCGCCTCCGCTTGCCGGACCACCTCGGGGGACGAGTCCACCAGCGCCAGCTCGAGAGCGTCACGCAAGGAGGCGTCGCCCGGGGCGCGCCGGAGCAGCTCGGTGACGGCGATCGCGGCGGCCCATCGGACCCCGTCGTCGCCGTCGCCCTCGAGGCGCGCCAGAGCCTCTGACGGGGAGCGTCCGGTCAACCCGAGAACGCGAACGGCGGTGGTGCGCACCGATGGGTCGCCATCACCCAGCGCCGCGGTCACCGCCCGGCTGACACCCGCTGGCCAGTCCCCGAGTGTGGCGAAGGCGAGCAGGGCCGCGCGCTGCTTCCGAGGGCCCACGGCCTCTGATCCCTCGAAGACCAGGCTGAGCAGGGAGGACTCACCGAGCGCGGCGAGGCGTTCCGCCGCGGCGTCCGCCACACCTTGCTCCGCGTCGTCGAGTAGCAGCTGCAAGTGGCCTCGGTCGCTAGTGGCGCGCGCTACGCATTCCCGAATAGCGGCGTCCGGGTCTCTGACCGCGACCGCTCCAAGCGCTCCGGAGTCCAGCATCGAGAGCGCCAGCGCCACTTCGCGC
This sequence comes from Pseudomonadota bacterium, assembly GCA_005776725.1. Lineage (GTDB taxonomy): Bacteria > Myxococcota_A > UBA9042 > SXOO01. The sequence goes on along the minus strand of SXOO01000059.1, from coordinate 1,836 downwards.
CGCTCGTCCCGCTCGGCCCTAACGAGCAGCTCTGCGAGGACCGGCGCCACGTGGCGCTCAGCCAGGGCAGCCAGCGCCCGTGCGGCCGCTCCGCGAACCCCGGGCAGCGCATCGGCCAACCGCAGCGCGAGGGCTGACACCACCGCCTCGCGCTCCCCCGGAAAGCGGGTCGCGAGGGTGGCCAGCGCCGACGCGACGGCTCGACGCCGCTCCGTGTCGTCCGCGCCGAAGCGCTCGTCGTGCAGCGCTACGAGGAGCGCGGGCAGCGCGTCGACCCCCGCCTCGTCGACGAGGGCCGAGGCGCGTCGGCGATCGAGCAGATCGGGCGCCCGCTCGAGGGGCGTCCCACGCGCCGCCGCCCGAGCGACCTCCGCCACGCGCGGATCCCGGTCCGCCAGGGCCGCGCGAAGCGCCGAGCGACCTGCTGCTCCGAGCCGAGGCGCCGAGTGGAGCGCGGTGATCGCCGCGAGACGAACCTCAGGGCTCGGATCGTCGCGAACGAGGCGCGACACGGTGACCTCGCCCGGCTCGCCCCCACGTGACAGGAGCCCGGCCACAGCCGCCACTCGGAGCGCAGGAACCGGCTCCGTGGCCAGCGAGATCAGCGCCGCCAGCGTGGGGCCGTCCACGGCCTCGGGAGGCAGGGCCGCGAGGCCGGCTGCCACTGCGACACGCGCATCGCCCTGCGCACTGTCGAGGGCGGCGACCAGCGTCGCCGACTGCCCCAGGCGCCCCAGAGACCGCGCGGCCACGACACCGAGGTCGGGCGCGGCCAGGCGGGCGACGAGCGCGGATACCACAGCAGACGCCACGGCGGTGCAGGCGCCGAGCCCCTCGGCGGCCGCGAGGCGGACCTCGACCATCGGGTCGTCCAGCGCGGCGAGGATGGGCTCTGGTTCGTCGGGTGCGCACGCCGCCAAGGCGCGAATCGCGGCCACGCGGACCGCAGTGGCCGTCTCTCGGGCCGCTCGACGCAGGCTCCCCGCCACCGGGCGCGCGGCCTCGTGAACCAGGCTCAGCGTGGCGGCCTCGCGCACCCAGGGGTCCGTGTCGCCGATGGCGCGCGCCAAGGCGTGAAGCGGCAGGCTGCCTGGCTGACCGGACAGCTGCCGGGCCAACGCCTCGCGCCACGCCCGGCCTCCCGCCGTGTCGAGGTCCAGCGCGTGAGCGAGCAGCGCGGCGGCTTCGGGCTTATCGGCGCCAAGGGGGAGCACCTCGGAGAGCCGCCAGAGCCTCCGCGCCCGCACGTCCTCGGCCCAGCCGAGCCACTCGGAGAGGCCGTCGTTGCCGACCACGCCCAGCGCGCCGCGGGCGGCGATCCGCACACGCGCCTCGAGATCGCCGAGGAGGCCCACCAGGCGAACCCGGGTGGCCACGCGGATCGGCATCTGCCGACCCAGCGCCCCGAGGGCCTCGGCGCAGATCCCGCGAACGTCGGCGTCCGCGTCGATGAGGCGCCGATCGAGGCGCTCCAAGACGTCGTCCGCCACCGGCGTGAGCCGCCCGTCGTCGATCAACGGGAGGCGAGTGGCGTGGTCGCGAACTGCCCACAAGACGCCGTGCCTCACCACAGCGTCCTGATCGTCCGACCGCTCGACGAGCACGCTGACGGAGTCCGGATCGCGGCGCAGCGCCCGCACCACCGTTCGCCGCAGCGCTACACCGCCGTCGAGGCGCGCGCGGAGGACCGCGCGCAGCTCGCCCGCCCGGCGACCCAAGGCGTCCGCGGCGGCGCCCCGAACGGCCTCATCCGGGTCCTCCGAGAGGCGCAGCAGCGCGTCGGCCTCGGGGGGGCCGAGGGACCACGCCCCCAGCGCCCGCGCGCCCTCGAGGCGG
>SXOO01000009.1 GCA_005776725.1 Pseudomonadota bacterium | reverse complement strand
GCGCTGGCGCTGGCGCTGGCGCTGGCGCCGGTGCGGACGCCGAACCTAGTAGGTAACGAGCGAGTGGACGGGGGCGGAGAGGCGCTGGCGTCCGTTGAGGAAGGCGAGCTCGACTACGAAGGCGGCGCCGATCACTTTGGCTTCTAGCACCCCTTGGAGGAGGTGGATTGCGGCGGCGGCGGTGCCGCCGGTGGCGAGCAGGTCGTCCACGAGCAGGACCCGCATGCCGGGGCTCACCGTGTCTGCGTGGGCCTCGATTCGGTCGGTGCCGTACTCGAGCGCGTAGTCCACGCCCACCTTGGCGCCCGGCAGCTTGCCCTTCTTGCGCAGCATCGAGAAACCCACGCCCAGGCGCGCGGCCAGGCTGGGTCCGAACAGGAAGCCGCGGCTCTCGAGGCCCGCGACGCGCTCGACGCCCGCGCCCGCGTATTGCTCGGTGAGCAGATCGATGGCTGCGGCGAAGGCGCCGGGCTGCTCCAGGATCGGGGCGATGTCCTTGAACAGGATGCCGGGCTTCGGGAAGTCGGGCACGTCGCGGATGGCGGCTCGAATGACGGCGGCGCGAGGGTCGGACACAGGAGCTCCTACGGGTGGTCTTTGGGGCGGAGGCGCGTCGCGAGGGCGGCGGCGTGGCCTGAGTGGGTGGAGTCGCAGCCGAGCGCCGTGACGGAGGCCCATCCGGCGCGTACGGCGTTGCAGTCGCTGCCGGGGATGTCGGGCATGAAGACGTCTCGCCCGCCGATCCAGAGGTACTCGCCTCCTCGCGGGTCGCGGCGAACCTCGACCTCCTTCGAGTAGTAGCGGTGGCCGAGGCAGGTGGCCTCGAGGCCGTGGATGGGGCCGATCCTCGGGTTGGGCAGGTTCACGTTGAGGAACGTGTGTTCTGGCGGCGGACACTCGATCGCGAGGCGGATCGCCTGACGGATCACCTCGAACGCCTCTTCGTAGGGGAAGCCCTGGGAGCTGCCCAGCATCGAGAACGCGATCCCCGGCACCCCCTGGAGCACCGCCTCGCGCGCGGCGGCGACGGTGCCGGAGTAGAGGACGTCCCAGCCGAGGTTGGGGCCGGGGTTGATGCCGGACAGCACGAGGTCGGGCAGCTCACCCGCGAGGACATGGTGGAGGCCCACGTAGACGCAGTCTGTAGGGGTCCCGCCGTCCAGAGCCCAGCGGCGCTCCGCGTGCCGCTTGAGGCGTAGCGGCCGCGTGAGCGAGATCGCCTGGCCTATCGCGCTTCGGTCCCGATCCGGAGCGACGGTGGTCACTTCGCCGAACTCGCTGGCGAGTCGCTCGAGGGCGGCGAGGCCCTCGGCATGAATTCCGTCGTCGTTGGTGAGGAGCAGGCGCACGGCGCGCGAAGGTAGTGGCCTACGCGGGGCGTTGCAACCGGGCGGACACGAGCGCGGCGAGGGGGCTCGAGGCCCCCGTCATGCAACCGCGGGGTCCAGGGGGACTATTGCGCCTTGATGCAGTGCGCCTTCACGTTCTCGTGCGCCAGGAGCGGATCCAGCGCCGGATCCGTGAGCTGGTGCTTCTTCGCGCCGTCCACGACCTTCTGGACGTTGAAGTCGCAGCCGTACTTCATGTCGGCCGTCTTCTTCTCGAGCACGACCTTGCCCAGCTCCACGTAGCAGGCCTTGGCCACCTCGGCGATCTGCGCCTTGCCCCACTCGGACCCGGCGATGTCCTTCTCGGCCTGCTCGATCGCGAAGTCGCACTGGAACGGGACCTGGGCCTTCGAGCCATCGGCCGTGGCCTCTGCGATGGCCTTCTTCACCTCTTCGCGGACCTGCGTGAACTCCTTGGCGACCTTCACCTCCTGGCACGCGAGCTTGGCCCAGGTCTCCTCCTCGGGAGAGACGAAGGCGGCGAGCTTCTCGACATCGAAACAGATGAAGCCGGGATCCCCGGCGCCGGCATCACGCAGCTTGGTCACGACGACCTTGGCGAGGTTCGTGTAGCAGGCGTCCAGCACGTCCTTGGCCTTGGTCTTGCCCCACTCCGAGGTCGACTTCTTGAGGTCCTCGTAGGTGGACTTGCACTCCCACGGGAGCTTGACCTTGCCGGCCTCTTCCGTGGCCAGCTTCTTGGTCTCGTCGAGGACCTTCTTCACGTCCTCGGAGGTGCGGAGGTCCTCGCACAGGGCCTTGGCCTTCTTCTCCTCGTCCTCGGAGACCTGCTTCGCGAAGCGCTCGAGGTCGCTGCAAATGTACTTCTCGTCCTTCGTGCCCTCGTCTCGGAACTTCGTCACCGTCTCCGTGAGCGTGGTGACGGCCTTCGTGGTGAGCGCCTTGCAAGCGGTGACCATCTCCTGGTCCTTGTTGTCCTTGACCGCCTCTTCGCAGGTCCAGGACACGCCCTCGAACTCGCCCTTCTCCGTGGCCTCCTTGATCTTGGCCATGTCCTTGTCGCGACGGGCGGCCTTGTTGGCCTCCTTCACGCAGCCCTCGAAGTCGGCGCACGACTTGTCGATGCACTTGCCGACGGACTCGAGGTCGCGCTTGTCGCCCTTGGCGACCTCTTCCTCACACTCCTTCATCACCTCGGCGCGCTTCTCCTTGAGCTTCGCCGACCGCTCGCCGCCGCACTCGATCATCTTGTCGATGGCAGCCTCGCAGGTGACGGCCTTGCCGCCGCCCGCGGCGCCAGCCTCGCCGTCCTTCTTGCAGCCTGCAGCAGCCGCCAGGGCCGTTGCCACGAACGCAGTCGTCCAAACATTCTTCATCTCGGAGCCCCCTTATGCTGCCGCCGCGGCGGTGTGAGGGCGCGGAGTCTAGTCCAGGCCCGAAGCGGTCGTAAAGCTCGGCGAAGGGCCGCGCCACGGGGCGCCCAGCGGCCGGCGCTGACGCCTTCGGGCCGGTTGTCGACCGCCGTCCGCGTCCGCCGCATACTCCGTCGGATGCACTCACTAGCGCTCTCCACCTGCTCGCTGCTGGCGCTCGCCGCGGGACCGGATGTCTTCCTTCCCCGCGACGCGCTCCCGGAGCTCCACAGTCAACTCGAAGCACACGACCGCCTCTTCCATGAGGTCCACGCGGCGCCATACGGCATCGGGATTGACGTCGGTCATCGCGACGAAGCGGCCCTGGCCGCCCTCGAGGCCTTCGCACTCTCGGGCGAACTCACAGGGCACGTCTACGACTACGTCCAGGACTACTCGGGACCCGGCGGCGTGGGGCTGCGTGGGGCCACCGCCGCCCTCGCCACCGCGCACCGCCTGGTGGCGCTCCGCCAAGAGGGCGCATCCGAGGCTGCCTTGACTGCGGCGCGTCGCGCCGTGGAGCGGGCGCTCCTGGCCGTTCACGTTGCGGTCGCGATCACCGGCGAGCCGGGCCGCGTCGCGCGCGGCATCCAGCGCCTCGTCCCGGAAGACCCCGCGGCTCCGCCCATCCCGCTCTCGGACCTTCGCGAGCCCGTGCCGCTCTTCGACGCGAACGGCGATCCCCTCCCGGCGGAGAAGAACAACGGGACGCCGCGGGCCGACAACTCGAAGGGCGCGCTCCCCCCAGGGGTGTGGTCGTGGGAGGACTCGTGCTCGAAGGACCAGCTCATCGGTTGGGTCACGGCCATGGGCGCTCTCTACGACGTCATCGCCGACGATCCCAACTTCGACCCGAGCCTGGTCGAGCGCCTGCGAGCTGACGCGGCGGCCGTGGGCGGCATGCTGCGCGAGACGCACGAGTTCCAGACCCTGGACGGCGGCAAACACAGCTACGACCTCGTGATCATGGACGCGGACGGGCGCCCGACACAGCACCACGACCTTCATCCGTCCGGGCTCGACGGCATCTGGTTTCCGCCCGAGGCCGGGATCGCCAACCCGTTCAACCTCCTGATGTCGCTCGGGATCGTCACCACACTGTGGCACGTGAGCCGAGACCCCGCGCTCGAGGACTACCTCTACGGAGAGCTCTACGGCCGCCGCGGATGGCTCGGGGCAATCCCCGACCAGCCGGAGACCATGGGCGTCTTCGCCGGGCCCGGCACCAACTTCTCTGGCGTGAACATGGCCGCTTTGGCGCTGTACGGGGCGCTCCGCTACGAGACCGACCCGGCGATCCGGGAGGTGCTGCAACGGGCGCTGCTCGAGGGCTTCTTCAACGGCGCCGACGCGCGCGCAGCGAGACACTTGAAGCAGCCGTTCTTCCACGCGCTGGTCGTGGCCACCGCGGACCGGACCGTGGATCTCGATGAGCTCACGGCCGAAGCGGCCGCGCTCCTCGGCGAGTTCACCCTGGCTCCTTATCTCGCGGCGTCCCGGCTCAACTGCGACGACGTGGAGCTCGTCGCGGGCAGCTGCCTGGCTCTGGACGGCACTGAGCTCACCCTGGATCCCTCGCTCAATCGGGCCGGCAAGGTCATCGCCACCGCCGCGCTGTCTCCCCGGATTCGGCCCACGTCCAACTTCGACGCGCGCTCCGACCCCTTCGAGGTGAACGACCCCGGCGCCCCCGGCCGCATGCTGCCGGGAGGAGATCTCCTGTCGGCGTATTGGATGCTGCGCGCGCTGCCCCGTCGGGCTCCCGGGGAGCTGGGCGTCTCGCCGCTGGCGCGCCCCCACATCCCCGTCGGTGGCAGCGTCGGCGATCCGCCGTGCGAGGACGCTTGCGCCGAGGAGCCCCCAGGAGGAGACGTGTCTCCGGTGCCGGACGCCGTCGAGGTCCCCGACGACACCTCGCCGGTCGTGTCCGGCGACACCTCGCCGGTCGTGTCCGACGCCGGCGGCTGTAGCGCGCGTCCGCGCCCGCCGCTCGCCACCGCCTTCTGGCTCTTGGCCCTTGGGCTCGCGGGGGTGCTGTGCAGGCGTTCGTAACCGGCGGCTCTGGGTTCCTTGGGGGGCGCCTCATCGCCGAGCTGGTGAAGCGGGGCCACAAGGTGCATGCCCTGGCCCGCAGCGAGAAGGCGGTGCGCGCGGTCGAGGCGCTCGGGGCGCGCGCGGTCCGGGGCGACCTCGACGACCCGAAGGCGCTCGAGGCGGGGGCCCGCGGGGCGCAGCTCGTCTACCACTGTGCCGCCCTGGCGGAGGAGTGGGGGCCCTGGGAGGACTTCCTAGCGGCGAACGTCCAAGGAACCCGAAACGTCGCGCGTGCGGCGCGGGCTGCCGGCGCGCGGCTCCTGCACGTGAGCACCGAGGCGATCCTCGCCGGTCGGCCCATGGTCCGCGTGGATGAGGCGGTGCCTCCGCCCGCCCGCGCGCTGGGCCACTACGCCGAGTCCAAGCGCCAGGCCGAGGAGGTGATACACCGCGGCCTCGGCGAGGGCCTCGACGCGGTCATCGTGCGCCCGCGCTTCATCTGGGGTCTCGGCGACACGAGCCTGCTCCCCAAGCTGGTCGCCAAGGTCAAGAGCGGACAGTTCGCGTGGCTGGGTGGGGGGCTCCACCTCACCTCCAGCTGCCACGTGGCCAACTGCATCGAGGGCATGCTCGTTGCCGCGGAGCGCGGGAAGAAGGGCGAGGTGTATTACCTCACGGATGGCCCGCCGCGGCCCATGAAGGAGCTGCTCGGCGGCATCCTGAGCGCAGCCGGTGCGCCACCAGGCGAGCGCGTCTTGCCGCTGTGGGCGGCCCGGATCCTGGCGGCGGTCGGCGAGTCGTTGTGGCGCGTCTTGCGCCTCCGCGGCGCGCCGCCGCTCACACGGATGGCCCTGAAGCTCGTGGGCGAGGAGGTCACCGTGGTCGATTCCAAGGCCCGCAGAGAGCTCGGTTACACGCCGCGAGTCACGGTCGAGGAGGGGCTCCGCGAGCTCGCCGAGGCCGCTCAGGGCTGCGCGAAGGCGGCGCCCAGCGGCTCCAGCACCTCTGGGCCATAACGCCGGCGAGCGTCCTCGCGCGCCGCGTCCACGCGGTCCCGTAGCCTCTCCGGCTGCGACAGCGCCCGGGCGATGCGGTCGCTCAGCTGCACCACGTCCTCGGTCTCGGCGAGGTGCTCGCTGAGGTGAGGGGCCATGAGGTCCGGGATCCCGGCCATTCGGGTGGCGAAGGCCGGCACGCCGATCGCCACCGCCTCGAGCAGCGCGAGCGGCAGGCCGTCTCGGTCACCGTTCGGAGCGACGCGGCACGGGGCGACGAACAACGACGCGCCAGCCAGCGCCTTCAGTGTCTCGGTGTGCGGCAGCGGCTCCCCGCCGGGCCCGATGACCCGGGGGCGCACCGCGACGCCCCGCCGGCGCAGGTGATCCACGAGGCCGGGCAAGAGGTCGAGCCCCTTCTTCGGGACCGCACGGGCGATCGCGAGCAGCGTCCCGTCGGGCTGCCGCCGCTGCGGTAACCGGTCGAGCTCGAGCGGAGTCACCACCTCCAGCACGCGGGCTGCCGGCTCCAATGCGCGGATCGCGATCGTGGCGGCCGAGTGCGGTGAGCGGACGAAGGCGGCCCGTCGCACCCGCTCGCGGAGGGCCTCCGGGTGGCTGGTCCATAGCCCGAACGCGTGCGCGGTGAAGCTCCACGGCCGCTCCGCGAGCGCGCCGACGAGCGCCGCCAGGATCGCTGCGCCTCGCTCGAAGTGCGTGTGCACGTGCGTGACGCCAAGTGTTCGGCACCGCGCGGCGATCGCGGCCGCCTTCGGCAGCACCGCGAGCGCGAAGGCCCACTCGAGGGGCGCCACGCGCTGGGATTCGATGAACTCGAGCGCCGTAGCCCGCGCCCCGCTCCCGAAGCGGCGCAGGGCGCGTAGCCCCTCCCCGTGGGTTGGCCCCTGTCCCCGCCAGCCCACCTCTGCGGCGACCGTAGGATCCCCGGGGAAACGCGGGGCGCGCAGCGAGAAGGGCACCACGGTCACGCCTCGAGCTCGCAGCAGCCTGACCTCGGCGCTCACGAAGGTCTCCGTGAGAGACGGAAACTCCGTGAGCACGTACGCGACGGTCACGGCTCGGGATCGCTCAGCGTGAAGCGCTGCCGCCGCCGCTTCTTCCAGGAGGGCCAGTCGTCCTCCGTGACCACGCGGCGCTCCGCGACCCGCAGCTTCGCCGACCGCGCGCGCGGGTTCTGGCGCGCCTCCGCTTCGCTGCACTCGAGCGGGCGGCGCGTGAGGATCTCCAGCGGTCCTCCGTCCTGCGAGAGCTCGCGGAAGACCTCCTTCACCACGCGGTCTTCCCCGGAGTGGAAGGTGATGCAGGCGATACGCCCTCCGGGTGCCAGGCGCGGGGCCACCCACCGGAGGGCTCGCTCGGCCTTCCCCAGCTCGTCGTTCACGGCGATCCGCAGCGCCTGGAACGTCCTGCGCGCGGGGTGGTGCTTGCCGTCGCGGTGCCGCCCCACGGCGCGCTCCACCGCCGCCGCGAGCTCCAGCGTGGTCTCGAGCGGCACCGACTCCTTGATCACCCGCGCGATACGACCGGCCAGGCGCTCCTCGCCCAGGTCCCGCAGGAGCCCCTCGAGCTCGAGCTGCGGGACCTTCTCCAGGAACACGCTGCACGGCTCGCCGCGCGTAGGGTCCATGCGCATGTCGAGCGGCCCGTCTTGCCGGTACGAGAAGCCGCGGCCCGGGTCGTCGACCTGGGGGCTGGAGAGCCCGAGGTCCAGGAGAACCGCGCGCGGCGCGTCCAGACCCTGGGTGAACGCCTCGAGGTCGCCGAGATCGCCGTGGACCAGGCGCGCGCGGTCACCGAGGCGCGCCCGGGCCCGGGGCAGGGCGTCGGGATCCCCGTCGAGCCCCAAGGCGAAGCTGCCCTCGGGAGCGCGCTCCAGCAGCGCGGTCAGGTGGCCGCCGGTCCCGAGCGTGAGATCCCAGAAAGGGCCGCCGGACTCGGGCCGAAGGGCCGCGAGCACTTCGGCCAACATTACGGGGGTATGAGAGAAGTCCACGTCCCTCGTTTACCGCGCAACGCTCGTCCACCCAAGCCCGTTGCGCTGGAGCCCGACGGATGGTATTCGCCGGGGCCGCTATGCTGCGGCTGGCCAGCTGACGAGTGCGCGTCAGCGGCCCCCGCCCGACCCCGTGTTGCACCTGGAGGACGTCCATGGCCGAGAAGGCGATCCTGAAGTTCGGAGACAAGTCGATCGAGCTCGATACCGTGACCGGTAGCGAGAACGAGACGGCCATCGACATCAAGCCGCTGCGCGCCAAGACGGGCCTCATCACGCTCGACCCCGGCTACATGAACACGGGGTCTTGCGAGTCGAGCATCACGTACATCGACGGCGACCAAGGCATCCTGCGTTACCGCGGGTACCCGATCGAGCAGCTCGCGCAGAAGTCCAACTTCGTCGAGGTGGCCTACCTGCTCACGGAGGGGGAGCTCCCCACCCGCGACCAGTATGAGGCGTTCTCGCAGAGCCTCACGCGGCACAGCCTCATCCACGAGGACCTCAAGCGGATGTTCCAGGCCTTCCCGCCGAAGGCGCACCCCATGGCCATCCTCAGCTCGGTGGTGTCGGCGCTGTCGTCGTTCTATCAAGACGAGTCCGACCCGCTGAACCCGGACCAGGTCCGGATCAACACCCACCGCCTGTTGGCCAAGCTGCCCACGATCGCGGCTTACAGCTACAAGCAGACGCGCGGCCAGCCCTACATCTACCCCGAGAACGGCCTCTCCTACTGCGGCCGCTTCCTGAAGATGATGTTCGGCTACCCCACCGAGGCGTTCACGGTCGATCCCGACGTCGAGCGC
>SXOO01000058.1 GCA_005776725.1 Pseudomonadota bacterium | reverse complement strand
GGTCGTGGCGGCTTCGGCGGCGGCGGCGGCGGTCGCAGCGGCGGCGGCGGCGGTCGTGGCGGTGGCTACGGCGATCGCGACTACTAGTCCGCAGGTCGGGGTTAGCCCCGTCCAGTGAACGCTGCGTGCACGCCGTAACTGGCATGCACGCTCGAGAAGAGCCCGGCTGCGCTGCAGTCCGGGCTCTTTCCGTTTGAAGGGGCGCCTCAGTCTGCCGGAGTCTTCGAGCCCGGCGCCGCCCGCGAGGCCCGAGCGCCTTGCCAGACGCTCGCCACGCGCAAGCCCCAAGCGGATGATCCGGCTCTCCACCCACGAGGGAGGCAGGTACTCGACATGGTGATGACGCGGTGGCTCTGGGTCGCCTTGGTCGTGTCCTGCGGGAAGCCGGCCGTGCCGCCGGGCGGCGGCCCAGGCTCCTCCACTTTGAGCGGCCTCGAGGGCGCAGCCGCCTCGGCACCCGACCGGGAGCGCTGCCGCGCGTCCTTCGAGTGCTTCGAGTACGGGCTCTGCGCGCCAGCGGAGGGCGTCTGTGCTGCGCTCGCGGACGAGGACTGCCAGAGATCCCGCGGCTGCGTGCGTTTGGGGGCCTGTGCTGCGCGCGGTGGGCGTTGCGTCGGAGCGCCCCGTCCCTCGTGCCGGGCGTCGGGGAGTGAGCGTCACGACTGGTGCCCGGGCGGGGAGTGTGAGGCCACGCCGCGCTCCGGCGTCTGCGCCCCCGCAATCCCGGACGACGCCGCCTGCCGCCGCCCCGCGCCTGGCTTCAGCGCCGACCCCTGCTCGCTCGACGGGCTCTGCCATGTGAAGGACGGCGTCTGCGTCGCGCGGGAAGACCGCGAGTGCCGCGCCTCCGCGGGCTGCGCTCGCGACGGTCACTGTGTGGCCCGGGCGGGGCTCTGCTCGGCCGAGTCCGCCGCGGCTTGCCGCGCAGCCACCGCTTGCCGGGAGGAGGGCCGCTGCACCAGGGGCTCCAGCCGCTGTTACGCCACCGACGCCGACTGCGCTGCGACGGCGGCCTGCGCCAAGAGTCCGCGCGCCTGCCGCGCCGAGAACGGCGCCTGCGTCTCGCCCGAGTTCATCTACTTCCAGTTCTGACGGCCACGCAGGCCAGCCACCCACTCGGCCATCGAAGGGCTCCTCGAGCGCCCCTCGCTCAGCCGAAGTGGAAACCGGAGACCCGCTTACCGAACGTTGCCCCCCTGAAGCTGAGCGCGCCGCGGTCCGCCCCGGCCGCACCGGCGCACACGAGCAGCGGCAGGAGGTGCTCTTCTCGCGGGTGGCATGCGCGCGCAGAAGGGGCAGCCGCCCAGCGGACGAGCTCGGCGTCGCGCACCGCGGGGGCGTCGCAAGTGATGCGTCCCAGCCAGGCGTCGAAGGCCTCCGCGTCGGCCGCCCCGCTGCCCGAGAAGAAGCCTCGCATGTTGTGGTAGCTCATGCCGCTCCCCAGGATGAAGACGCCTTCATCGCGCAGCGGCGCCAGCGCCCGCCCCATGGCGAGGTGACGTCCCGGGTCTAGCCCGCTGATGAGCGACAGCTGGATCGTGGGGATGTCGGCGTCCTCCCAGGCGAGCTTCAACGGCACGAAGGTGCCGTGGTCGAAGCCGCGACTTGCGTCCGTGGCCGTCTCGAAGCCGGCGGCCCCGAGCAACAACCGGACCCGGGCCGCCAGCGCCGGAGCTCCCGGGGCCGGCCAGGTGACGCGGTAGGCCTCAGGCGGGAATCCGACGTAGTCGTAGAGCATCGGCGGCTTGGCCGCGCCCAGCACCGTGGGGACCCGCTGCTCCCAGTGCGCCGACACCACGAGGAGCGCCGTGGGACGCCGCGGAGCCAGCTTCGGCACACCCCGGAGGTAGGCCGCCATGGAGTCCGTCTCGCTCTTGGGCAGGCCGAGCTCGACCCAGGGCCAGGGCCCTCCACCGTGCGGCAGGAACGCCACCGGCATCCGCGGCTCCTTGGAGCGTGCCTCGGCCTCGTCGGGAGACGCGCCCAGGAGCGCAGCGGCTCCTGCGATGCCCAGCGCCACGACGTCCCGCCGGCTCAGCTCGGTCGCGCCCCCGGCGTCGGTTGTCTTAGGGGTCATGATGAATCGCCTCCGCGGATGGCACGAACCAGAAATACGTTGGCCACTTCGATAGTCAAGTGCCCGGGCGGCGTCTCCCCGGGGCACCGCGACGCCGCGCGTGTCGCTCCTGGGCCACGGCGCTCCGAATGCGGGGTCGCAGGACTCGCGATGCAGGCCCCCCTTGTTTGACACCACGCTGGTGGTCAGAGGCCTAGGTGCGCGCCCCGTTCGAGGCACCATGCGGCAGCCACCGCGCCAAGCGCATAAGCGAGCGGCGCGCGGAGACGTTCGCGCCACACGGCGCCGACCACCGCCAGTGCGGCCACGCCCACCAACAACACCCCGAGCTGCGCGACCTCGAGCCCCAAGGTGAACCCGAGCAACGTGGACGACGACGGCGAGACCGACGTGAGCCCGCCTGCGAACCCGAAGCCGTGTAGCAGCCCGAAGGCTGCGGCCGTGAGCTCGGGGAAGCGCACGCCGGGCTCGAGCGCCTGATAGGCGAGCGCCACGAGGCTGAGCGCGATCCCCAGCTCCACCCAGGCGCTCGGCGGGGCCACCACCCGAAAGGCCACCAGCGCCAGCGACACGGTGTGGGCGAGGGTAAACGCGCTGAGCGTGGTGGCGCGTCGACGCCAGGTGAGCGGCAGGAGCAACACGCCGGCGACGTAGAGGACGTGGTCCGCGCCGGCCAGGAGGTGTCGAGCCCCCACGGCCAGAGCAGGCAGGAACGCGCCAGAGCCAAGCTCCGTGGGCTCAGGCGCGCTTCCCGGCGCCTCGGGCACCTGCCACTCGTCCGCGCGGACATCCAGGAGCGCCTCCGCCGACCACGCGCCGTCGGCTGCCTCGAACCGGACCAGCGCGGGCACGCCAGCCTCCGCGAGCCCGGCGACGCGAAGCCGTCGTCCAAGGATGGCTGCGTCGCAGCAGTAGAGCCGGGTCTCGCTGAGGACGCCGGCCTGGCCCGGTCGGGGTTCTTCACCTCGCGTGAGGCGGCAGTCGACGGGCAGCTCCAGCCGAACCTCCACCCCGGGGGAGACGGCGAGCCGGGCGGCGAGCCCGAACCTCGACGGACACGCCTCGAGATCGGGGCGCAGCAGGATGGCGGCAGGGAGACCGACGTGCGCCTCGAGGAGGCCCGCGACGACCGTGACGAACGCGATCACTCGGTCACCACGATCCGACGACGCAATTGGAGCTCCGCGAGCGCGTCGTCCAGCCGCTGGGAGTGCGTCTCGGCTCGCCAGTCGGCCAGGGCGCGCTTCTCGATCGCATGAAAAGGCAGCTGCCCTCCCGCGCGCCTGCCTTCGACCCTGACGCGGTGGAACCCGAAGGGCGAGCGCACGGGCGCGGACCAGACCGCCAGCGGCGCGACGCGCACCGCCCGTAGCACCTCCGGCCCGAAGCGCGCCTCGAGCTCAGCGAGCGTAGCGTTCTCGAGTCGCAGCGGGAGGCTCGTGGGGTCGCCGCGCCTGGCGCCTCCCGGGCACCCAGCATCACCGCGGCCGCCCGCACCGGCGACGACAGCGCGCGCCGTGGTGTGTGGGGGGCAGTCGTCGCCAGCCGGTGGGTCCCGATAGAAGCGGTGCTCCAATGTCACCCGCTCGGGTGCCCGATAGCGCTCCGAGCGAGCCGCGATGAACGTCTGGAGCTGCGCGGAGGAGGGCTCCTGGGGGGGCGCGAGCGCCTGCTCGCCGTGGAAACGCAGGCGCTGGCGCACGACGGGGTCCGCCAGGGGCAGCCCGAGCTTCACGGCGCGTTCGAGCGCGCTAGTGTCGCCAGTGGGCTCTCCCCCGAGGCGGTGAACCGCCGAGAGCAGGCGGTCGCGGACCACCGGGTCGGTGAGCGCAGCGCCCCGCTCGAGCGCCAGATCGACCAGCAGCGCTTCTTCCACTACGGCCGCCGGGTCTTGCCCCGGGAGAACCCGCACGGGCAGCAGCCTCAGCTGGCGGGCGGCGGCTTCAGCGCCCTCCGGCGCCATCGCCCTTGTGGCGAGGTGCAGCACCGCGCCGCACGCGAAGAAGATCGCGAGCCGCTTCATCCCCGTCATTGGACGGCGGGTGGTGAGATCCCGAAAAAGACAGGGCTCGACCAGGCACGCTCACGCTGCGTGAGGGGCGCGCCCTTGCAGCAGCCCTCGAAGCCCTTCGGCACCTCCCCCGCACAGTCCACGTCTCGGCAGCCCCACGCCTGCCAGCGGCAGGTGGGGTTCTCGATGACCCGCACGTACCAGAACGCTGGTGCGTCGGCCGAGAAGGCGGGGTCTTCCCACACGGCGCAGAGCTCAGGCGGCCCCACCTCCGCGGGCCGGCAGGTCGTCGGGTCAACCGCGTTCCCGACGAGCTCGCCGACAGCCACGTCGAACACCTGGTACTTCACGGCCGCCCCGTCGAGCCAGCCCTTCACCACCTGGAGCCGCTCGAGGCGAGCACCGGGGCGGGCCGCCGTCCCGGGATCCATCGCGGCCCGTATCGCCAGCCGGAGCCGCTTGGACTCGGGGGGCAGCACGCCGCCCATGGGCACCGCGGTGGGAGCGTCGCCGCCGAGCCCTGACTCGCCGAAGAAGTCCGTGGACTCACAGAGACCGGTGGGCACGTCTGGGCCAGCCGCCACCCGTAGCACGATGCGCGGCCCGCTGGTCGCGTAGGCCTCCCGGCGCTTCATGGCCGCGAACAAGGCGTCCCGCGTGTTCTCCTCCGCCCAGAGCACGGCGAGCCCCCCGGGGTTGAACCACACCTTGTCCACCAGCTCCGCTGCCACGCCCGGGCTGTTCCCTGCGCCGCCGTGCCCCGGGTAGCTCTGTTCGTCCACGGCGCCCGGCGTCGCGAGGTGGGTGTCGGTGCTCGCCACGAGGCCGTACTGAAAGGGGTCCATCCCCAGTGACCGCTGCAGGGCCAACCCCTGCCCCAGCGCGTCGAGCACCGTGTCTGACGCGACCACCTTGTCGGGGGGACCTGCCAAGGCCGCGCTGGCGAGCGTGTTCCAGGGCAGGCGCTCGAAGGCGCACTCTTCGTCGGCGGCGAGCTCAGGCAAACACTCGGAGCTGCCCTTGTGCTGGAAGACCTCGACGAGGGGCTCCATCCTGGCGCGCCGCTCGGCGTATGCGGCGTCGATCGGGCGCGACTCGCGGTCCACGGGCTCGAACATGAGCCCGGCGGACAGGTTGGAGTTGTGCGGGATCGTGAGGGCCTCGCAGCCCGACTCGGCGCGGCACCCGGACTCGAGCGCGTCCCAGAGCGCCTCCTCTTCGGTGCCATCGAAGTAGCTGAAGGGCAGCTCGGGGACCTCGCCCGTGCGGAAGATGACGTTTCGATGGAGGTTCCGCGTCCCGGGCGACGCGGACCACTCGTACGCGACGAAGGCCGTGAACGCGCACTCTTCGCTGGCGTCGTTCGCCGCCTCGGCCGCCGCCACCACCTCTTGCCACGTGGAGCGTGCCGCGGCGCCGCAGTGCTCGTTGCCGGACACACAGGGCGCACCATGCCCGGCCGAGTCCTGCGAGGCGGAGGTGAGGCCGTTCAGGACGAAGTAGGCGACGTCGGGCTGCGAGCGATACATGTCGCACTCGGCGCTGTCGTATCCGTCGAGCCCCGGCGTGAGGCAGGTGGTGACCAACCCCAAGAACTCCGCGTGGTCGGACACCGCCACGAAGTCGAGCGGGCGCTCCAGCTGCAATGTACGGCGTGCCCTGCCCTCCGCGTCATAGGGCGCCAGGCCCACGGCCTCGCCGCGAGCGAAGCGGTAGGCGTCCGAGGGGCGGAGGCGGGTCCCCTGAAGGTTCGCGTCCAGCGACAACGCCGTGTGGACGTGTAGATCCCCAAAGAACGGCAGCCGCTGCGGGTCGCGCCGAATACACCCCTTCGGTGTCTCCGGACCGACGTCCACCACCGTCGCGACGTCGGCCGTGACCGCGGTGTCCTCCGCGGCTACCGAGACGGGCTCCGCCGCCTCGCCGCAGGCGAGTCCCAAGAGGACCACGGCGCCCGAGGCAACCCTCCGCGTGCGAGAGCACCGCACGTCAGCGCTCCCGCCAATAGACGAACTCGCCGCTCCCCGTGTCGATCACCGCCGAGAGGCCTCGGAAGGTCCCGAACGAGCCACCCACGGTCTCGACGCGGATCACGCGCGACTGCGTCCCGAGCCGCTTCTGGAGCTCGGCCTTCTTGATGAGGGGGCGCTCACCCCACTCCGGCGGGAGCTTGTCGAAGAGCGTGAGGAACTGGTTCACGTTGCCCCAGCCGGGGCTCATGAGCGCCTGACGCAACGTCCGGCACATGTCGGAGCAGAAGAGCCCCATGTCTACCGCGGTGGGGAAGCCGTAACACGCCGACTGGGTGCCCGGCTCAGCGTTGTCGCAGATGAGCCGCCGCAAGGTGGAGAGCGGCGCGGTGTTGAGGTTGAGCTTCTGCGTCGCGTACGGCGTGAACTTGTCCGAGATGGCGCAGTACCGCTCCGGGGTCATGCCCTCCACGAGGCGGAGCTCCTCGAGCGTGTCGAACTTCGCGTCCTTGGGCTCGGCGCCTCTCCCCAGCGCGCCTTCACCACCGGCGGCGTCCACGACAGCGCCGTTGACGAAGTCGCTGCGCGTGGTGTCGGCGTCCGAGAAGTCGATGATGTTGAGCGCGAGCTCAGCGGTGTCGCGATCCACCTCGCCGGGCGCGAGGTCTTCCTTCTTGCCCTGGAGCAGCTCGCCGTAGAGCTCCACGAAGAGCGCCTGCTTGTCCTCGGGGGTGTCCACCTTGTTCACGTTGATGCGGCCGTCCTCAGGCGACGCCCGGCACTTGCAGAAGCCCCCCTCCTCGACGCCCACGCCCTTCATGCCGGTGAAGTCGAAGAACGGCTTGCCCATGAGCGTGAGCTTCCCGGTGCAGAACGCGTTGGCGAACTCGCAGGCGAAGGTCCAGAGCTCGATGTTCTGGTTCTTGATGTTGGGCACCAGCGCCGCGATCGAGTTGAGCATGTTCGTGGCGATGTTCTGGCTCTTGATGACGAGGCGGGCCACCTCCATCGACGCCCTCGCGTGGTAGTACGCGACCGTCTCGTCACGCATGTTCGCCGCCACGTGCAGGCGGATGTAGGCCTTGTACTGATACTCGGCCGAGAACGCGGACAGGATCGCGACCACCATCAGCACGATGAGGATCGCCACCCCCTTGGGGCCGCCACGGACGCGCGGCCCCACGTCCAGGGCAGCGCGCACGGCGGCGAGGGAGTCGAGGAGACGGTGGGTCATTGCGGGAGCCCCGTGGTCGGGTCGATGCCCACGGGCAGCCCCGCTTTGTTCTTCTCCGCTGCTTTGTCGATCTGGGAGCCCACCTTCCACTGCTGGGCGGTGGCTGAGATCGGCTGTCCAAAGAGCAGGGGCTTGGTCATGTAGACGGGGGTCTGGGTCTCGAAGCGGTGCTCCTGCTCCGTCGGGTCGACCAAGACGAGCACGATCTTTACCCGCAGCGGCAGCTTGTAACCGGGCTCCGTGGAGGCCAGAGGATCATCGGCCTTCCACTGGTCGTCCCACTCGTGGTTCGTCTCGTCCCAATACTCGAGGTCGAACTCCTTGACGCCGGTGGCCACCACCATCTCGGCTCCGCCGTCCTCTGGGCTGTTGTCGATCACGGGCTCGAAGCGCCGGATGAGGTCGCGCCCTTCGCGGTCCTCGCTGGTGTCGCCCAGGTGGTACTCGACCACCCCCTGGTCGGTCTCGAGGCCGTCGACGGTGGTCGGAATGTTGCCCACGAAGGCGAACACCACGCGGTCGCGGTCGCCGATGAAGACCGTCTTCGTCTTCTCTTCGAGGCCCTGGTTCAGAGAGAGGAACGCTTGCGACAGGTCGCGCTGCAGGCGGTTCAGGGTGACCCGCGCCATGTGGTTCACGTCCACGAGGTGGTCGGTGTCGCGTTGAATGGCGAAGAGCGACGAGACCACGCCGTACGTGAGCGCGCCCATCACCGCGAGTAGAGCGACGCCAACGAGCATCTCGATGAGGGTGAAGCCGCGCCTCACTGGCCATCCTCGGGTGGTGGCGGCGGTGGCGGTGACTTCTTGGGGTCCGGTGTGGGCGCCTCTGTGGGATCCGGCGTGGCCCCCTCTTCGGTCAGGAGCTGCTGCTCTTCGGGCACCGCCACGATGAAGGTCTCGATCGCCAGGACCGGCTCGTCGCCCAGCTCCTTGTGGCGCAGCCTCACCCTGAGCTTCCGGGTCTTCTCGGCCGCCTGCTGAATGATCGTGGGGAAGAAGGTGATCATGCCCATGATGTTCTGCTCAATCACCTCGAGGCGGACGCTGCACATGTCCAGGAACTGGGGCGCAGTCGCGGGACAGAGCGGCGAGATGGGCTGTTCACCCTGCAGAAAGAAGAACGCCAGCACCTGGAAGGCCTGGAGCATGCTCCCGCCTTCGCCCGTGCCCGCCATCAGGTTCTCGATGAGCTGACCCGCCATCTGCGACAGCTCGTCGGCCTCCAGATCCAGCTTCTCGATGTCGAACTCGCACTCGTAGTCGTCGGCGCCCTCGGACGGCAGGTCACACGACTCGTTGGTCACGTCGTTCTCGGGGAAGCCGTCTTCGCGGTACCCCGCCTCGATGTCGAGCACCGCGCCGCGCATGAGCAGCGACGCCTGCGAGTAGAGCGGGGCCTTCATCTGAAAGAAGCCGCTCTGGATGACGCTGCCCGAGACGTAAGCGAACACCACGGCCAGGATCGCGGTGGCGATCAGGATCTCGAGGAGGCTGAAGCCGCGGCGCTTCACTTCTTCTCCTCGGCGAAGTCTGCGGGATCCGTGCGCCCGGAGGTGATCCGGCCGTTGCCCTGGAGGCTCAGTATGTCGACCGTGAGCGCGTCGCCGTTCGAGTCGGTGAGATAGATCAGCGCGCGCTGTGCCACGCCATGCGGGAAGAACACGATGGGGACCACGCCCTCCGCGATCGGATCGCTGCCTTGACGGACCACGACGCCCTCGAACTTCACGTCCCTCCCGAGCGACTTCGCCTTTGCCAGCTGGTTCTTGCGCACGGTGGGTAGGCGCTTGGGCTCACCCTCGCCCTCGGCCAGGTCGTAACCCGCCTTGGCCGACTCCTCTGAAGCGAGGCTCTTGGTCTGGTCGCCCAGCATGTTCCAGAGGCGCCCCGCGGCGGTCCCGTCGTCACCGGTCCAGTCCGGAGGACCCGGCTCCTCGGCGCCGCCGTCGGCCCCTGCCATCCCAGCGTCGAACATGCCAGGGGCCTGCTCATCGTCGTCTTTGGACTTCGAGCTCGACTTGCTGCCGACGTCCTTCATGTCGCCGTAGCGGAGGATCAACGGATCCGTGTCTTTGCCGTTCGGCGCCAGCAAGAGGCGCTCACAGTCGCCGCCGTCCTCGGGGATCTGCGCTGCGTAATAGGTGCCCCCTGAGAGGTCCAGGTAGAGCGCGTACGTCTTGTTGTTGATCGCCGCCAGGTTGTACGTGTAGCGCACCGCCGCCGAGAGCTCGCTGGCCGACTGCCTAAGCTCCGACCCGCCGATCGCCCCCAGGCCCACCGCGGCCAGCGCGAGCGCCATCCCGATGATGAGCATCACCACCAGGAGCTCGATGAGCGTCATCCCCCGCGGCGCCGGGCCGGCCCGAAGCTCGCTGGAACGGGACGCGCTCACCTCATCTACTCGTCATCGCGATTCGAGCAGATGTTGTCGTCGTCTCCGGACTCGGGCCCCTCGGAGCACAGGCGGAAGTCGTCGATGGAGCCCTTGCTGCCCGGCTCGTAGACCAGCTCCTGGTCCCAGGGGTCCTTCAGCTGGTTCTTCTTGATGTACTTCTTCTCGACCAGCTCGCCGAGGTCCTTGGGCAGCCCGCGGTGGGTCACCGCGTACGAGGCCACGCCCTTGGCGACGTTGTCGACGAGCGTCTTGGTGGTCTCGATCTTGGCGTCCTTGAGGTAACCCACCACGCCCACGGCCACCACGGTGGCGACGATGCCGATGATGGCGATCACCACCAGGATCTCGATGAGCGTCATGCCCTTTGGCGCGCTGAGGCGACGGAGTGCGTGCCGCTGCCGGAGCGCGTCCTTCAAGCGGCGTTCGAGTCGAGTCACATGAAACACGGTTACCTCCGAGTGAAGTCCAGCGCCCGAGCGTCTCAGGCGTTGGTTGGGGGAGCGTTGCCCCCGGGGTCGAGCTCAGCCGTTACGCAGGGCCTCATTCATGCTGAGCATGGGCATGAGCACTGCAAAGACGATAGCGGCGACGATGCCGCCGAGGACTACGATCATCATGGGTTCGAGCAGCGTGGTGAGCCGAGCCACCTTGGTCTCGACCTGCTGCTCGTATGCGCCGGCGACGTTGGCGAGCATCTCCTCGACCTCGCCGGTCTTCTCCCCGATGGCGATCATCTGGGTGACCATGGGCGGGAAGTGGCCGGAGCGCTTCAGCGGCGCGGAGATGGAGTCGCCGTCTCGGATCTGGCCGCGTGCGGCGTCCAACACTCCGCGATAGACCGCGCTGTCGACCACGTTCATGCAGATCTCGAGGGCGGTGAGCAGCGGAACCCCGGCCCCCATGAGCGTACCCAGCGTGCGAGCGAACCGCGCCATGACGATCTTCTTCAAGAGGTCGCCGAAGAGCGGCGTCCGCAGCTTCACGCGGTCCCACTTGAGCTCGCCCTCTTCGGTCTTTATCCACCGGTTGAAGGCCCAGATCGCGCCCGCGAACATCAGCGAGAACAGCCAGAACCAGTTCTGGAAGAGCTCGGAGACGAAGATGAGCACCTTGGTGGGCAACGGCAGGGTGCCGCCACCCTCCACGATGATCTCCACGAGCTTCGGCACCACGAAGGTCATGAGCATGGTCACCACCAGCATGGCGATGGAGATCATGATGGCCGGGTACATGAGGGCCGAGCGCACCTGGCTGCGCAGGCGGACCTGCGCCTCGATGAAGTCGGCCAGGCGCAGGAAGACCAGCTCCAGCGTCCCCGAGGCCTCTCCGGCCTTGACCATGTTGGCGTACAGCGCGGGAAAGACCCGCGGGTGCTCGCGGAGCGCCTGATGGAGCGCGGACCCCTCGTTCACGCTGCGGCGCACCTGCGCCATGGTCTGTGCCAGACGCTGGTCTTCCGTCTGCTCCACGATCGCCGCCAGCGAGTCCACGACCGGCACGCCGCTCTTCAGCAGCGTGGCCAGCTGCCGCGTCATCTCGGACACCGTGGTGAGAGGGACCCGGTTCAAGAAACCGATGGTCACCTCGCGCGAGCCCTGCTGCTTCGAGCCCGTGGCGACCACCGCCTGGCTCTGGCCAGTGGCGGTCTTCTCCGCGTACTCCGTGAGGAAGACCTGCTTCCCCCGAAGCTCGGCCTGAAGCGTGCGCGCGCTCTCCGTGTCGAGGACGCCGTTCACGGGCTTGCCCTTGGCGTTCAGGCCCTTGTACGCGTAGACCGGCATGTCAGCTGCGGTCCTCGGCGGTCTCGCTCATGACCTCCTCCACGGAGGTGACGCCCGCCAGGACCTTGAGCGCGCCGTCGTCGCGCAGCGTCCGCATCCCGCTCTGAACAGCCACGCGCTTTATGCGTGACGAGTCCGAGCGTTGGGTGACGAGGGTCTTGATGTCGTCGTTCACGAGCAACAGCTCGTAAAGGCCAGCTCGGCCGCGGTAGCCGGTCTTGCACTCGTCGCAGCCGACCGGCTTGTAGAACATCCGATCCTCGAGGCCGTCGGGATCCAAGCCCAGCTGCTCGATCTCGTGCCGGGGCGGCCGGTACGGCGCCTTGCAGTGGTGGAGGCGCCGGATCAGGCGCTGCGCCATGCAGAAGATCACGGAGGACGAGAGGAGGAACGGCTCGACGCCCATGTCGATGAGGCGCGTGAAGGTGGAGGCCGAGTCGTTGGTGTGGAGCGTGGCGAACACGAGGTGGCCCGTGAGCGAGGCCTGCACGGCGATCTCCGCCGTCTCCCGGTCGCGTATCTCACCGATGAGCACGACGTCCGGGTCCTGGCGGAGGATGGCGCGAAGCCCACGCGCGAAGGTGAACTCGATCTTGTCGTTCACCTGCATCTGCCCGATGCCGGGCAGCTGGTATTCGACGGGGTCCTCGACGGTGAGGATGTTGATCTCCGGCGTGTTGATCCGGGTGAGCGCGCCGTAGAGCGTGGTGGTCTTACCGGAGCCGGTGGGCCCCGTGACGAGGATGATGCCGTGGGGGCGCCGGATCACGTCCTCGAAGATCGCGAGGTTGCGCTGGTCGAAGCCGAGCCGCTCGAGATCGAGCAGCACCGCGGACTTGTCGAGGAGGCGCATGACCAGCCGCTCACCGAAGCCCGTGGGGACCGTGGACAAGCGGATGTCTACGTCGCGGCCGGCAACGCGGATCTGGATGCGCCCGTCTTGCGGCAGCCGCTTCTCGGCGATGTTGAGGTCGCCCATGATCTTGATGCGGCTGGAGATCGACGCGTGGAGGCGCTTCGGCACCCGGAGGAGCTCACCGAGGACGCCGTCCCGGCGCAACCGGATGACCACCTCCTTCTCGTAGGGCTCGATGTGGATGTCGGAGACCTTCTCCTTGACGGCCTGGTTCAACACCGAGTTCACGAGGCGGATGATCGGCGCCTCGTCGTCGGTGACGTCGATGATGTCCTTCTTGAGCTCTTCGATCTCCTCGACGTTGCCGATGTCGTCGCGCCCCTGGACCTCTTCGGCCACGACGCCTGCGTTGGCGCGGCGGTCGAAGACGCGGTTCACGGCGCTGAAGATCTGGTCCTGCGGCGCGGCGACGGGCTCCACCTCGACGCCGAGCATCGCGTGGAGGTCGTCGATGCAATCCAGCGCCACGGGGTCCGCGACGGCCACGATCACGCGGCCCCCCTCGCGCCGCAGCGGCACGAAGTTGTGCTCGCGCGCGTATTGGAGGGTGAAGTCGGCGACCAGCGAGGTGTCGATCGCGTCCGCCTGGATCTCCGTGATGAACGGCATGCCCACCTGGGCAGCGAGCGCCTCGGTCAGCTGAGCGCCGGTGATCGCGCCCAGATCCACGAGGTGCCGACCAATACGATCGCCCTTCTCCAGTTGCAGAGCCAGGGCACGCTCGACTTGAGCCGGAGTGACCCAGCTCCGCCCGATCAGCAGCTCGCCGATCAGCGCGCCCGCCTCTTCGAAGCGGTAGTGCTGCGTGGGGGTATCTTCGATCACTCGGTGCCTTCTGGAGCCTCGGGCGGTCGCGTCGGGGCCGGGGCAGGCGTCTCGTGGGCCGGCGACGGCTCGACCGGCGCAGGGGGCGCGACGGGCGCAGGCGGAGCCACTGGCGCTGCGGGCGTCGGGGCCGGTAGCGCGAGCTCTGGCTCAGCCTCGGACTCCGGGAAGGGCGCCCGGGCGGGGGCCTTGGTCTTCTCGGCGCGCTTCTCGGACTTCTTCTTCTCGGGGGCCGGCGCCTCGACCCGGTAAGGGTCGTAGTCCACGTCGTGCGAGTCCGCGGGCCCCACGGGGTCGACGTCGGACTCGTCGAAGAGCTGGCGCTCGATCTGGAAGCGCTCCTCGCGCGCCGCCTCGACGACCTTGTGAATCTCCTGCAAGAGGCCGTGCTTCTTACCGAAGTTGACCTGACCCAGGTACTCCTTCTTCCGCGTGGCGAGGTAGTCGGCGAAGGTGCGGATCTCCTCCATACGCTGCTCGTGGATCTTCTTGAGATCACTCGGGTCGTCGATGATGTGGGGGATGATCACCATCAGCAGGTTCTTCCGCTCGACCTTCGTGGTGGTCTGGCGGAACAGGGCGCCGATGACTGGGATGTCTCCCACGATGGGGACCTTGCGGACGCCCTCGACCTCGCGGTCGTTCATGAGGCCGCCGATCACGATGGGCTGCTGATCCCTCACCACCACGATGTTCTTCACCCGGCGGTTCGAGGTGTTCGGTGCGCCGGTCCGCTGGTCGATCCCGTCGAAGTCGTCGATCTGCTGCTCGATCTCGAGCCGCACGAGCTTCGACTCGTTCACGGTGGGCTTGATCTTGAGGCTGATCTTGATGTCGGCGTACTGGATGGTGCCGAGGCCCGAGAACGAGCCAAGCGTGGAAGCGAGGCTCCCGAGGCCCCCTGCCCCGCCGGCGCCGCCGAGCCCGAGTCCGGAGGCGATGCCGCCGAGCCCAAGGCCCCCGAGGCCGCCGAGCGCTCCACCGATGCCGGAGTTGAACGGCACGCGCCGACCGACCTCGATCTCCGCCTCCTCGTTGTCCGTGGTGAGGATGTGCGGGGTCTGAAGGATGTTGACGTCCGAGTTGGACTGGAGCGCCTTGAGCGCAAAGCCGAACGCCGGGATAGACACCGAGCCTTGCGAGGTGCCCCCGACGGAGGTGCCGAGCGACGCGTCGATGAGCGGGCCCACCATCATCGCGCCGAGACCACCCGGGAACACGCTGGTGAGGCTGGAGACGTCGGCGAGGCCGTTACCGAACAGGAGCGGCACGGTCTGGCCGTCCACATCGAACGTGGCGCCGCCGTACCCGGTGAGGCCGAGCTCTCGGTTCTTGTCGCTGGTGATCTCCATGATCACGGACTCGAGGTAGATCTGCTTCCGGCGCACATCGAGCTGCCGGATGACGTTGCGTAGGGTGAGGTAGTCCTTGAGGGACGCGATGATGACGAGCGAGTTCGTGGGCTCGTGCGCGGTGATCTTCACGTCCTCGCTGATCTGAGCGGCCTCGAGCGTGGTGGACGCACCAGCCGCAGCGGGGGTTCCGGGCGGCGTGGCGCCGGAGGTGGGCCGGGGCCGGGCCGCGGGGGTCTTCTTCCCCCCCGTGGTCAGCGACTGCAGCGTGGACTGCACGTCCTTCGCGGCCGCGTTCTCCAGCTGGTGGATGTGGATCTGGCCCTCTCCGGGGATGGGCACGTCGATTTTGCGAATGAACTTGTCCACGCGCAGGTAGGTGCTGCGGTCCGTGACGATGATGAGCTGGTTCGTCCGCTCGTCCACCTCGACCGTGAGCTCGCCGCCCGCGTCCCCGAGGGAGCCGCCGGTGGAAGGGTTGGCCGCGGCCGCGGGCTGTTGGGGGTTGCCGCGCGGTGGGGGTGTCGGGCGCGCGGGAGTGGAGGGCCGCCCGGCGCCGCCACCCTTGTCGCCCCCGAAGAGCTTCGTCACGATCCCCGCGATGTCTCCAGCGGCGGCGTTGATGACCGGACGGACCCAGATCCGCGCGGCACCCGTGGGCTGATCGACCTGCCGGATCAGCTTTCGGAGCAGCGGCATCTTCGAGCCGATCTCCGTGATGATCAGCGTATTCGTTGGGTTGTAGACCGTGAGGTCCGCGCCGTCGGTCATGAAGTTCTGGAGCAGCTCCTTCACCTCGTCAGCCAGCACGTGCTTGATCGGGATGAGCGCCGTCTGCATGAGGTCCTCATCGCTCTTGGGCCACCCGTTTCGGACCCCCGACTCGCCGTACTCCGAGCGCGCCTTCGGCTTGGGCACGATCCTCAGGAACTTCCCGCGCTCCACCACGGTGAGGTTGTTCGCGTCCAGCGAGGACAGGAACGCCTTGTAGGCTTCGTACACCGTCACGGGCTCGGGGCTCATGATGGTGATCTGGCCGGTCACGCCCTGCGCGAGCAGGAAGCGCTTGCCGGTGAGGCACGCGATGATCTTGGTGAAGTCCTCGAGCTTGAAGTTCTGGAAGTCGATCGACACCAGCGTGTCGAGCGGGACTTTCTTGCACGGGAACTTGTCGCCGAAGTTGCGGTCGACCTTGATCTCGAGGTCTTCGGGCTTCTTCAGATCCTTCGTCTTCCCGAGCGTCTTCGGATCGAAGCGCGGGTCAGCCGGACGGTCGCCCTTGCGGTTGATGACGCCGGTGCCGCCATCGAGCGCGCGCTCGGGCGGGACGATCTCGGGCGGTGCCGCAGGAGGCTCCACATCGGCGGGAGGCGGTGACTCCGCGGGAGGCTCGTCGGCGGGCCCCTCCTGGGCGAGCGCCCCGAGGGGCGCCAGGAGCACGGCGAGAGCGGTCAGAAGGCCGCGGTGGACTTTGGTGCTGCGCATCGAATCCGTCACTGGATGGAGTACTGGAGCGTCTCGATCTGGCCGCGGCGCTCGACCTCGAGATTGATGGAGTTGGCGCTCTTGAACTCGGAGAAGAGCTCCATGGCCTTGTTCGGGCTGTTGATCGCCTTTCCGTTGATCGAGCGGATGATGTCGCCCGAGCGGATGCCGATCGCCCGATAGAGGCTGCCTGGGCGAACGCCCACGAGCTTGAAGCCCTCGTACTTGCCGTTGCGGTAGTTCGGGATCACGCGCGCTTGCATACCGAGCGCCGTGAGGTCCTGCAGCTGCTCGTCGAGCATCTGCCGATTGATAGAGAAGCTGGTCTCGCTCTCCTTCTTCACGTGCTGAGCAAAGTCCGCGTCCTTGGGAGGCGGCGGGGCCCCCCCCGCGTTGGCGTCGGGATTGATGCCCTCGCCTGGGTTCGGCCTGTTGAGCTGCGGGCCACCGGGGTTGGGGTTGGTCCGCATCGCACCGTTGGGGTTCCGCCCGGGCGCATCGGCCGCGGTCTCGGCCCAGAGCGACACGAAGGTGAGGCGCTCCCCCTCCTGGAGGTAGAGCATCTTCGGCTGGATATCGAGCACCTTCGCCTGACCGCCAAGCACCTCGGTCCCCACGGCCAAGAGCTGGGGCTCGCCACTGACGAGCACGTTGGCCCAACGAATCGTGGGGTCCACAGGGTGCACCAGGGTGCCCTGGAGCTGCACGTTCAGCTCGGACGCCTTGGCTTCATCGTCTTTCGGGCCACACAGCCCGGTCTCCTCGGCGCACACCTCGTCAGCCGCGCAGTCGCCGCAAGAGCCACCGCAGCCGTCGGGTCCACACTTCTTCTCGTCACACGAGGGCTTGCAGTCTTCGCTCTTCGGCGTGTCGTCCTGCGGCGGGTCCACGTTGAAGGGCCGGCGATCGGTGAGCGCCTGGGCAACCTCGCCACTGCCCTTGGTGACGGGCGCCTCGAGCGTGGCGGAGGCGCTGACCTCCGGCGGCGAAGACGGCACGCCGAGATACTTCGCGCGCACGAAGTCCACCGCGGTCTGGGCAACGAGCCACGCCACCGCCCCGAGCACGGCGAGGTTCAGCACCCAGAAGTACTTCTTGAAAACGGCTTCCATCAGCTCCGCCACTCGAGGACGCCAAGCGGGGACCGACCGCCGGACGACGGACAGACCCAGCCGGGCGCGATGATAGAGCCCGGCAACGCGGTCGTCCAAATCAGTGTCCACAGCCGTGGATCCGGACCGCGCGATGGCGCCTGTCGGTTACTCCTGACCATCGTCTTCCCCCCCACCCGCGTCGGCGTGGCCCCACGCTTCGAGCTTCCGGTAGATGGTGCGGGTGGCGATGCCGAGGAGCTGCGCCGCAAGACGCTTATCGCCCTTGGTGAGGCGCAGGGTCTCGTTCACGAGGCGCTGCTCCACCTCGTCGAGCGGGGTCCCGATGGAGACCGTGATGGTGCGCACCGGGCCGCCGCGGGTCCGGACCTTCTGCGGGAGGTCGTCGGCGCGGACGCGGTCTTGCCGCGCGAGCACGACCGCGCGCTCCAGCACGTTCTCGAGCTCGCGGACGTTGCCCGGCCAGCTGTAGGCCTGGAGCATCTCGAGAGCGTCGGGATCGATGCCCACGATGGTCTTGTTGTTCTTCCGCGCGTACGTCTGCAGGAAGTGGTGCGCGAGGAGCGGCACGTCGTCCGGGCGCTCGCGGAGCGGCGGGAGGCGCAGCGCGATCACGTTGAGGCGATAGAAGAGGTCCTCGCGAAAGCGGCCCGCAGCAACCTCGGCCTGGAGGTCGCGGTTGGTGGCAGCCACGATCCGGCAGTCCACCTTGATCGTCCGCGTACCGCCGAGCCGCTCGATCTCGCCCTCTTGCAGCACCCGGAGGAGCTTCACCTGGACGTGCGGCGCCATCTCGCCGATCTCGTCGAGGAACAACGTCCCCGTATGCGCCCGCTCGAAGCGGCCCTCACGGCGCTCGGTGGCTCCCGTGAAGGCGCCTTTCTCCGTCCCGAAGAGCTCCGACTCCAGGATCGTGTCGGGGATAGCCGCACAGTTAATCGCCACGAAGGGCTTGGCGCGTCGAGGAGAGCCGTCGTGCACGGCGCGCGCGATGAGCTCCTTCCCGGTGCCCGACTCGCCCGTGATGAGCACAGTCGCCGCAGAGGGCGCGACCTGATCGACCAGGTCCAGGAGCTCCCGCATCGGTTCGCTCTGGCCGATGATGCGCCGACCGGTCTGCGAACGATCCAGCTCGGCCTTGAGCCGCCGGTTCTCGGCGAGGAGCAGCTGCTTCTCCAGCGCCCGCCGCACCGGCGCGAGGAGATCGTGGCGCTTGAACGGCTTGACGATGAAGTCGTAGGCCCCCGCCTTCATCGCGTCCACGGCCAGCTCGATGGTCCCGTGAGCGGTGATCAGTACGACCTCGGTGTTCGGAGACACCTGGCGCACGGTCTTCAGGAGGTCCAGCCCCGTCATGCCGGGCATCTGGAAGTCGGTCACGACCAGGGCGATGGACTCGGCGCGGAGCGCGTCGAGCGCCTGACGCCCCTCGCTGGCGGTGCGCACGGTGAAGCCCTCGCGCTCGAGCACCTTCTGCATGGAGGCGAGGTTCGCGGCGTCGTCGTCCACCAGCAGGACCGGCAACGCGCCGAGGTCGTCCTTGGAGAGCGGCGTGTCGAGGGCGTTCATCGGGCGTTCCCAGTCATCAAAGGCGCGGTGCGAATCCATGGCGGGGCCAGCAGAGCAAGAAACGTGCAAGGCTGGCCGAGCGCCTGGTACGCCCCGGGGGGCCGCGGAAACTGACATTTTGACAGCAAAGGCGCAAGGGCGATGACAGCTTGTCAGCCGTGGGTCCGGGCTGGTCGTCACGCCCCAGCGGGGCTGGCCTCACAACACGCCGCCACCTCGGGCCGTGGTGTCGGACCCGTGGTGATCGCGCGGACCAGGTTCTCGGCTGATGCGTCGCCGAAGGTGATTCGGCTGGCGAAGCTCCGTGGACGGAGCTCCAGGGCGTCTACGATGCGCGACGCACCCCAGCCCTTGGTAGCGAGAGCCAGGACGCGCCCTTGCAGGTCAAGGAGCCACTGTCGCTTCGCGGCCAGGGCCGCCTTGCCTCCGGTGAAGCGAGGGCGGTGTCCGCAGAAGAGACCGTCGAAGTCCAGGGTGAGCAGCCGCTCGAGCGTAGCGAGCGTTGCATGGAAGTCCTCGTCTCCTCGGAACATCCGGATGTGCTCGTGGATGAAGGCATCTCCCGAGAACAGCCACCCCTCGGACGGGACGTGAAATACGACCTGGTCGTCGCAGTGCCCGGGGGCAGAAAGGACGCGAGCGGTGTAAGGGCCGATCTCGGTCTCGGTGCCGAGCAACTGGACCTCGGCCCCGCGCATTGGGCCCCAGAAGAGGTGCTGGTACAGCTTGATCGGCGGAGCACGCGCCACGATGCGGCGCGTGAGCTCGGAGCCGCGGACGTCCACGCCAGCGGCCACGAGAGCCGCGGCGTTGCCGGCGTGATCCTCGTGGTGGTGGCTCACGAGCGCCCGCCGCACCCCAGGGGTGGCGTCGCGCACGGCAGGCCAGAGGCAGTCGATGCCTGTGTCCACGAGCGTGTCGCCCACCACCCACGCGTACACCGGCATGAAGACGTTGCCGAACCACGTGCGCTCCATACGAAGCGCCGTGACGCCAAGCGAGGCCGGCCGCTCCACCTGCAGCCGCGGTCGTACAGGGAAGGGTGTTCGCCGCCACACCGGGTCGAGCAGGTGGTAGAGCGGCGCCACCTTCAGCGCTCCCAGGCGGGCGAGAAGTACGCCCCGGGCTCCTCCACGACCGGCCGCTGGTTCTCCCCATCGGCGGTCATGATCCAGACCCCCTGCTTGCCGCTTCGGATCGAGGAGAACGCGATGTACCTCCCGTCCGGGGAGTAGCTCGGCTCGTCGTTCGAGCCCACCGTGGTGAGCTTTCGAACCTGACGGGTGGCCACGTTGATGACGAAGATCTGGTAGCGCTCGCCGCCGACCATGCAGCTGTAGGCGATCTCGTCGCCGGTGGGCGACCAGTCCGGGCTGGAGTTGTAGCCCCCGATCTGCGGCAACATCGCCACCTCCTTCCCGAGGATGTCCGTGACCGCGAGCATCGGATAACCCGAGAACCGGTCGGTCACGAAGGCGATGCGCTGGCCGTCCGGCGACCAGGTGGGGCTTGTGTCGATCGCCGAGTGCCGGGTCACGTTTCGGATCACCTCGCCCGACTCGGCGTCGAGCAGATACACCTCGGCTTGCCCGTCCATGCTGAGGGTCAACGCCACCTGCTTGCGGTCCGGTGACCAGACCGCGCCGCTGTTCATGCGCGGGCGATTCGAGAACTTCACGCCCCCGACGTAGAGGTCCGGGTTGTTGTCCTTGAAAGACGTCCACACCACCTTGCCGGCGCGGTTCCACCCGGGCAGGAGGTTGATGGAGCCGTTGTCGGTGAGCATGGTGAGCGCGTCGCCATCCATGTCCATCACGCCCACCTCCTTGGAGCCCCCCTTCTTCAAGCGGCGGGAGAAGGCGATCCGGGTGGAGAACACCCCGCCCTTACCGGAGAACGCGGTGACCAGCTCATCCACCCAGCGGGTCACGGCCAGCTTCACGGTGGCGGGCTCGGTGTTCGGGAGGAGCTGGTGGTCGTGCGGGAGCTCGAGCAGCCGGCCCTCCTCGACGAGCGCCGCGCGCAGCGTGAGGAGCATGCCGCCCTCGGCCGGAGCCAGCTCGCCCTTCACCACGACATACGCCCCCGCGAACGACCACGCCTCGTAGTCGATCGTGGTCTGCCGAAGGCCCTCGAGGCCGGCCCCAGGTGGGTTCGCCTGCGGGGGCAGCACGTCGAAGAACCCCGAGAGCTCCAGGAACCGGCGTAGCAGCCAATCGACCTTGTCCGGCACGGGTCCCGAGCGCTTGCCCCACTGCCGGTCCACCACGCGGTCCACGGCGATCGGGAAGAGCTGCCTGACCGTGGGGTCCTTGAGGGAGAGGCAAGCCCCGCCTACGCAGCCCCAACCGGCGCCACACTGAGCGGACTCGCGACAGAATCGTAGAGGGTTCGCATCGCGCCGCGCCCGCCCGCTCTGGGGCATCGCGTCGGGGTCAGGCGCCGCGTTCGGATCAGCGGCCGCGTCGGTGTGCGGCACCTCGTCCCCGGCGGGGGGCTGCGCGGCCGAGGCCGAGGCGCCGAACAGGCAGCCCACCAGCAACGCCAGCGCGAGGGTGTGGGGGCCTCGCCCCACTCTCGGGCTCATTGAAAGAGGCGACCGTTGAGGTCGATGATGACGCCCTTGGTGTTCACGAAGTCGAGGACCTCCTGATCGGGCGGGGGCAGGCGTAAGCGCCCGCCCTCCCCCGGCATGAACTGCTTCAGGGTGGCTTCGGCCGCGAGGTTGTACGTCTTGTTCGTAGCGGACTGGCGGACGCGGTACGCCAGGATCTCCCCGTCGGCGCTCATCTTCGTGATGACCACCATGGTCGACTGCTTCTTCAGATCTTCGCGACCGATCGAGCTCGGGACGTGGAAGACCTTGTGGATCTCGAGAGACGCGCGGCCGAAGTAGGTGTCGAGCTTGTTGGCGTCGACCCCCTTGCCATACACGTCGCCATCGTTCCGCCCGACGATGTTCTCGAAGGCAGTGGGCTTGGCGCGCGGGTCGTCGTCGACGTTGAACAGGTTGTCCACCTTCTGCCGGCGCTTCTTCCACTTCTTGTCGAGCTCGGCCTTCTTCCTCATGAAGTCTTGGAGGGGTAGAGGCTTCACCTCGACCACCTCCTGCTCCACGTTCACGGCCTCCTCGATCTTCTCGGGCTCTTCGTATTGCTGGATCTCGGGCAGCTTCTTCGGATCCTGCTCAATCGAGCCCAGCTTCGCGATCTTCACCTCGATGATCTCGGCGTCGAGGTAGGCGTTGCACTCGGGGATCGAGGTGCACTGCGTCTCGATGCGCCGGCGCTCGATCCCGATCTCGGGGTGCCGCCCGCGATACGCGAGCTTTGCCGCTTTCTGGTAGCGCAGCCCCTCAGGCATGGCGACGGGGCGCATGGTCGTGTCGAGCGCGGTGAGCCCGAGCCCGAGCCCCGCGTGGACCAGCACGGTGCCCACCACGGCGGCGGTGAGCCCCGCGAAGAGGCCCTCGCCCTTCATTGGCCCGCACCTCCCGGCGCTGGGGGTGTCTCGGCGTTGGTCACCACGATGTTCACCTGCTTCAGCCCGTACTGGGTGCTGATGATCGCGAGGAACTGAGAGGCCCAGCCGAAAGGAACCGAGCGATCGGCCGCAAAGTTCACCCGCTGCTTGTCTTTGATCGCCACGTTGTTGCCAATGGGGCCGGCTGCCTTCGTGGCGCAGATCTCGAAGGCAGCCATCAGCGACGGATCATCCGCGTCCCACGGCTTCTTGGCGAACCGAGGGTCGATCGTCTTGCAGTCGAGGATCGGGTTGCCGTCGTCGTAGCGGAACACCAGGTCGCGATCCAGCACCACCCGCTGTTCCTTCGCCTGGTTCTCCAGCACCTCCTTCACCTTGGTGTTCGGGAGGGCCACGTTCACGTCCTTCAGCGGGTTCTTCGGCTCCTCCTTCTTCGGTGGCTCGAGCTCGCGCTCCACGCGCTGCTGCTCCAGCTCCTGCTCGGCGCGCACCGTCTCAGCTGTAGCCGTGACCATGAAAATTATCAGGAGCACGAGCATCACGTCCACGAGCGGCGTGACGTTGATCTCGGCCATCGTCGTGGGCAGCTTGCTGCCCCCGCCTCCGAGGCTCATTCCCATTGCGCGTTCCTCACTGGAAGTAGAGCCGCCGGACTACGTTCAAGTAGTCCTGGCCGAAGCTCTCGAGGTGCATGACGAGGCGCCGGACGCGGCTCACGAAGTAATTGTAGGCCATGACGGCCGGGATCGCGGCCAGGAGGCCGATAGCCGTGGCCACCAGGGCCTCGGCGATGTGTGGCGTCACGGTGGTGAGCAGGTTCGCCTGTTCCTCTTGTGAGCCGATCCCCAAGAACACCATCATGATGCCCCAGAACGTGCCGAACAGCCCCATGAAGGGCCCGGCCGAGCCCCAGGTGGCCAGGAACGGCAAGAGGCGCTCCATGTTGGCCACCTCTTGGAGCTGAATGCGGTTCACCACGCGCTCGATGTTCTCGAAGCCCGAGGCCAGCGGCGGTGCCCCCGAGCGGTTCGAGAGCTTGCCGAGCTCCTTGAAGCCGGCAACGAAGACGCGGCCCTCCGGGGAGTCGACCTTGTCGGCGATGGCCCGGTAGAGCTCGTTCGGGTTTGTCGTCTCGAAGAAGCGGTCCGTGAACCGGCGCGAGGCGGCGCCCGCGCGGGCGTACCAGAGCGCCTTGTAGACGATGATCGCCCACGACACGACAGACATCACGAGGAGCACGATGAGCACCCCCAGCACGACGCCGCGCGAGGCCATCAGGTTTTCGAAGATGTCGAACTCGGAGCCGGTAGCGGACGTGGCGAGCGCAGTGAGCATGGGCGGGCGTCTTCCAGTAGTGCGACGTGCAAGGTGCCAAGAGGGCCCCGGCCCGTCCAGAAACGGCTCGGGAGCACCGCAAACTACCGTGCCGCGCCGCTTCTTCCCGCGGACGCCGGCTCGGTCTACACTGCGCGCTCTCTCGTCTCGTCAGGGTGAAGCGCAATGAGCACGGACAACGACTCTGATCGCAAGCGGACCACGCTGGGCCGCCCCGTCGTGGGGCCGCTTCCGGCGCCGCCGCTGAAGAGCCCGGCCGCGCTCGAGGGCAAGCCGCAGGGCACGATGCGCCAAGACCACCCGGTCTGGGGCGACGACGACGATGACGACGCCGGGAACAAGACCGCGGCGCTCGACATCAGCCAGATCGAGATGCTGCAGGGCAAGCCGAAGGCGCCCCCGCCCGCCGACATGTCGGATCCCGACAACAACGAGCGCACCCTGGCCGGCATCCCGGTGTTCGACGACTCGGGCATGCCCGCCGCTCCAAAGGGCAAGGCCACGCTCGACCAGGTGGCTGCGCCGTTCGCGCGCCCCCTCCCTCCGCGGCCACTCATGGCAGGCGCACCGAAACCGGTGACGGCGAAGCCGAACGTCGACTCGGAGATGAAGACCCAGTCAGCGCAGTCGCCGTTCGCCGGCGAGGACTCCGAGGCAAAGACCTCCATCGCCGTGTCCCCGTTCGCCGCGACTGACGACTCCGAGGCAAAGACGTCGATTGCGGCTTCGCCCTTCGCCGAGCCCGAGAAGCCCGACCTCGACACCGAGGGAAAGACCACCGTAGCGACGTCGCCGTTCGCGGAGGCCGAGAAGCCCAAACCCTCGTTCCGAAAAGCCGGCGGCGACGACGAGAAGACGCGCGTGGCCCAGGCCCCGTCCGAAGACCGCACTCGCATGGCGGGGTCACCGTTCCGAGACATGCCGCAAGGCGAGTCGACGATGATGTTCGACGCGTCGGCTCTGTTGGCGCCGCGGCAGGAGGGCCCCGTCGGCGTGGTGACCATCACGGCTGGTCCCGACTCCGGGAAGGAGTTCTTCCTCCGTGGCGAGTCCACCGTGGTGGGCCGCGGGCTCGACTGCGACCTCGTGTTGAACGATCCGTCCGTGAGCCGTCGCCACTTCCGCATCGACAAGCGAGACGCCAACTATCTGATGGTCGATCTCGGGAGCGGCAACGGGACCAAGGTCGACGGCGCCAAGCAGGCCGAGAAGATCCTCGATGACGGGATGAAGATCACCGTCGGCACCACCACGCTCCAGTTCGGCTTCGTGGGCAGCGAGTCGCGGGCACCGGTCGAAGAGCAAGTCGTGGTCAAGAAGGCCGGGTGGGGGCTGCGCATCGCGTTCGGGCTGCTCTTCCTCGGCCTCGTGGGCGCCGGCACCTTCTATACGGGTGAGAAACTGGGCTGGTGGCGCGTGGTCACTCCGGCGGTGTCAGCGGAAGATCTTGCGAAAGAGACCGGACCGAAGCCGTGGGAGGCGCCGGCGGACCAGGCTCGGGAGGCGCTGGCCAAGAAGGACCTCGCGGCGGCAGACGCGGCGGTGAAGGCGGTGGCCGAGGCGGGCGGCTCCAAAGAGCTCGTCGCGGGGCTCACCACGCGCATCGCCAGCGCCCGGAAGACGCAGACGCTGGTGGCGGAGCAGAAGGCCGCAATCGCAGCAGGTAAGCTCCAGGAGGCGATGCGGGTACTCAAGAGCGTGCCGGCCACGAGCCCCTTCTACACCGACGCCGACACCCTGCTCGACGCGGCGCGGGCGAAGCTCCTCGATGCCTGGAAGGACGAGGCCGACACGCTGGCGGGTAAGGAGGACTTCGAGGGCGCGAAGGCCAAGCTCAACCAGGTGCTCCAGGAGCGCCCCGACGACGAGGAGGCGAAGACCCGCCTCACCGAGTTGGCCGACGAAGAGAAAGAGGCGATCGAGCGGAAGGCGGCCACGGAGGCCGCAGCGAAGGCTCTCGCCGAGGCCGCGGCGAAAGCCGCGGAGGTCGCGAAGCTCGCGGCCGCCCAGCTCGCGGCTGCCGCGGTGCCCGGTGCCCCGCCGGGCGTGCCAGCAGTGCCGGGTGAACCCGGGGCCGCTGCGCCGCCGGGCGAGCCCACCTGCTCGCCGTTCGGGAGCGATCCCTTGAGCAGCGCCTCGAACGTCTCCTTGTCGACCTGGCCAGAGAGACCAAGCGCGGCCGCGCCTTTGCCGAACCACTCGCCCGACGTCTCCGCTTCGCCGGGCGTGTAGT
>SXOO01000057.1 GCA_005776725.1 Pseudomonadota bacterium | reverse complement strand
CGGCCACCGGCTCAACCGGAGCGACAGGCCCGGCGACCGGAGCGACAGGCGCGGCGACCGGAGCCACGGGCGCGGCCACTGGAGCCACAGGCGCGGCGACCGGTGCCACAGACGCGGCGACCGGTGCCACAGGCGCGGCGACCGGAGCAGCCGGCACCACACGCACGGCGGCTAGCGGGGCAGATGTAACCGCGGACGCGGCGGGCACCGGCGCGGCCAGCGCCGGAGCAGCAGGCGCGGCGACCGGGCACGCGAGCACCGCTGGCACCGCTGCTGGGGCAGGAGCGGCCACCGGCTCCGCAGGAGCGGCCACGGGAGAAGCAGCGGGCAGCCTCGGCGTGCCGGGTGCAGCCGAAGACTACATGTCAGGCGGATCGAGTCCGGCGGGAAGCGCCGAGTCCGACCTGCAAATCCCGGCGAGCGACGCCGGTAGCGACATGACCAGCGCTACGGCCACGAGCACGAACGCCGCGTCCATGCTGGCCACGGCGATCCCCGCAGCGGCAGCGGCGGCCGCAACAAATGCTGCGGCCCCGGCCGCGGCGGCAGCGGCGGTGGCGGTCCCAGCGGCGCCAGCAGTGGCGGGCGCGGCGGTCCCGGCGGTCCCAGGGGTGGCGGTTCCCGCGATCCCAGGGGCGGCGGTTCCACCGATCCCCGCAGTGGCGGTCCCGGCGATCCCCACCTTGTCGGTCCCGGCGATCCCCACCTTGTCGGTCCCAGCGATCCCCACGTTGTCGGTCCCAGCGATCCCCGCGGTGGCGGTCCCAGCGATCCCTGCAGTGGCGATCCCGGCGATCCCCGCGGTCCCGACCGTAGCGGTCGCGGTCCCGGCGCTGCCCGCAGTACCGACCGCCGCTATCGCGATCCCGCCACCACTCCCTGTCGGCGCACTGCCCGCGGCCGCCGCGCAGGCCGCGGTCCCGGCGGCTTCGTCTGCCGCGCTGAGCGCTGCACAGACGGCGGTCGCCGCCGGCTCTGGGGGCGCACCCGCGGTGGCCTTGGTCGCTGGACTCCTCATCGGCGAAGCCGGACGGGCGATGACCTCGGCCGAGGGCCAGGCTGGCGCGGCAGAGCCCGTCGCCCTCTCACGTACGGCGCTCCTAGCCGAGTCACGGCTGGGCGCCCACGTGGCGCGCGCGCTCGGCTCGCGCCGATGATCCCGGGCGACCTCGCCCCAGCGCGCCTCGAGTCTTCGTCGTCGCTCAATCCGCCCCGAGGGTGGGTGCCTGCTTCGGGGTGCGCCCAGCGGCCTCGCTTCGCGCCGACCACGAGCCGCGCGGCCGGTTGACCAACCCCCGTTCACCCCTCTAGCGTGACCCCCATGACTCGCTCCGCGACCGCTATCTCGAGGGCCCTCGTGGCGCTCACCACCGCGCTGATCACCGCCTGTGCCGGCGAGGAGACCTCCGAGACGGCGACCGACGTCGCAGCCGCCGAGACCAGCGACGACGCAGGCCAGTGCTCCCTCGGCCAAGGCACGTTCTGCACCACCCACGCCGATTGGTGCGCCTGGCTCGACGGCAACGCTGCAGTTGCGCCATGGAAGCTGACCGTGTCGGGCCCCGCGGCCGAGGCCTGCGCAATCGCCGAGCTCGAGGCCCAAGGCGCAACGGACATCTTCGCCGAACCCAATGCCAGCGGCTCCGCGGCGGACGAGCGGATCGTATCGGCCACCGGGACCTGGCTCCAGGTGGGAGCCCTGTGCCGCTCCAACCTCGTCTCCAGCTGTCACAGCTTCGGGCTCGAGCTCGAGTACTGCGGCACATTGACCACGCAAGAAGCCTGCGACGCCCAGCCGACTTGCCAGGCCTCGGCCGCAGGCGTTCGGGTCTCCGAGGACGGCTCGTGCCGCGACGCCGAGCAGTTCGCAGTCTGCCGCCCTCCGGGTGTGGGGTGTGACGCCATGGAGGGCGTCTACCGCTCACCCGCAGGCGCTTGCTGGAAGTTTGCCGGCCAGTGCGACATGCCCGACTCGTGGGGGAAGCCCGGTCCCGAGCTCTGCCCAGAGACCGCCGAGATCGACGCCCTGCCCGTGTGTGGGGCCGCTTTCGACTTCGCGTCCCACCCGGTGGGAGACGTGGGACCCTGGAAAGTGGGCTATCGCACCACCGACGTCACCTACGACCCACCGGGCGCCCCAGCGGGCCGAACGATCAAGATCCACGTCTGGTACCCGTCCACGGTGTCCGAGGGCGAACATCCGCGGTGGTATGGGATCTTCTCGGACCCGGTGGCAGTGATCGACGCCCCGCTGGCCCCTGTCCCATGGGCCGGGAAGTGGCCGGTCTTCGTTCACTCCCACGGACACCAGGGTTACGCGGGTAACAGCTCGTTCGTACACCGCTATTTCGCGTCCCACGGGTGGGTCGTGGCGGTCCCGGACCACACGGGTAACACGCTCGGCGACAACCTCGATCCCCGCCCGCGCTGGATGTACTTCGTGCGCTCCCTGGATGTGTCGAAGACGGTCGACACGCTGGTCGCGGGCTTCCCCGGCCTGGAGTCCGCCTCACTCGACACAGGTCGTGTGCTGCTCGGCGGACACAGCTACGGCGTGTTCACGGGCTGGGCGTCGCTTGGCGCCACGTTCGCGAGCGGCCCAGAGTTCGACGCGGGTCCGTGCTCTGACTGCACAACCGAGGAGAAGGCCGCCTTCGCTGCCGGCGGTCACGATCCCCGCTTCGTAGCCGGAGTGTTGATGGCCGGCTCGATCAGCCGGGACTGGTTCGGCCCGGACGGCCACAAGACCGTGAAGGTGCCGATCCTCTCGATGTCCGGCACGGCGGACATCGTGGGCGCCAAGGAGCAGTTCGAGACCACCGCCGGGCTTCCCCTCACGTGGATCGAGATCGAGGGTGCCTGCCACCAGAGCTTCGGCCTCGAGGCCTGCGAGACGCTCGCGCCCGAAGAGGGCAGCCCGCTCATCCGGACCTGGGCGCTCGCGTTCGGTCGCCGCCACATCCTCGGCGACACGTCGATGGATCCCCTGCTCACAGGGACCGACTCGCTATCGCCCAAGATCGTGGTCAAGCACCACGACTGAACGCACCCGGGTGAGCCGTCCTTGCCGGGGAGCGCGCATCGCCGCATCCTCGAAGCCGGAAACCCAATGGAGCCACCCTTGAGCCTTCGATCTCCGTCCCTGTGCGCCGGAGCCCTGCTCTTCGCGTTCGCAACGCTCGTCGGTCCCGGCTGCGGCCCCACGGAGACGCGGGGAACGCTGGCGCTGGGCGACTCGTGCGAACGAGACGACCAGTGCCAGTCACTCCTGTGCTTCACTCCCGTGGGCTCAGACGGCGGCAGCTGCCGAAACCCCTGTAGCGAGGTGGGCTCCACCTGCTCGGACGGCGCGATCTGCGAAGAAGACCTCGACGACGACGGCTCCATCATCACGTTGTGCTCGCTCGAGCGCGGCTGCCCGATCGGCTTCCCGCGCAGCGGCTGCGTCCTCCAGGCCACCGACGGCCCCTGCGCGTGCACCGATCTTCGCGGGAGGGACTTCTCCTCGTCTCCGGTCAGCCTCGCCACCATCGATCTGTCCCGGGCCACCTACGACGAAGACACGAAGTTCCCGCCGGGCTACGACTTCAAGAACGCGGGGATGGTGGGCCCAGAGAGCAACCTCGAGGGCAAGAGCCTCGAGGGCGCCACCCTCGTCGGGGTCACGCTGGCGCGCGCCAACCTCAAGGGCGCCAAGCTCATGAAGGCGGTGCTCAACCTCGCTGATCTCTCGGACGCGGACCTCACGGGCGCCGATCTCACGGAGGCCGCGCTCGCCCAGGCCACGCTGCCCGGCGCGAACTTCTCGCAGGCCAACCTCACGAAGGTGCAGGCGTTCAGCGCCTTCTTCACCCAGGCGAAGTTCGACGGCGCCAACCTCACCGAGGCCAACTTCCAGGGCGCCGACTGCGTGGGAGCGTCCTTCAAGGCGGCCGATCTCACCCTCGCAAACTTCTCGCAGTCCAAGCTCTCGGGCTCCGACCTGCGCGGAGCCAAGCTCACCGGCGCAATCCTCACCGGCGCAATCCTCACCACCAGCCAGCTCAACGGCGCGGATGTCGAGGGCGCCGACTTCACGCGAGCCGACCTCGAAGGTGTCGACATCACCGGCGTGGCCGGAAAGCTGCCGGAGTGGGTGGAGTGCTCGGTGGGAAGCGACGGCAAGGTCTACCGCGACGTCTTGCGGAAGAAGCTCTCCGAGCTCTCCAAGAAGATCGCCAGTGACCCAAAGACCCCGCTGCCCAACCTCTCCGGCGCCAGCCTCCCCGGCGTGGACCTCGCGGGGGCGAAGCTGCCCGGGGCGAAGCTGGCGGGCGCCGACCTCACGAAGGCGAACCTCGCGGGCGCCGACCTCGCGGGCGCCGACCTGACCGGGGCAGAGCTCTCCGAGGCGCGACTGGGCACTGCAAACCTCGCGGACGCCCTCATGGACAAGGCCAACCTCTCGAAGGCCGATCTTTCCAAGGCCAAGCTGAAGAAGGCCAAGCTGAACGGAGCAAACCTCTCGGGCGCCAACCTCTCCGGCGCCGACCTCGCAGAGGCGGAGCTCGCGGAGGCGAACCTCGCGGCGGCAGACCTCTCGGGCGCGGCGTTGGCGGGGGCAAAGCTCGACAAGGCCGATCTCACCAACGCCAAGCTCGGCAAGGCCGTCCTCGCGGGCGCGTCGCTGGCCGAAGCGAAGCTGCCCGGAGCCGACCTCGTTGGGGCGGACCTCCAGAAGGCCGTGCTGAGCGGCGCGGACCTCACTGGCGCCAAGCTCACGGGCGCCAAGCTGGCGGGCGCCAAGCTCGACAAGGCCAAGCTACCTGACACCGACCTCACGGGCCTCGACTTCACGGCGGTGGAGATGCCCGAGGTCGACATGCAGCGCAGCACCCTCACGGGCGCGATCCTCACCAGCGCGATCATGACAGCAGCCAAGCTGGACGGCGCGACGCTCACGGGGGCAACCGCCACCAAGGCAGACCTCACCGGCGCGAGCTTCTCCGGGGCCAAGGTCGGTTGCGCGCTCGGCAGCTCGGGCTGCGTGCCGCTCCGCCTCCTGGACGCGAAGCTCGAGAACGCGCAGTTCGGCAAGACCGACGCGTTCCCGGCCGCAGTGGTCGCCCAGCTGGACCTCCGCGGGCTGGTGGTCAAAGGCGCCCGCTTCACCGGGTGCGCGCTCGACGGCGTGCAGCTGCGAAAGGCCGACCTCACGGGAGCCAGCTTCGCCGAGGCCAACCTGAAGCTGGCGCAGCTCGAGGGCGCCAACCTCACGGGCACCCTCTGGACCCAGGCGGACGCCACCGCCATCTTCTGTCGGGCGTGCAAGCTCGACGGCGCGCAGCTGGTCCGAACGCTGCTCGCGAACGCGAACTTCGCGGGCGCCTCGCTCGCAGGGGGCCGGATCGAGCCAACGGGCGCCGAGGCCGTGGACGGCGCCAACTTCGCTCGCGCCGACCTGTCGGGAGCCACCCTCCTCGGGCAGCTCGGGGCCATGATCTTCGACGAGGCCAGCTTCCAAGAGGCGCAGTTCGTGGGGTGCGACCTGAGCTCGGCGTCTTATTGTCGCGCGGACTTCTCCGCGGCGGTCTTCGCCGAGGGCCGCGCCTTCAACGAAGAGACGGGCAGCTGGCCCGAGTTCGGCGTGGGCGAGGACGGCAGCTTCTCCGCGGAGACGTTCGTCGCCCGGCTCGGGGACGAGGGAGCGGGCAAGCGGTTCGACTGCGCGATCATCCCGCCCACCGAGGCCCTGAAGGGCAAGGACCTCACAGCAGCTACGTTCAACCGCGCGCGGATCCAGGGTGTCAGCTTCGAGAACACCGTGCTCGCTGGAGCCGGCTTCCAGGACGCCGTGTTCCTGCCGGGGGAGAAGACCACGTTCAAGAACGCCGTGTTCACCCAGGCGCGCCTCGAGCGGGCCGACCTCCGCGGGCTGGTTCTAGAGGTGGCCAACTTCTCGAAGGCGCGCTTCGACGACGCGCTCCTCCGCGATACGTCGTTCCGCTTCTGTGCGGCCGACGGCGCCACGTTCGACCGCATCGACGGCTTCCGAGCGGTGATGACGGGCACCACGTTCACCACCGCCGCATTCGTGGGCGCCGACCTCCAGCTCGCCACCTTCGGCGATACGAACCTCACCGGTGCCGACCTCACCGCGGCGAAGCTCACAGGGGTCGCCTGGGCCAACGCCACCTGCCCCAACGGGCTCCCTGCGGCGGACCCCAGCAACGGCGGCAAGTGCTCCGCCCCGACGCCCCCACCCTGAGCTCCCCAGTGAACTCATGACGAGAACCGTGGCGCTCCTCCGCGGCATCAACGTCGGCGGAAACCGCAAGGTGCCGATGCGGGACCTCACCGCGGTGGCCGAGAGGCTGGGCTACGCGCGTGTGGCCACCTATATCCAGAGCGGCAACGTGGTGTTCGACGCCGCGGACTCCGGGCGAGGCCTCGCCGCCGCCCTGGAGAGCCGCTTCGGGTTCGCGATCGACGTGGTCACACGCGCCGCCGAGGCGTGGGAGGCGCTGGCGGCTTCGAGCCCGTTCCCGGACGCCGAGGCCGAGCGCCCGCAACTCCTCCACGTGGCCATCGGGCCCTCGGACGCGCCGGATCGCCTGGAGGAGCTGCGGGCCCGCTGCGACCAGGAGCGCGTGGCGCTTCAAAGCGGGGTCTGGTGGATCGACTACGCGGGGGGCGTTGGCCGCAGCCGCCTCACGCCGGCTCTGCTCGACCGGCTGGCCGGCATGCC
The DNA here is from genome assembly GCA_005776725.1 of Pseudomonadota bacterium. Lineage (GTDB taxonomy): Bacteria > Myxococcota_A > UBA9042 > SXOO01. Next base: position 8,397 of record SXOO01000057.1, on the reverse strand, counting down.
GATGACCGCCAGAAACTGGCGGACGGTGCAGGAGCTTCGGCGCCTCCTTTGACGCGACACGTCGCAGCGCCGGCCGCCGTTGGCGTTCCTTGCTCCGCTGGGGCGCGCCCGGTAGAACGCGCGCCGTGAAGGCCCTCTGGCTCACCGCCGCGATCACCGCCTGTACCTTCGTCGACAGCGGCGTGAACCCGCCACCGCGTCGCGCGGAGGTGTCGGCGCCCGCGCCCAAACCCTCCGCCGAAGCCTCGACGGGGGCCGCGCCCGCACCCGGCGCGCCAGTGCCCAAGGTCGCCCCGCCGACCCCACCGACCCCATCGTCCAAACCAACGACCGCGGCCGGCCATGGCCTCACCGCCACCGCGGTGGACCTGCTGGTCGCCCTGGATGACACGCGCGTCCAGTCTCCCCACCTCGCGAACCCCAACTTCGAGGTGTTGCCCGAGGGCAAACGCTCCTTCGCCAACCCGTGGGTCAGCCCGGGACGTGGTCGCTTCGACCGGCGGGTGGTCTGGACCGACGGCGCGAGGCACGAGTGGGCGCTTCGCTCGGCGTTGACGCTGCCGGTGCCTGCCACGGTGGACTGGACCGTTCAGGTCCCGCCGTCCGGCCGACTCGAGGCGGACGTGGCGATGGGGGCGCGGGTCTCTTCTGACGCCCCGGTCACCCTCGTTGCGCGCGTGGACGGCACCGAAGCGCACCGCGAGGCCTACGCCACGGGGCCCGTCCACAAGATGAAGGCGTGGACGCCGCTCTCGGTCGACCTGTCCCGCTGGGCCGGGAAGACGGTCACCCTAAGCCTCGAGGTGAGCTCGGACGCGGCCCGTGGGTATCGGCACACGGCCTTCGTCGCAGCGCCCCGCGTCACCACGAAAGACGCCGAAGCAACCACGGGCCTCCGGTCGCCGCCAAACGTGCTGCTCCTGGTGGTGGACGCTCAGCGCGCGGACACCATCGGGCACACGCGGCGCAGCGCGGGCCGGCTGCCGTCGCTCTTTCCGGCGATGGAGAAGTTCGTGGCGGAGGGTGTGGAGCTGGCGCAGGCGTTCGCCGTTGGCAACCAGACCCGCCTCTCGACCTACGCCTTCCTCGCCGGCCAGTACCCCACGTTCGGGGGCTGGCACCTCGGTCGCTGGAACTACCCGCCGGAGGTCAAGCGCGGCTACTACGAGCGTCGCCCGCCGCTGCTCACGCACCTCCTCCGAGACCGCGGGTACCGGACCGCCGCGATCGCCAACAACCTGTTTCTGTTCGGCAACATGGACGTGAGCGTGGACATGGGCTTCGACGAGCTCCACGACCACCGTCACGGCACCTTGGACACCGCGTGGATCACCGAGTCGACCATCGCGTGGCTGGACCGCAACCGCGAGCGCCGGTGGTTCCTCATGGTCAACTACAACGGCCCCCACCTCCCCTACTTGCCTCCCAAGGAAGCGGTCGAGGCGCTCGGCCAGGTAGGGGACGTGGGCTACTCCGTCCCCTACCTGGCCGAGGTGAGGCACACCGACGGCCACGTGGCGGCGCTCCTCGCGCACCTCGAGCGGCTGGGCCTGGCCGACGACACGATCGTGGTGCTCACCGCGGATCACGGCGAGGTGATGGATCCGCGCCATCAGTGCTACGCAGAGAACTGGGACTCGAACTGCCTCCACAACCACGGGAAGACCCTCTTCGATGAGGAGCTGCACGTCCCGCTGGCCTTCCGCCTGCCCTCCCGCGGAGGCGCGCCCCGAGCCGGTGCCACGCTGCACACGCCGGTCTCTCACGTGGACCTCGCCCCAACGGTGCTCGGCCTCGTCGGGGCGCCGATCGACTCGCGGCTCCTCGGGCGAGACCTGTCCCAGGAGCTGCGCGACGCGAAGGAGCCCCCCGAGGTGCCCCTCCTCAGCGAGGCGAGGCTGGCGTCCGCGGTTCGCTGGAGGGGCTTCAAGTACGTGGTCCACGACCCCCGCGAGAAGATCGATTTCGACTCGAAGACCGTCTACGACCGGCGCCGCGGCAAGGAAGAGCTCTACGATCTGGTGCGGGATCCGCACGAGGTGCAGAACCTGGCCTACGGCGACGCGCCCTGCGGCGGCGAAGGCAGCGCGCGGCCGGCGGTGTCGAGCTGCGAGGCCCTCCTCGAGGAGTACCGCGAGAAGTACCGGGCGATCCGCGCGGAGCTGAAGCGACAGCGCGGGGACTTCGACATGGGGGCGGCTCCCGAGACCCTGGCGGCCGACGACGCGTCTCCGCCGCCCGAGGCCGCCCCTGAAGCCGCGACGTCGGCCGAGAAGCCGGCGAACCCTGCTTCTGCGCCACCCGCGCAACCCGCGTCACCCGGCAACACGCAGACCGCACGCCTCCACCTCCGCCTGCACGGTCCCGGCAAGTTCGCGGGCGTGGTGCGCTCAGAGCAGCCGATCGGCGGCGTAGTGGTCCCGCCCGAGAGCCAAGCCACGGCGGCGCTCCGTGACGGCGCGGTGGAGTTCTCCGGAGTGGGCGGAGACGTCATCGAGCTCAGAGTCGACCCCAACGCGGCGCTCTCGCTCACGCTCACCCGTGACGGCGCGCCCCTCATGACGTCGTCGACGTACGCGGGCGCCTATGGGCTGTGCCTGCTGGGGGACTCCATGACGGCACCGAACGCCGTGGACATCACCCCCCAAGCGCTCGAGGTGCTCGAGTCACCGGTTCCGCCTGTGGCCCTCGAGACCATCCCACCCGGGGTCTTCGTGTGGGCCGATGCAGGCAGTGGAGCCGCGGAAATACGGGCCGAGAGCGCCGACGATCTCGACGAAGAAGTGCGAGAGATGATGAAGGAGTGGGGCTACGCGGGTAAGTAGCCCTGGGTGACCCGCCCACGCGTGAGGTGTCGATGCTCCAGCTCCTCAGTCTCGTCATGCTCAGTCAGGATCCGGTTGCCCACGGCACGGCGCTGGCAGCCCGCGCGGACGTGCTGGACGGTGGATGGGGGATCGAACGCAGCCGCGTGAGCATCGTGCTCGACACGCGCACCGGCGATGCGGTCGACCGAGTCTTCGAGCTCACACAAGTGGAGGCGGCCCCGGGCGGCGCCGGAGAGCGCTCGATGGTGGTGCTGCTGGAGCCGGCGCGCCACCGAGGCCTGAAGCTCCTCACGCTCACCGGCGCCGACGGGCAAGACGAGGTGTGGATGCGCCTCCCCGCGCACGGCGAGACCCGGCGGATCGCCGGCCGCAAGCGCTCCAGCCGCTTCCTCGGGAGCGAGGTGTCGCTCGAGGACCTGGGCTCCCGGGCGCACGGCCGGTTCACGCACCGCTGGTCACGCGACGCCGAGCACGCGGGCCGCAAGTGCCACGTGGTGGAGTCCACGCCCAGGGACCCCGAATCGAGCTACGCCAAGCTGGAGCTCTGGCGGGAGGTGGAGACGCTGCGCCTCGTCAAGGTGGTCTATTACGACCGGGCGTCACTGGCCCCTGTGAAGGAGGCGGTGTCGTCGGACTTCGTCCAGGTGGGGCGGTGGTGGCGCCCGAGCCGGGTGGTGGTCACGAACCTGGTGACGCGACGCGCCACGCGCATGACCTTCGCCGAACGCCAGGCGCAGGTGGCGCTCAACCCGGATGCTGTCTCGCGTCGCGCCCTCGAGCAGTAAGGGGGGCGTAACCCCAGACCATCCGGTGCACCAACGTGCAGGGCTCACCGCGCGCTCCGGCAGCCGACAACTGGCTGGGGGCGCTGCACCTCATCGGCCCTGAGCCGAGCACGCGTTTGCGCGGGAGCGGGGCCCACCCGTATCGTGGGACCATGCGCCTCTACACATCGCTGCTTCTAATGTTCGCCTCAGCGGCCACTGCCGCGCCCCCGAACACGCTGGCCATCCAGGGCCGACTCGCGGGGCTCTCCGGCCAGGGCGTGGACGGCACCTACGCGGTCACCGTGATGCTGACGTCGTCTGCCGGGCAGCAGCTTCACAAGGAGACCTTCCCGGGCGTGGCCGTGCTCGACGGGGTCTTCTCGGCGCGCCTCGGGACCGAGAGCCCGCTCGATCCGGCACTGCTGGTGGACCCGTCGGCGGTGGCCGTGCAGATCGCGGTGGCGGGCGAGCCGGTTGGCACCGCCGTGCCGCTCGACAGCGTCCCCTTCGCGCTCGTGGCCGGCATGGCGCAACGCGCTCGGGCGATGGAGCTCGCTGCGGCGCCGCCCGTATGCGACGCGGACCAGGCTGGACGCATGTACTTCGACACCCAGCTCGGCCGGGCCTTCATCTGCGACGGCGCCGCCTGGTCCGACTATCGCGGCGTGGACGGCGTGCCCGGCCCCAAGGGAGACGTGGGCCCGCAGGGCGATCCGGGCGCTCCAGGTGCCCCAGGCGTCGACGGGCCCAAGGGAGACATAGGCCTGCAAGGACCCAAGGGAGACACGGGCAACCAGGGGCCCAAGGGAGACACGGGCAACCAGGGGCCCAAGGGAGACACGGGCATCCAGGGGCCCAAGGGAGATACGGGCGCCCAAGGCGATCCCCGCGCCACGTACACCGTCTGGAACAGCCAGTCGTGCGCTCCGGGGCACACGGTGCTCTACAAGGGCATCACGAGCGGGCTCGTGGGCACCGGGGGGGCCTCAGCCCCCTTCTGCCTGCATGAGGACTACACGTCCGGCGGGTGGGTCGCATGGGACGGCGGTATGCTGTGGCGCGCCAACGCGGGCGCCGCTGGCCAGCGGGGGCAGTACGCCAATGGCGCCGCCCAGTTCCAATGCGCGGTGTGCCAGGGCACCACGTACGTCCAGTGGGGCGGGACGGGGTGCGCTTCGGGCTACACCTCACTCTACAACGGCTTCCTCGGCGCGGTCGGTGGGGGCTGGGGCAACGGCTGGAGCCCCGGTGGCCCGATCTGCCTGCACGCGTCGGATCCCGCCAACGTGTCCTGGGTGCTCTGGGACAGCACCATGCTCGTGCGGGCCTCGGGTGTCAGCGGCAACAACCGAGTGACCTACCAGAACCAGAACGACGTCCGCTGCCACGTCTGCTACTGAGCCACCACGCCCGGCAGCGTCGGGGCCCAAGAGGCGGCGTTCTCAGTCCCAGCCACCCGACGCCTTGTCCCGCATCTCCTTCTCTTTCTCGAACATCGACGTGAGGTCCTCTCGGACCTGCCGGGCCTTGGCCACGAGGGCCGCTTGGTCGTTTCGGATCTGGTGGAGGTCTCGCACCATCTCGAGGTTGTGCTCCCGGAAGCGGTTGGCGGCTCGCCACGCGGTGTGTGACGGCCAGCCGAGGCCTTCGAGGACCCGGCTGCCGAGGCGCAACGACGACTCGAAGGTCTCGCGCTCGTGGCCGGCGATGGAGCGGTCCATGAGCTCGTAGGTGTGCTGCAGGTTGCGGGCTCGCGCGTAGAGCGCGAGGTGCGGGAACTCGTGACGGGCCTGGTCGATGAGCCTGAGGCTCGCGTCGACGTCGTCGATCGCCACCACGAGCACCTTCGCGTCGGCCGCGCCGGCAGCGTGGAGGAGGTCTACGCGGGTGGCGTCGCCGAAGTAAACCTTGAAGCCGAAGCGCCGGAGCAGCTCGATCTGGTCGGGCTCGTGATCGAGGACCGTCGCCGTGATGCCGTTGGCGTAGAGGAGGCGGCCAACGATCTGCCCGAAGCGGCCGAAGCCCGCGATGATCACGGCCGGTTTCTCGTTCTCGATGAGATCGGCCGGAGGGGCGTCTTTGCGCGACAGGCGGGGCTCGATGACCCGCGAGAAGATCGTGACGGCGATGGGCGAGAGCAGCATCGAGATGGCGGAGGCGGCCACCAGCGGTGCGGCGGCTTCCGTCGGGAGCACTCCGAGCGCCGCCGCGGTGGCGAAGAGCACGAACGCGAACTCGCCGACCTGACCGATGACCAGCGAGAAGAAGGGGCGCTGCTGCTCCGGGAGCTTGAAGATCCGCGCGATGCTGGTGTGAACGGCGATCTTGAGCACCGTGACGCCCACGACGATCCCGATGACCACGAGCGGGCTGTTCTTCACGGCGCCGACGTCGATCGACATGCCCACGCTCATGAAGAAGAGGCCCAGGAGGAGGCCCTTGAAGGGCTCGATGTCGGTCTCGAGCGCGTGCCGGTACTCGCTGTCGGCGAGGAGGACGCCGGCCATGAAGGCGCCGAGCCCCATCGAGATCTCGATGGACTGCATGAGCCCCGCCATGGCGACCACGAGGAACAGCGCGAGCGCCGTGAACACCTCGCGGAGATGCGCCGCGGCCACCATCCGAAGGAGCGGCCGGAGGAGCAGGCGTCCTGCGACCACCACCCCCACGAGCACGCCCACGACCTTGAGCGCCGACAGCCACGGGCTGCCGCCGGAGGTCGCGGCGGCGCTGGCCGGGGCGAGCGTGGGGAGGAGCGCGAGCATCGGGATAACGGCGATGTCCTGGAAGAGCAGGATGGAGAACGCCGCGTTACCGGACTGCGTGGGGAGCCACTCCTTCTCCTTCATGACCTGGAGCGCGATGGCGGTGGAGGAGAGCGCGAAGCCCAGCGCGGCGACCAGCGCGACTCGCGCGTCCACGCCGAAGGCCAGCCCAACCAAGGTGAAGACCGCCGTGCATCCCAGGACTTGCGCTGAGCCCATCCCGAAGATGGGGAGCCGCAACGCCCAGAGGCGCTTGGGCTCGAGCTCCAGGCCCACCAGGAAGAGGAAGAGCACCACGCCGAACTCGGAGAAGTGCATCGACTCCTCGACGGACGTGATGAGGCCGAAGCCCCAGGGACCGATGGCGAGTCCGCCGATCAGGTAGCCGAGTACGGAGCCCAGGCCGAGCCGCTGAAAGAGCGGAACGGCGATCACAGCGGTGGCGAGGAAGATGAAGGCGTCGCGGAGGATCCCGTGTCCCATGTCAGGTCCCCTCCCGCACGAAGGCCGGGTTGATCAGCGAGACCGCGTGCGCACGAACATGCTCCGCGTGCGCCTGGACTTCGAGTTCGCTGGCCCGCCGCGCGCTGTGGAGCACCAGCGGCGGGAGCCAGCTCATCTTGCAGAGCTGCGCCGTCTGGGCCCAAGGCAGGAGGAACGTCTCCAGCGGGTGAGCGTGCATACCCTCCGCGGTGTAGGCCTCAGGGCCACCGCCGGTGGTGACGGAGAGCTGGAGCGCCTTGCCCGCGAGCGCCGTGCCGCCCGGCCCGTAGGCGAAGCCGAGCTCGAGCACCTCGTCCATCCAGAGCTTCAGCAGCGGCGGCATGCTGTACCAGTAGATGGGGTGCTGGATCATCACCACATCGTGCTCGCGGAGGCGCCGCTGCTCGAGCGCCACGTCGATGTGAAAACCGGGGTAGCTCTCGTAGAGATCCACGGCCGTAACGTTCTCGAGCGTGCGTACGTGCTCGAAGATTGTGCGGTTGGTGTGGGAGCGCCGCCGGTCCGGGTGCACGAAGAGGAAATAGAGCTGTTTCGACATGGTTCAGCGAACTTGCCTACCACACGGCGAACGGTGACGCACCCCCCGCCAAGCCGAGCGCCAGTTGATGGGTGGTGAGCGTGGGGAGACGGTCCCTGGTCCTCCCGGCGGTCCCTGGACTCGCCTCCGGGCTCCCGCCGGCTTGCCCGGGTGGTTCAACTGTCCTACTCGCCCGTCTCGGCCACTCTCAGGTGATGCGCGCCCTTGCCGCCATGGGAAGCGCGGCCAGGACGAACCGGAGTGTGGGGACTCAACGGGCCGAAGGCGGAAGACCCGTCAGGGTGCTGAGGTCCGCTTCCAGCGGGATCGGGGGCACGTCGCGCTCCAGGATGGGGATCCCTTCGACCTGCAGCGGGTACGCCTTGCGGTCGAGGCGATGCGACATGGCCAGGCTCGTCAGGTGCATCAGGACCAGGCACCAGCTCGCCCAAGCGGTGGACGGGGCGGCCGTATCCCTGGCGAGCTGCCGGAACTGCGGGTCGAGAGAGAGCACGCGTGCGAGTGACTCGAGGATGTGGCGCACCATGCAGTGAATGCGGGGCGATGGAGGCAGCGAGGCGAGGAAGCGGCAGGTCTCCTCGTGAGCCGCCATCGCGCCTCGACGCCAGTAGGTGCCCAAGAGCCGGAAGCCCCATCGAACGACGGGCAGCGGGGTGAAGGGCGGCAGCGGGCCGGGCGCGTGCGTGGAGACCGCCGCGAAGGGCGGCGTCAGGGTCATGCTGACGAACTCGACCTTTAGGATCGGCAATCCCCGCCTCCAATACGGGCGAGCGAAGAGCTGGAGCAAGTGCGCGAAGGGCATCGCCAGCCGTTCGTACCGCAACAGCGTCTTGGAGATACCGACGGAGCGGCCGTTGGAGATTTCCGCGTATCGCGGCAGACGCTCCGCATTCGAGCGCAGCGCATCGTTCAGGTGTTGGGTCAGGGTCTCCACGTGCTCATGCTAGCAGGGCCCGGTCCTCTGGTCGTGCAACAGCTTGGCCCCCCCTCTGCGG
>SXOO01000056.1 GCA_005776725.1 Pseudomonadota bacterium | reverse complement strand
TGAGTCGAGCGAGAACACGATGTCGAGCACTGCGATCTGACCAATCACCGCAGCGAACGTGGCCGCTCGGCCCTGTTCTTGCGCCTCGTGTCCGCCTTCGAGTGAGTTGTGGATCTCGTGGACGCTCTTCCAGAGGAGGAACAGGCCGCCGACGATCAGGATGAGATCCCGCCCGGAGACGGCCTTCCCGAGCACGCTGAAGAGCGGCGCGGTGAGCCCCATGACCCAGGCCAGCGAGAGGAGCAGCAGGATGCGCATGCCCATCGCCATCAGCAGACCCAGCCTGCGAGCCTTGGCCCGCTGCTCGGTGGGGAGGCGCCCGACGAGGATCGAGATGAAGATGATGTTGTCGACGCCGAGGACGATCTCGAGCGCGGTGAGCGTGGCGAGCGAGATCCAGATTTGGGGGTCTGCGAGGAGTTCCATGGTGGTCCCTACGGTGACGGGGGGCGCGCTATATAAGGGACAACGCGTGGGTGGACAACGTCTCCGTGTGCTTGTTGCGTCAGCGCCGCCGGATCAGAGCTCGAGGCCGTGCGCGGCGACGTGCTCCACGAAACCGACCGGGCGGAAGCCGAACTCACGCTCGACCCCTTCGAGGGAGGCGGCCACGTTGTCCCTCTCGAGCAGCTCGACCGCGGCCGGCGTGACCGGTGGGTTCTTGAGCACCTGCAGCAACCTGGCCTGGGCCCTGACGACGATTAGCGGCGCGTGCACCTTGCGGACCCGGGCCTTTCCCAGCGCGCCCCCGATGATGTCGAGGATGCGATCGAACTCGATCGCCTCGGGGCCGCCGAGCTCGACATAGCGTCCCAGCCGCGCGTCGCCCACGAGGCAGTCCTGCGCGGCGCGGCACACGTCATCCACGTGGATCAGCTGGATCCGGGTGCGGCCGTTACCGGCGACGGGGACCAGCGCACCCTTGACCAGGCCCGCCATCGCACGAATGAACGGCGAGCCCGGCCCGAACTGGACCGACGGCTGGAGGATCGTCCACGGGACCCCCGCGGCTTTGAGCAGCTCTTCGCCGCGCCGCCGGCCGGCGAGGTACGGGCCCGGCTTCGCACCGGCGACATCGATGCCACCGAAGTGGATCAGGCGCTGCACGCCGGCCTTCGTCGCGGCCTGGGCGAGCGCGCCGATCCCCTCGGCGTTGATCGCGTCGTAGCCGCCCGGGGGCGCCTTCCTGTCACCGGTGATGGCGGCGCAGGAGAACACCGCGGAGACTCCGGCGCAGGCCCGCTCGAGCGAGGCGGGGTCCGAGAGATCACCCACGACGAGCTCGGCGCCGGGCGCCACGGCGGCGGTGTCGCTGCGAGCCATCGCCCGTACTCTGAGGCCCGCGTCGACGAGGCGCCGGGTGAGCCGGCTGCCGATGAAGCCCGTGGCGCCGGTGACGAGGACGATCGCATCGCTCATTCGGGAACCTTCACGATCAGGCATTGGACGTGGCAGGCGTCCGTCGGCGACGACCGCTCACGGGGACGAACCCGACGTTCGGCTCACTTGAGGTCGATGACTTCCACGCCGGCGATCGACGTGAGCGGGGCCTCTCCCGACCTCACGGAGCCCGACCGCTCGTGATAGTAGCGCACCACGCCGTCGTCCGGGTTCGCGTCAACGAGCTCCCGCCAGAGTCGCTGGGCGGCGTCGTGATCCCCAGAGAAGTAGAGGTCCCTGGCCCGATCGAAGGCCGCGAGCCCGGAGAGGCGCGCTTCGCGCTCGCGCGCCGGCCAGGCGTCGAGCACCTCTACGACGCCCACGCCCTCCTGCTTGCCCCTCACGCGTACGACGCCGACGTCGCGCGTCGTATGCGGCCTCCCACTCGCTGCGGCTGCCGTGGTCGAGACGAGCACGCGAGTCCCGTAGACCTTCGTGAGGCCCTCGAGGCGCGACGCAAGGTTCACCGCGTCTCCGATGACGGTGGTGTCCATCCGCGAACCCGCGCCCACCGTCCCGAGCATGACGTCGCCCGCATGGACGCCGACGCCCATCGACAGCGGCGCGTCGCCACGCGCCGAGCGCTCGGTGTTCAGTCGGTCAAGCGCGCGGTGCATGCCGACAGCGGCGTCGATGGCGGCGTCCGGATCCCCGGGGAAGAGCGCCATGATCGCGTCACCGACATACTTGTCCACGAACCCGCCCCGGCCCTCGATCTCCGGCACCATCCGCGCGAGATAGTCGTTCAAGATCGAGAAGTTCTCCTCCGGTCGGAGCCCCTCCGACATCAGCGTGAAGTCGCGCAGGTCGGAGAAGAGGATCGCGACGTTCGCTCGCACCGAGTCGCCGAGTTGGATGTCGGTGACGTCGGCCCGGCCGAGGTGCTGCAAGAACGGCTTCGGCACGAAGCGGGCGAAGGCGTCCACAAGGGTCTGTTGGCGAGCGAACAAGCTCGCGTTCTGCACCGCCACCGCCGCCTGACCGCAGAGCAGCGCGATTGCCTGGGCCCTATCTGGCGTGAACGCGCCGGAGGCGAGGCTGTTCTCGAGGTACACGACGCCGACCCATTGGCCTTGGTGGACGATGGGCTGCGCGAGCACGCTCCGCGTGCGGTTCTCCCGGACGTAGTTATCCCGGGCGAACCGGGCGTCCCGCGCCGCGTCCTGGACGATGAGCGGGCTCTTCGTCCTGAGGACGTAGTTGTAGACCGACCCGGGTAGCCGTCCGGCCGCGATCGCCTCGTCAACGCCCTGGTCGAGTCGCTTCGCGGCGATGGTGTCTCCGACGCTGTCTACCGCCGTGAGCCGGGCCTTCTTCTCGTCGCCGAGCAGGAGCGCCCCATAGACCGCCCCCCCGCTCTCGAGCGCGAGGCGCATCAACGCCTGGAGCAAGCCGTCGAGCTGCACCTCAGCGGACAAGGCCTGATTCGCGCGCACGATCGCGAGGAAGTCGAACTCGTCCGACCGCGCCCGCACCGTCTGGTTCCGGTTGGTCTGGACCGTGACGTGACTGCTGGAGCGGGAGGACGTGATCGCCCAGGACCGGCTGTCTGCCGCTGCTCCGTACCGGAGGATGAGCGCTTCGCCGAGCGAGCCCGCGCCCCAAAGCGTCCAGACCTGATGGGCCCTTCGGGCGAACCGCTCAGCGACCTCCGGCTCACCCTCCTCGTCCGCCCAGAGCTGGCTGAGCTCCTGAAGGGCCAGCGCTTCGCCCCAAAGGTTCTCGCCAGCGGCGGCGGCGGCCACGCTGGCACGCAGCAGGCGGCGCGCGGCCCGGGGGTCGCCGTCTTGGACTGCGAGGAGGCCGTCGACCAGGGCCAGCTTGTGCGAGTGGTTCATCGGCGCGTGTGTGGCGAATGCGGCGAGCTGCGCGCGTGCGCCACGGGCCCGCTCGATGAGCCCGTCACGCGCCGGGCCCTCGCTGCTCCGGGCCAGGCTCAGCGCCGTCCACGCGTCGAAGAGCATCACCGAGGGAACGTGGATCGTGGCGACCATCGACGGGAACCACGGGTCGAGCTGGGCGAAGAGCGTTCGGGCCTCGGCGTGACGACCGTGCAGCGCCAACAGCACGATGCGGGAGAACAGGTGGTTCGCTACGCCGAAGGCGTCCTTCGCGGCGATATGGTGTGCGAGCTGCGCCTCGGCGTCGAAGCCCGGCCCGTCCAGTGAGCTGGGGTGCACGGTAGCGCCCAGCAGCGCGCGAATGACCTGGTGGCCCGAGCGGGCGTACTGAAGCGCGGTCTCCTGCTTGACCTGCGCGATGGCCGCCGTGGCGCGCTCGAACTCCGCGTCCGTCTCGGCGAGCGCGCGGCCGCCGTAGAGCGCGTGGAAGCTGCCCATCATCAGCGCCCAACCGGCGAACTCCAGATCGCCCGTCTCGAGGCCGACCTCGTAGATCGCGGGGAAGGCCTCCCAGGTCTCGAACGCGTGGCGGCACCAATGGCGGATGTAGCAGGCGTCGATGTAGCGCGTGCGCGCTTCGTACTCCCGGGCCGCGAAGCGCTCGACGAGCTGTCGGGCGAACGTGCCCATCTCCGCGGCGCGCGGGACGTCGCCGACCACGCCGGCGAGGATGATCCCGTAGCAGGCGAAGGCGTACGTAGACGCGCCCGTCATGCCATGGGTAGCCGACAGCGTGACGCCCATCATCGGCACGAGGGGGAACAGCGCCGGCCGGGCGACGTAGGTCGCCGAGGTGATCTTCTGCAGCATCCGCAGCGCGGCGCGCTTCTCCGGGTCGGCCATCTCCTCCATCGCCAAGAGCTCAGCGGCCGAGCGGCCACCGACCGCGGTGGCAGCTGCCCCGATCGCGGCCATCACGTCCGCGGGCTGGGGATCCCCGGGGAAGGTGACCCCCAGGGTGGCGAGGACGGCGAGCGCCCCGTCCACGGCCTCGACGAGGCGGTTCTGTCCGATGTAGGCCTGGACGCGGACCTCGCCGATACGGGCGCGCTGCAGCGGCGTGCGCGCGTGTCGATCCACCTCCACCGCGATCGACTCCATGCGGTGGAAGTCCCCGCTCTGGTACGCCGCCTGGGCGGCCAGCGTGTACAGGTCCAGGGCCAGGGCGTGGTCTCGCGCCCAGAGGTCGGAGCCGCCGAGCTCGATGGCCGTGACGAGGTATTGCACGGCGGGCCCGAAGGCGGCCGCGGCGATCGCCCGACGACCCGCTATGAGATTCCGCTCTAGCCAGGCCCTCCGCTCGGCGCCGTCCGTCATGAGCGCGCGCCCTTCGTTCGCGTGTCTGACGAGGTCGAAGATGCGCTCGACCTGGGCCTTGTCATCGAGACGCGCTACGAGGCGTCGGGCGATCTCCAGGTGGCGCACGGCGCGCTCGGCCTCGGATATCTTCGCGTAGGCCGCTTGCTGGACGCGGTCATGGAGGAAGGCGTAGCGGATCGCGGCGGGCTCGTCCGGGGAGAGACTCGCGCCTCCTTCCATCGTCGCGAGCAGCTGCCAGGCCGCGCCTCGGGGAACGACGAGGCCCTCCCGCACGGCCGGCTCGATCCGCGCCGCGGCCGTGAGCGCGTCTCCGCCGCTGGCGATGGAGAGGGTCTCGAGATCGAACTCGGCGCCCAGCAGGGCGGCCCCGACCAGCGAGTCTTGAGCCTCCGCACCCAGCGTCCCGATCCGCGCCGCCATGAACTCGACGACGTTGGCCGTGATCCCGAAGCCGGCGATGGCGTCGTCGTCCCAAGTCCAGCGGCGCGTGGCAGGATCAAAGCGGATACCGCCGCGCTCGACGAGCGCGAGGAGGAACTGTCCGAGGAAGAAGGGGTTGCCGCCTGTCTGACGGAAGCAGCGGCTGGCAAGCGGCGCGACGTCCGCGCGGGGCCGGAGCAGCGCATCGGCCAGCCACGCCTGCACGTCCGGCTCCTGCAGCGGCGCCAACACGATGCGCGTGGGCTCGTTGCCCGCCCGTCCGACGCGCTCGACCGCGAGGGCGAAGGGGTGCCCCTCGCCGACCTCGTTGTCTCGATAGGCCCCGACCAGGAGGAAGTGGCGGATCGTCGACTCGGTCTGGAGGCGTGTGAGGAGCTGCAGCGAGGGCAGGTCAGCCCACTGCAGGTCGTCCAGGAAGAGAACCAGGGGCTGGGTCTCGCTGGCGAAGGCCCCGGCGAACGCCTCGAAGACGTGGAGGAATCGGTTCATCGCCTCAGTGGGCGCGAGCTCCGGCACCAACGGCTGGGGGCCCAGCAGGAGCTCGACCTCGGGGATGACGTCCGCGACGACTGCGCCGTTGGGGCCCAGCGCCTCGGCGAGGCGAGCCCGCACAACGGCGAGCCGCTCCGGCGCTTCGGAGAGGAGCTGCGCCACGAGGCCGCGGAACGCGGTGAGGATCGGCGCGTAGGGCACGTCGCGCTGGAACTGGTCGAACTTGCCGGACGCGAACAGCCCACGCCGCTCCGTGATCGGGCGGTGGATCTCGTGAACGAGCGCGCTCTTGCCGATGCCGGAATACCCGGCGACCAGGACCCACGCGCGTTCACCGGCCGCCGCCCGGTCGAATGCTCGAAGCAGCGCGTCCCGATCGGCGTCTCGTCCGTAGAGGCGCTGCGGGAGCTCGAATCGGTCGGAGACGTCTTCGGCGCCGAGCTCGAACGGCTCGTCCGCGCCGGATTCGAGCTGGGACGCGATGCGGCGGAGGTCGGACGCAAGGCCCCATGCCGTGCGGTAACGCTGGTCCGCCATCTTGGCCAGGAGGCGATCGATGATCGCCTCGAGCGCGGCGGGCGCGAGGGGGATGATCGAGCGGAGGAGCGGCGGCCGTCGCGCGAGGTGACCGTGTAGGACGTCGAGCGGATCGGTGTCGGGGAATGGGGGGCGCCCCGTCGCGAGCGCGAACAGCGTGGCGCCGAGGCTATAGAGATCGGTCCGCGAGTCGATTAGCCGGTTCATCCGCCCGGTCTGCTCCGGGGCCACGTACTGCAGCGTGCCTTCGAGCGCGCCGGTGGACCGGTAGCTGGCCTGCTCGCGGTCGAGCTCGCTGGCGATGCCGAAGTCGATGAGCTTGATGGTCCCGCGCTCCGGGTCCCATACGACGTTCCCCGGGTTTACGTCCTTGTGGATCATGTGGGCGCGATGGACGGCCCCGAGCGCCTCGGCGACGGCGATCCCAACGCGGACCACCTGGTCGAGGGGGAGGCAGGGCGAGCTTCGTTCGCTGAGCGCCCGCCCGCCGAAGTCTTCCACCACCAGCGCCGCGCGCGCCCCCTCGCGGACGACGCCGTGGGCCCGCACGACGTTGTCGTGCTGAATCCGGGAGAGCAGCGCGTACTCGTGACGGATGCGGGCCACCTGCGACGGTGACGGCACGTCGGCGGCGAGGATCTTCAGGTAGACCCGCTCGCCCGTGGCCGGATGCGCCGCCCGGTGCACGGTGCACAACGCCGTCGTGTAGACCGGCGGACCGATCTCGAAACCTGCGAACTTTGCGTCCAAGGTGCGCGCTCCGTATTCGCCACAGACCAATTTGGAGCGAGTCTATCTCGGTATGGGCGCGGCAGTCACCTGCCGCCCATGCGGCGCGGACGAGGGCCGATCAGCGCTCGTTCGTACGCCAGGGCTGGTCGGTGCACGGCCACTAGACAAGGGAGACCGCGCGGCAGGCCTCATCGGTCAAGGGGGACCCTACGCCGTTCGCTCCACCCGTGTTGCCCGGGGCGAAGGCGTATGGGCTAATCCGCGGATGGCCGCATCGAACCGCTCCACGTCTCTGCCAGGCCCACGGGGCCTCCGTCGCTTCCGAGACCGCTTCCGGATGGCGCTCGCCGAGCGCTATTCACTGCGCCTCCACATGCTCGCCATGTTGATGGCGATGGTCGCCTTGGGGACCGTGGCCACCTCCGCCTTGCGCGGCGCCGGCGTGGGGTCCATGGCGCTCCGCTACCCGATGGTCGTCCTGGTGGCATACGCAGGGTTTCTGGTCTTCGTATGGCTCTGGCTCCGCTACGTGGGTCAGGGCTCCGAGGCCCACCCGCCGTTGCCCGCGGCCGCGGTGGCCGCCGCCGCCATGCCTGCGCCACGCCGCTCCGAGACCGGGGCGTGGGACGAGGTCGCCGAGGGTGCGGGCGAGGTCGCCGAGGCCGCGATCGAGGTGGCCGACGGATCAGTAAGCGGCGGCTCGTTCGACATCGGCGACGGTGAGGGCGCCGTGGTCGTGGTGGTGGTGGGGATCGTGGTGGCCGTCTTGATGGGGCTGGGGGCCTACGCCGTCTGGGAGGCCCCCGCGATCCTCGGCGACGCGCTCTTTCAGGTGGCGCTAGCCGCCGCAGTCCAGCGGTCCGTGGGCCGCGCCGAGACCGAGCACTGGCTCGCGTCCGTCTGGCGCGCTACCTGGTGGATGGTGGCGTTGGGGCTTGTACTGTCCGTAATCGCAGGGTGGGCAGTGGAGAGCTACTGCGCCGGCGCGACTACCGCGATCGACGCCTTCCGATGCGAGCCCTGATCGGCGCGGTGCTCAGGTCGCGCCGAGTCGTCCCCGGAGGCTTCGCGCGTAAGCGAGGGTGGCGGCGCGTTCGTCGGGTCGCATCACGAGTGTGAGAACCAACGCCGCGTAAACACCGGTGGCCACACACGCCACGCCCAGCTCGTTCCAGAGCCCCTGTGGCGCGAGTAAGACCACAGCGCCGGCGACGGCGCCCCCTATGGCGACGAGGAGCACGGCGCGCCCCGACCGGTAGTCGATCGGATACTCCCGTTCGGCGAACACGCGATAGAGCACGCCGCGCACAGTGAACCCGCCCAGCGTAGCCAGCGCGGCCCCGGTGCCTCCGAGGCTCGGGATCAACCAGGCGTAGAGCCCCACGATCACCACCACCGCCACGAAGGTCGCGAGGCTGGTGAGCAGCGTGCGTCCGGACACCTGAATGCCGAAGTCCATGACCTCGCCGAAGCTCTGGGCGAGGAAGGCCAGGAGCACGAGCGGGACCAGGTCGGCCGCGCGGTGGAACTCCGGCGCGCTCATGAGCGTGAGCAGGGGGCGGACGAAGACAGAGATCCCCACCGCGAGCGTGACCACGACCAGCGCGAAGAAGAAGAACCCGCGCGCGTACTCGCGGTCGCGGATCTCCTTCGGCTGTTTCACGAGCTGGAAGCGCTGAGGGTCCCAGGCCAGGTGGAATGGGCCGGGGCCGAGCGACATGAGGAGGAAGCCGAACTGGTACGCCAGCGAGTAGACGCCCACCTCGGCGAGCCCGTGGTGCTCCTCGAGGAAGTAGCGATCGCCGTAGGTCAGCGCGAACGCCCCCGCTGCCGTGAGGCGATACGGCAGGCCGAACCGGTAGAGGTGGCCGAGGAGCGCGCGCGTGAACCGGAGGCCGATCTTGCGCAGCATCCCGTACGTGAGCGCCGTGCCGAGCACCACGTGGGTGAGGAGCGTGCTCCACAGGATCCCCTCCACGCCCAGGTCGAACACCACCACGCCGAGCACGTTCATGGTGAGCTGGATCACGAGCCGGAGCACGCTCAGGGTGGCGTAGGTCATCGAGCGTTGCTCCGCCTGGAAGCGCAGCATCGGCAGAGTGAGCAGGGCGTCGAGGCAGAAGCTGGCCGAGGCGATGCGGACGAGGCGCGTGGCGCCTGCGCCCCCGAGGAATTCTTCGGCGACCCACGGTGCGGCCAGCGCGAGGGCCGCGCCACCTACCGCGTTGAAGCCCAGGAGCAGCACGAACGACGCGCCGAGCACGCCGTTGCGATGCTCGGTGGAGTCGTCCTGAAAGTAGAACCGGTGCACCCCAGCGGTGATCCCCGCCGAGAAGAGGATGGAGGCGACCTCGACGCTGGTCTGGAGGAGCTGCAGTACCCCGTAGTCGGCGGTGGTGAAGTACCGCGTGTAGATCGGCAACATGATGAACGACGCAGCGCGTTGTAATACGAACGCCAGCGCGTAAATCGCGGTGTCGCGGCCGAGGCGTCGAGTCGAGGTCTCCATCCAACCCGTGAAGCTACCACCACTGCGGCGGCGGGCCACATTCGGGCTAAGCTCCTCACACGAACGGGCCGAAACCCCAGTCCGATGGATACCCCTCTGAGCTCCGCCCGCGCTGTCTACCCCCTCGACGACTCCGCCCTCGCGGAGCTTCGCGCGCTCGGGGGTGAGCCGGTCGCGGACGTGCCGTGGACCTCGATCCCGGAGCGCTTCCACGCGGTCGTAGCGGCGCACGCACAAGCGCCCGCGGTGGAGTGGGACGGCGGGACCTGGAGCTACGGGGCGCTCGCCCGCGAGGCGAGTGCCGTCGCTGCGTGGCTGGAGGCCAGCGGCGTATCGCCCGGCGAGCGTGTCGGCCTCGCGGCGGAACGAGGCCCGGCGCTGGTGGCGGCACTCCTGGGCATCCTCGAGGCGGGGGCTGCCTACGCGCCCTTCGATCCGGCATATCCGCGCGAGCGCCTCGAGCTGATGATGGGAGACGCGCGCGTCCGGCGGGTCATTACGACCTCGGCCGCGGACTCCGGGTTGCCCCGCCGAGATGAGGAGGTCGCGCGCTTGGTCCTGGAGGCTGCGGGGCCCACGTCCACGCCGGAGACGCACGCGCGGAAGTCGACACGTCCGTCGGCGGCCGCGCCCCACGCCGAGAGCCCGGCTTACATCATGTACACCTCGGGCTCCACGGGCACGCCGAAGGGTGTCGTGGTCCCCCACCGGGCGGTGCTGAGGCTCGTGGATCCGGCGCCGTCCCGCGGCGCTTTCATGGACTTCCCCGTGGGCGACCGGGTGCTCCTGTTCGCACCCACCGCGTTCGACGCATCGACCTTGGAGCTGTTCGGGCCGCTGCTGAACGGGGGCACCGTCGTGCTCCATCCCCCGGTCTTCGAGTCCATCGGCGCGCTCGGTCGCTTCATCGAGGAGCGGCGGATCGACACCTGCTGGCTCACGGCCGCGTTGTTCCACGCGCTCGTCGACGGCTGCGTCGATCGCCTCGCGGGCGTACGGCAGCTGCTCTCGGGCGGCGACGTGCTCTCCTCCGACCGTGTGCGGCGGGCGCTATCCGTGATGCAGCGGCCAGGCGCCGTGCTGATCAACGGCTCCGGCCCCACCGAGAACACCACCTTCACCACCTGCGCTGTGTTCCGTGCGGGCGACCCCGTGGAGGAGCGAGTCCCGATCGGCCGCCCCATTCCCCACACCGCGGTGCGCATCCTCGGGCCGGACCGCGAGCTGCTGCCTCGGGGCGAGGTGGGGGAGCTGTGGGCCGGCGGCACCGGCGTGGCGCTGGGTTATCACGAGCGGCCGGAGCTGGACGCGGAGCGCTTCGTGGCGCTCGAGCCCGGCGGGCCCCGGTGGTATCGGACCGGCGACCGTGCGTCGTGGCGCGAAGACGGGCAGCTCGCGTTCCTCGGCCGCAGCGATGGCCAGGTCAAGATCCGCGGACATCGCGTGGAGCTCGGGGAGGTGGAGGCCGCTCTGCGCGCCGATCCCGCGGTCTCGGACGCGGTGGTCGGCATCCGTCGCCTCGGCGACGGGGATGCCACCCTCATCGCGTGGTGTGTGTTAGCTGCCGGCGGCGCCACCGACGGCGTTCGCAGGCGTCTCTACGATCGGCTGCCCGAGGCCATGGTGCCCGGGCGCTTCGTGGTCATGGACGCGCTCCCAGCCAACACGAACGGCAAGATCGACCGCGCCGCCTTGCCCGAGCCCGGCCGCGAGCGACCGGACCTCGCCGTGGCCTACGCAGCGCCGCGGCCGGGCGCCGAAGCAGAGATCGCCCGAGCGATGGCCGCCATCCTGGATCTCGAGCGCGTCGGCCGGCACGACTCGTTCTTCGAGCTCGGCGGGACGTCACTGCAGGCGGTGCGACTGGTCGAGCGGCTGCGCGGCGCTGCCGGTGACTCGCCCCCCGCGGCGAGCCCCTCCGAGATCAAGCCGGTGGCGGACGCGGCGCTCCTCGGGAGTCTCTCCATCGTGCAGCTCTTCGACGCGCCGACCCCCGCTGGGCTCGCGTCCCGCCTCCAGGGGCGGCCCGCGGATGGCCCGCGAACCGCGCGTCCGGTGCGCTCCGGGGCGATCGCGATCGTGGGCATGGCCGGGCGGTTTCCGGGCGCGAGCTCACCCGCTGCGTTGTGGGACGCGCTCCTCGCCGGGCGCGAGCTGGTCACGGCCTTCGAGCCCGACGTCGACGCTCCGCGGCGCGGCGAGCCCGGCTACGTGGCCGTCCGTGGCCTCATCGAGGGTGGCGACTGCCTCGACGCCGCGTTCTTCGCGATGACGCCGCGGCAGGCCGAGGCGATGGACCCCCAGCACCGCGTCTTCCTCGAGACCGCCTGGGAGGCGCTGGAGAGCGCGGGGTACGTCCCCGAGACCGCGCCGGGCGACGTGGGGATCTTCGGTGGGAGCGACTTCAACACGTATCGCCCCCGGTACCTCGAGCGACGCCCCGATCTGCTCGAGTCGATGGGCGCGCTGCCTATCCGGTATGGGAACGACAAGGACTACGTCCCCATCACCGTGGCGCACCGCCTCGACCTCCGCGGGCCCGCGGTCAGCGTACACACCGCCTGCTCGACCTCGCTCGTCGCGGTGGTCCAGGCGGTCAACGCCCTCCGGGCCGGGCAGTGCGAGCTGGCGCTGGCGGGCGGCGTGAACGTGGTGGTGCCGCAGCGCAGCGGGCACGTCTACTCACCCGGCGACATGTTCTCCAGCGACGGGCACACCCGGACGTTCGACGCGGACGCCACTGGCACCGTGTTCTCCGACGGCTGCGCGATCGTGGTGCTGCGGCGCCTCGAGGACGCCGTCGCGGCAGGCGACACTGTGCACGCCGTGATCACCGGCGTCGGCATCTCGAACGACGGCGCCGAGAAGGCCAGCTTCACGGCCCCGAGCGTTGCGGGGCAGGCGCGCGCCATCCGGATGGCGATCGAAGACGCCGGGCTCGACTCCCGCGAGATCGACTTCGTGGAGTGCCACGGCACCGCAACGCCGCTGGGCGACCCGAGCGAGGTGGCGGCGCTCGCCGAGGCCTACCGACGAACGGCGGCGGGGCCGCTGCCAGCGGGCTCGGTCGCCCTGGGATCCGTGAAGAGCAACGTTGGCCACACCACGGCGGCCGCGGGCGCCACCGGGCTCATCAAGGCGGCGCTCGCCGTCTCGTCCGGCGTTCTCCCCGAGTCGCTCTTCGTGAGCCGTCCGAACCCACGGATCCCGTTCGCCGACACGCCGTTTTATCCCGCGGCCCAGCGCGTGGCGCTGCGCCCCGAGGGTCGGCCCGCCCGCGGCGGGGTGAGCTCGCTCGGCGTGGGCGGGACCAACGCGCACGTGATCGTGGAAGCACCGCCAGCGCCCCAGAAGGCCCCGTGTGTCTCCGACCGGGCGTCGCAGCTCCTGGTGCTCTCGGCGCGGTCGCCCGCGGCGCTCGACGCGCTCGCAGCGCGCCTGTCGGCTGCCCTCGACCGTCCGGACGCCCCGCCGCTCGACGACGTCGCCTTCACCCTGGGGACTGGCCGGCGCGCGCTCGCGCACCGCCGGGCGTTCGTGGTCGATCCGGGCCGGCACGCCGACGTGCTAAGCGGCGCCTCGCCCGAGCGGACGCGATCCAGCGCGGCGCCTCGCCGCCAAGGCGAGGAGCCACCGCGCGTCGCGGTGTTGTTCCCCGGTCAGGGGACCCAGGCCGTGGACATGGGGCGCGCGCTCTATCGCTCGGAGCCCATCTTCCGGCAGGTGCTCGACGCCGTGTTCGCGGCGGTCCCGGAGCTCGCGGACGTGCTCTATCCGGCGGCCGATCCCGACGAAGCGGCGCGCCGCCTTCGGGACACGGCGTTCGCCCAGCCGGCGATCTTCGCGGTGGAGCTGGGGCTCGCGTCGCTGCTGGCGTCCCTGGGCGTGAGCCCGACGGCCCTGGTGGGCCACAGCGTGGGCGAGTTCGCCGCGGCGGTGACGGCCGGCGTGATGCGCCTGGAGGACGCCGCTCGCCTGGTGGCGCTCCGCGGCCGGCTCATGAGCGCGCTGCCGCCGGGCCGTATGCTCGCGGTGAGGCTGGGGGCTTCCGACGTGCAGGCGTTGCTCCCACAGGGCCTGGACCTCGCGTGCTCCAACGCTCCGTCGTTGTCCGTGGTGGCCGGTCCGGCGAACGAGATCGCCGACTTCGCCGCGCACCTGGCGGCCCAGGGCGTGAAGTCCACGGAGCTGGTCACTAGCCACGCGTTCCACTCGCGGATGATGGACCCCGTGGTCGCCGCCTTCCGCGAGGCCGTCGCCGGCGTCTCGTTGGCCCGCCCCACGCGGACCATCATCAGCACGGCCAGCGGGCGAGTGCTCACCCCTGAAGAAGCGACGGAGCCCGCGTATTGGGCCGGTCACGTCCGCGCGACGGTGCGCTTCTCGGAGGCGATCGCCACGCTCATGGCGCTGCCCGAGGCCCCCGCGGTCCTCGTCGAGGCGGGTCCCCGCGCCACGGCCGCCACCTTCGCCCGCCAACAGCTGCGAGGCCTCCCCGTCGCCGTGGCCACGCTGCTCGACCCCACGGAGACCGTGGGCGAACACGCCGCGTTCCTTCGCGGGCTCGGTGAGCTCTGGTGTGCCGGTGTCCCGCTCGATCAGCGGGCGCTATACGCGGCCGAGCGTCGCCGCCGGGTGCCGCTGCCGACGTACCCCTTCGAGCGGGTGCGCCACTTCGCTGATCCCCGGCCCAGCGAGGCGGCTCCGCCCCCGACGGCCCTCGCGGGCCTGGCCCCCGCTCCCCCGCCCGCGGTCCACACTCCCCCACCCGGGATAGCCGCTCACGAAGCTCGAAGCCCACTCCCCGCGCCACCTCATGGAGCCGCGCCGATGTCCGATCGCCCCGAACGCCTCGAGCGTGAGCTCACCCAGCTGGTCGCTGAGCTCTCCGGCCACCCCGAGGGCGACATCCGCCGCTCGGCCACCTTCGCTGAGCACGGCTTCGACTCGCTGGTCCTCACGCAGCTCGCGCAGGACGTTGGGCGGCGGTGGGGCCAGAAGATCGCCTTCCGGGATCTGGCCGAGCGCCTATCGACCGTCTCGGCCCTCGCGAAGCACCTGGACTCGAAGCTCCCTGCGGAGGCCCCGCCGGCGCAAGCAACGGCAGCCACCGCTCCGGTGGCCCCCCAGGCCGCGGCAGCGGACCGACTCGTTGCGGCCGAGAGGTCCGGGGCGCCGCCCGCCGGGCTCGAGGCGCTCCTCCACCGGCAGCTCGACCTCATCGCCGAGCAGCTCCGGGTGATGCAGGGCTTTGGCGCGAACCCGCCCGCCCCGGCCGCGGCTCAGCCGGCGTCAGCCAGCCCGGCACCCGCCGCGCCCGAAGCCGCCGCCCAGCGTGTTCCCTCCGAGACCCTGGCCGCGCTTG
This sequence comes from Pseudomonadota bacterium, assembly GCA_005776725.1. Classification (GTDB taxonomy): domain Bacteria; phylum Myxococcota_A; class UBA9042; genus SXOO01. The sequence goes on along the minus strand of SXOO01000056.1, from coordinate 16,920 downwards.
CCGCCGTCTCGCACGCCACGCAGCGCGACCCCGCGGACACCCGCCCGGCCAAGGTGCGGGCGTGGACCGACCTACCGAAGGACTGCGCCACCGCCGTCCGCGCCCTGGTCGAGGCCACCGTGGCGCGAACGCCCGGCTCGAAGCGCCACGTTCAAGAGCACCGGCTGCGGCACGCGGATCCGCGGACCGCGGCAGGCTTCAACCCGGTCTGGAAGGAGATGGTGTACCCGCTCGTCGTGGCGCGCTCGTTGGGCGCGCGGCTCTGGGACGTGGACGGCAACGAATACATCGACCTCCTGAACGGCTTCGGCCCCAACTTCCTGGGCCACTCCGACCCGGAGGTTGTGGCGGCCATCAAGGAGCAGCTCGACCGCGGCTTCGAGGTGGGCCCGCAGACACCGCTCGCCGGCGAGGCCGCCGAGCTCGTCTGCCGCCTCACCGGCTTCGACCGCGCCAGCTTCACGTGTACGGGCTCCGAGGCCGTGCAGGCGGCCATCCGGTGCGCCCGGACTTTCACGGGCCGCGAGAAGTTCGCCATCTTCACGAAGGACTACCACGGCAACTTCGACGAGGTCCTCGTGCGCGCGGCGAATTCGCGCAGCGGGCTCAAGACGCTGCCCAGCGCTCCCGGGATCCCGGTGCGCGCCGTGGGCGACGTCATCGTGCTCGAATACGGGCACGACGCCTCCCTCGAGGCGCTTCGGCTGCTGGCGCCGGAGCTGGCCGCAGTGATCGTGGAGCCGGTTCAGTCCCGGCGCCCCGAGCTCCAGCCCAAGGCCTTCCTCGAGACCCTGCGCAAGATCACCAAGGACGCGGGCACCATGTTGGTGTTCGACGAGGTGGTCACCGGCTTCCGCTGCCACCCTGGCGGGGCACAGGCCCACTTCGGGATCGAGGCGGACCTCGCCACCTACGGCAAGGTGGTGGCCGGTGGCATGCCCATCGGGATCGTGGCCGGTCGCCGTCCCGTGGTCGACACCTTCGACGGAGGCCCCTGGCAATACGGTGACGACTCGCTCCCCGAGGCAGGGGTCACCTTCTTCGCCGGGACCTTCGTGCGCCACCCGCTCGCGATGGCGGCGGTCCACGCCACCCTGACCCGGCTCGAGCGCGAGGGACCCGAGCTGCAAGCGCGTGTCTCGCGAAAGACGGCCGACTTCGCGCGGCGCGTGAACGTGCTCCTCGAGCGCTTCGCCGCGCCCTACCAGCTGCCGCACTTCGGCTCTCAGCTGTTCCTGCGGAACAACGACTCGAGCGAGCTCGGAGGCCTGCTCTGGTATCACCTGCGCAACCGCGGGGTGCATATTCAGGAGGGCTTCCCGTCCTACTTCACCGCTTGCCACGGCGACGCCGAGGTCGACACGCTGGTGGCGGCCTTCGAGGAGAGCCTCGAGGCCATGGCCGACGGCGGGCTGCTCCCGCCGGACTCCCGGCGCCGAAAGACCGCGCGCGACGTGGCCGGCGCGGGCTTGTCCAGCGTTCCGCCAGTCCCCGGCGCGCGCCTCGGCAAGGACCCCCAGGGGCGGCCCGGCTGGTACGCGCCCGATCCCGCGAAACCCGGTCAGTACGTGAAGGTGGGCTGAACCCGCGGGGCAACTCCAGGAACAGCGTGTACTCTCCGGCGAAGTCACCCACCGCTGGAGTCACCATGCGTCTGCGCACTCTCCTCGTCTTGGCGGCCCTCGCCGCCGCCTGCTCGAAGTCCCCCGATCCCGCAGCGACGCAGAGCGCGCCGCTCTCGGCGCCTGGCGGGGGTCCCGGGATGCGCGCGGCGCACCTCCTGGCCGTGGACGCCGCGCCTCCAGGCGCCGCGGTGGTGGCCACTCTGGACGTGGGCTCGGTGCTCGATGGCTTCCTCTCCGGAGGGCCGCTCCCCACCACGCGCGACGCGTCCGCTTTCCGGCGCGCGATCGGCGAGGCTAGCCGGAAGGACTTCGGCATCGATCTGTTCGCGGCCCGCAGCCTCTCCTTGTGGGTGGTGATCGAGTCGAAGGCAGTCGCCCTGGTCGTGGAGGGTCCGTTCGACGGCGCGCTCGCGTTCGCTGGCGCGGAGGCCGCTGACCTTGGTGGCCACCCCGGCCTGAAGCTGGGCGAGGTAGGCGCCGCGCTGGTCGGCGGGAAGCTCGTGGTGGGCACGCCGGGCGCGTTCGCGCTCCTCGGCTCGAAGGACGCGGCCGGGACCGACCTGCGAGCGCGGCACAAAGAGGTCCTCGGGTCGGTGGCGGATGGCGGCGTACAGGTCAGCGTGGTCGTGCCCGAGGCGCTCGCGGCGACCCTGCCTGTCAAGGGACTCGAGGCCGCGGCGCTCTCCGCCTCCTCCTCGCTCTCCCTCGCCGTAGCGGTGAAGGGCGAGGCGGCGGCGCTCGACGCGCTCGCGGCTCAGGTCACCACCCTCCGCGGCGAGGTCCTGGGGCACCTCCGGAGCGCCGCGTCGGGCCTCCGGACCGAGGCGTTCCCGGGGGCCTCCATCATGGCCGTCATCACGGACGCCACCTTGGCGGATCTCGAGGCGTTCCAGTGGACCACGCGACCGGCGCCCGGCCTGCTCACCGGCGCTACGCCGGGCCTCTTCCCGCAGGGTGCCTCGGGGGCCGCGTCAACGGCCGCCTTCATCATCCCGGCGATGGCGGCGGTGGCGATCCCGGCGTTCACCCGCTACATGGACCGCGCCAAAGAAGCCGAGACGCTGCGCGCCAGGCACCTCGTCCCCGAGTGAGGCCGGAGCGGCGCGCCACACCCCGAGTCCCAAGGTTCCAATGAGAACGACCCCCTCGCTCCATTCGTGGGGCGCGAGGCCGTCTTGAGGGGGACGCAGCGCTCGCCCCGGCGCGCGCTCTTTGACCCCGTGGGGCCCCCCGCTTACGATCCCGCCCCATGACGCGCGCCTCGGTACTCCTGATTCTCGTCCCGGCCCTCTGGATCGGCTGTTCCTGCGACACCGACGTCGACGTCCTGAGCGACGCCTCGGTAACGGGGGACGCGGACAGCAGCGCGCCTCCGGACACCGGGGCCGGCGGCGACGGCCTGGACGAGCCCGACGAATCCACGCCAGACGCCGCAACACCCGACACAGCCAGTGGCGACGCCACCGACGACTCCTGCGATGAGGACAACGACTGCCATGCCGAGCTCGAGCCCTGCCAGCGCTCGGTCTGCGTCGAGGGCGTCTGCGCCGTGGAGCCCGTCGCCAGCGGCGTGGCCTGCGACGACGGCGACGCGTGCACCGTGGGCGAGACGTGCACAGACGGCCAGTGCGGCGGCGGCGGACCGAAGGCGTGCCCAGCCTCGGCGTGTACCACCGCGGTCTGTCTCCCTGGCTCCGGTCTCTGCGGCGAAGAGCCCAAGGAAGACGGGACGTTGTGTGACGACGGCAGCGAGTGCACCCTGGGCGATGCCTGCTCGGAGGGCGTCTGCAAGGCCGCCACGCCGTGCCCTGAGGACTGCACCAACGGCGCAGACGACGATCTGGACCTGGACGCGGACTGCGCCGACTCGGACTGTGCGGGGGAGGGCGTCTGCACGGGGATTTGCCTCTTCGTCGACACCTTGAGCTGCGGGGACTCCCTCACGGTCGACCCGGTGCTATTCCAGACCACGAGCCACGTCGAAGACTGGTGTGGTGGTGTGTCCGGCCTCGTTGGACCTGAGGTGGCGTTCGCTATCGCCCCGGCGTCCGGGAAGGTCGTGACGGTGACCGTGACGAGCGAGTCGCCCGACGTTCGGGCGCTGCACCTGCGCGAGTCGCCAGCCACCGGCGGGATTCCAGTGACCTGCCAGAAGGACCTCTGCGCAGACGAGGGGAGTGGGGGGCAGTTCTCCTTCATCGGCGGGGGCCAGGTGGCGCACTCGGTCGTGGTCGACGGAGCGGACGGGGCCCCCTTCGAGATCACGGTGGACTGCGCGGCCTGCGTCGCCGTGTGCGTGGGCAAACAGTGTGGCGACGACGGCTGCGGCGGCACGTGTGGCTCCTGCGGCGCAGGGCTCGCCTGCGAGGCCGGCCTCTGCGTCTCCCCGCCGCCGCCGCCCGGCAACGACTCGTGCGGCAGCGCGCAGCCGCTCCCTTCGGTGCTCCCCGTGCTGGTCACGGGCACCACCAAGGGCGCCGCGGACGACGTCGCGCTCGCCTCGGGTGGTGCCTGCGCGGGCGGCGTCAACGTGGGCGCGGGCGCCCCCGACGTGCTCTACACCTTCACCGCCGGCGCCACCGGGGACTATCTGTTCGCGCTCTATGACGCGCCGTTCGCGGCGGCGCTCTGGGTTGCCACCGACTGCGCGGCGTCGGTCGCGGGTTGCCTCAGCGCCGACACCACCGCCACGAGCGGCGTCACCAGCGTGGTCGTGGCCCTGAGCCAGGGCCAGAAGGTCTTCGTGGGCGTGGACGGCGCGGTTGGCCCCGCCTCCGGCCCGTTCGTGCTCTCGATCAACACGTGGCCGTGCGCGCCCGCCTGCTCGGGCAAGCTGTGCGGTCCGGACGCCTGCGGAGGGAGCTGTGGCGGATGCAGCGCCGGTCAGCTCTGTGGGCCCACCTGGACCTGCGTCGTGCCCTCTCCCAACGACACCTGCGCCACCGCCAAGGCCCTGGTGCCCGGTGGGGCCCCGAGCAACGGCAGCACGGGGTCGGCCACGGACGGCGAGTCTACGGCGGGCGGGATCTGCGGAGGAGCCGATGAGGGGGGCGGGGTCGGCGCCGCCGATGTGGTCTACACGCTCACGGGCCCCGGGAAGTTCGACGTGACGGTGACGCCGTCGGGCTTCGACGCGCTGGTCACCGCCAGGGCAGGGTGCCCCGCCGTGGGCGCCGCCTGCCTGGGCGGCTCCGATGCGCCGGGAGTGGCGGTGGAGACCCTGGAGGACCTGGTGGTCCCGGCCGGGCAGACGGTGTTCATCATCATCGACGGCGCCACGGCCGGAGAGGCCGGCGCGTTCTCGATCGGGGTCGACAACGACCTGGCGGGCTGCACTGGCTGTGGCTCGAAGCTCTGCGGCTTCGACGACTGCGGGCAGAGCTGCGGCAGCTGCGGCGACGGCCAGAACTGCGTGGCCGGGGCGTGCGTGGTAGGCCCGTCGAACGACGCTTGCCCCACCGCAGCGACGATCCCGGCTCTGCCCTTCGAGTTCTCTGGGAGCACGGTCGGAGCGGCGAACGACCTTGCGCTGGCCTTCGGCGTCTGCACCGACGGCCCACAAGCCACCACGTACGGCAAGGGCCCCGACGTGGTCTTCAAGTACACGCCGTCGCAGACCGGCCCGGTCACGTTCCAGACCGACCCCGGCGGCACCACGTTCACCCCGTACGTCTACGTCGAGGAGATCTGCGGCGCGCCCACCGAAGCCACCTGCTGGGCGGGGAGCACGGGCACGCTCGGCGTCTCGACCGTGAAGGTCACGCTCACCGCCGGGAAGACCTACTACATCGTGGTGGACGGGCTCTTCGCCAGTCAGTTCGGGACCTATCTCTTCCGCGCGTTCTGAGATCGCCGGATCGCCGGAGGCCCGGACTGGCGGCGCCGTCAGGGCTGGCCTGCGGCGATCCACTCCTCGAGGATGCGCATGTGCTCCTCCTTCGCGATGATTGGGCTGAAATCCTGTAGCCGCCGGCCCTTGCCTGTCTCGACGGACTTGATGGTGGCCCGCATCCGCCGGACCGTACAGATCGCGAAGACCTCGCCGGGGTTGGGCCGTTCGACTCCCGTGCAGACGCCGAACTCCTCGCCCCCCTCGGCGCAACACGCGGGGCCGAGGAGGACGCTGCGGTGCGTCACGAAACACAGCCCGCCAGTACACCCCTGGCCGGGGCTCTTTTCGATGTGGCAGCGGCCGCAGTAGTGCTCGTAGAGGGGCAGGGCGTGGTCCTCCCAGGTATAGGGTGGACCGGGAGGCAGCCCCAGCGGGTCGGGGTCAGCGGCTATGACTGACGCGCCTGTGGCCACATCCGCCGAGGCCGAGGTGTCCGAGGTGGGGGCGGTGGCATCGCTGCAGGCGAGGGTGACTAGCGCGCAGAACACCGCCGGCGCCCACGGGGTCGCTGGTAAGGCCCGTCGTCGGCTCCCCAACGCGACGCGGCGGGGCCCCATGGCGTCGCTCATGGCGCGACGAGGCGGCCTCGATAACCGCCGGAGGTGAGCCAAACCACGAGGGAGTAGCCGAGCTCGTGCGTTACAGCGCCGATCACCCCGGTGACCGTTCCCGACGGCGCGACCTGGCTGGGCGGGCCGAGCAGGTCGCCGGTGTCCGCCTCGATCACGCGAGTCTCGAGGCCCCCCTGCACCGAGTAGAAGAGGCGCATGCCGTTCTGCCGAGGGGCGCTGGTGGCCGCCGCGATCGGGGCCCCGACATCGATCGGCGGTCCGAGCGGGCCTTCCTCGGAGACCAAGGCGGCCTTGTACTGATCGTCCGCCCGGAGCCACTGGAGCACGCCGCGATCGATGCGCGGGTCGAACCAGAGGTCTACCAGCGTCCCCGCCTTGGTCTCTGGCGAGAGCGTATGGATCGCCGTGGTGTTGGCGGAGTGATCGATGAAGCGTATCTCGGGCTTCGGCGAGGGGGTGGGCGGCTTGCCGTTGGCGATGGCGAACGCATACCCGAGGCCGGACTGCCGCGCCCCGATCCGCGCGCCGTACTGGTCGCCGCCGCCGCTCGCGACCTCGAACGGCCCCCCATACGGGGCCGCGCTGCCCGACATCAGGATGCCCTTGATGTCGAGCCCGAAGGAGGTGGTCTCGTCCCAGAGGACGAGGAAGGTCTCCGTGACAGGACTCCATGCCAGCGCGGTGTTTTGTCTCACGAGAGCGCCGGTGAGGTCCGGCGCCACCACGTACTGCGCCTCCGCTGCGCCGGTCTCGTTGGCCAGGCCCACGCGGACCGACGAGTCGGGGTACGCGGTCCACACGAACAGGAACTTCCCGTTCTGCGGGTTCTGCGCCACGTCCCAGCGCGTCCACTTCGTGACGTTGGAGACCGAGAGCACGTCGTTTCCAGTGGCGCCAGCGGGGCCGAAGGCCCGCATCCGAATGTCGGCGCCCAGGACGTAGGCGAGGCGGAAGGTGTCGAGCTTCTTGTCATACAGAACGCGCGCGTCGGCGGTGCCCGGGCCGAAGTCGAAGGTGGCCTCGCCATCGCAGGCGCAGTCCGCGCAGAACGTTCCGGTGGGGCAGTCGAGCTGGCACGAGGCGTCTTTGCCCACGCCGGTGCAGAAGTACTGGCTGCCCCCGGGCGCCACCGGACAGGGCAAGCAGTAGAGGCCACAAGCCGCCACGGTGCCCTCGGGCTTGTCGTCTGACGGATCGCAGTTCGTGTCTTTCCCGTCGCACTCCTCGAGGATCCCCGGGTGAATCGTCGGGTCGTTGTCGTCGCAGTCGCCCGGTCCGAAATAGCAGGTGGCCTGCCCGGTGAGCTCGTAAAGCCGGGCGGCGTCGCAGAAGCCGTCGCCGTCGTCGTCGCAGCCCTCGTCGATGACCGAGTTGCAGCTGTCGTCGGCGCCATCGCAGCGCTCGAGCGCGCCCGGATAGACCGTCTGGTCCTGGTCGTTGCAGTCGCCCACGAGCGTCCCCGTATAGCCCTGCATCGGCGCGCACAGACACCGCTCGTCAGCGATGGGGATGTACCAGCCGTCGCCATCCTGGTCGTACCGATACGCTGTGCAGCCGAAGGCGTCCTCCTCGTCCACAATCGTGTCGCAGTTGTTGTCCGCGTCGTCGCAGAACTCCTGAGCGCCGGGGTTCGAGAAGGGGTCGTTGTCGTTGCAGTCGCCCGGCACGGTGATCGGGCGCGCCGCCGTGGGCGAGCACAGGCACTGCATGAGCGCCGTCGCGCCAAAGCCGTCCGAGTCGGCGTCCGGGAAGTGCCCCTTGCAGCCGCCCGCGTCCGGCTCGTCCGTGAGGGAGTCGCAGTCGTCGTCCTTGCCGTTGCAGACCTCGGGTTTTCCACCGCCGGTCCCAGGGTCGAGGGGCGCGCAGTCTATGTCGTTCGGGATCCCGTCGTTGTCGATGTCGGCGTCGCAGGGGTCGCCCAGGCCGTCGTTGTCGCGGTCGACCTGATCGCCGTTGGGCACCAGCGGGCAGTTGTCTTTTGTGTCCACGACCGCGTCGTCGTCGTCGTCCTGGTCGAAGCAGTCCGCCTGGCCGTCGACGTCGAGGTCGGGGAAACCGGGATCGATGGATCCGTCGCAGTTGTTGTCTTTGCCGTCGCAGCTCTCCGCCTGAGGCTCGGGCGCTGAGCACGGCTGGAGCACGCCTACGCTGCACGCCCGCGTCCCCGGGCAGCTGCCAAGAGAGTTTTGTCGGAGACACGCCGTGGCGGCGGCGGACTCGACCTCGCAGGTGCCGGGATCGCAGCCGAGCCCGCAGAAGGAGCCAAGGACCGCGTCATAGGTGAGGCAGATGACCCCGGGCTCGCAGTCGGCGTCTGTAAAACACGGGCGGCAGCTCGGGCCCAGAATGGCGTCGGTTGGCGACTCTGCGTCGTCCGCGTCTTGGGGCGCGATGTCTTCCTGTGAGTCGAGCGGCAGGTCCGCGGGCGCCGGCGCGTCGGTGGGCACCGCGTCGGGCGTGGCGCTGTCTTCCTCGGCGCTATCGCTCTCGACGGGAGGTTCCGTGTCCGTGGCAGGCGCCACGGCATCCTGCGGGTTCTCCGCCGCTACGTCAGCGACCGTGAGCGCCCCCGGTGGGGTGGGGAACGGGCTGCCGATGTCTGCGCAGGCCGCGAGGCCCGCCAGCGCCGGGGCAAGCAAGAGGGATACAAGGGTGTTCGTGCCGCGCCCGCCACTGGGCGGCTTTGAAACGGTCTCTGCGAGGGGCAGTCCCGAGCCGCGGCGTGGATTCAGGCGCATGCGCTTCGCATGATGCCGAAAGCGGGGGCGCGGTGCTACTCTCCCCCGCTACGGCTTGGCAGATGCTCTCGTGGGAGCCCGGAGGAACGAACGATGCGGAACGGTAACAGGCTGGCCTTGGCGGTGATCGCCTCTGCGCTCGCGTGCGGAGCGGACGAGGGAAGCAGCGCGCCCGTGCAAGGTCTCATCGACAGCGACACCTTGGCTCCGGCCCCGGACACCGCGCCCGGCGACACCCCGTCGGCCGCCGCCGACCTCGGCGCCCCCGAGGATGTTCCCCCTGTGGGACCGAACCGCCTCTCCTACTCGTTCACGCCTGCAGGGGGCAGCGCCTGCGTCGACAGCTGCGCCGTCACGATGGACGCCGGCGACAGCGTGGACCTCTCCGTCCGCCTCGTCGACGGCAATGGCGCGGGCGTCGCCGACACGGCCATCCAGTGGTCCACCGAGGCCGCCGGCCTGAAGCTCGGCGCCGCCACCAGCTATACGGGCGCAGATGGCGTCGCCACCGCCACCATCACCGGCCTCTCCGCCGAGTCCAACGCGATCGTGCGCGCCCAGGTGCTCGGCGACTCGTCCATAGCCGATTTGCCGTTCTCGGTCACGGTCGAGGCCGCCGGGCCACCGGCCCTCGAGGTCACGGTGGCGTATGCGGGGACGCAAGGCGTCACCGCCTTCGAGCTGCGCGTCTTCGACGTCACCGGCAAGGCCCTGGGCTGCGCGGAGATCCATCCGGACGCCGGCAACTCCCACCAGCCCTCCAGCGCAGTCCCCGGAGTCGCGGCGGGCAAGGCGACGCCGGTGCAGAACCTGCCCGGGCTGAACCCGGGCGGCAAGGGCAGCTATCTCCTGCAGGCCCTCGGGCCTGCAGGCGTGCCGAAGGCCGAGGGGTGCCGCAAGGTCGAGGTGACCCACGGACAGACGGAGACGGTCACCGTCGACGTGAGCGATCTGCCGCTGCGCTTCCTGGGCGTGACGGACATCACGACGAATATGGACCTCTACACCGGCCTCCCCGGCCAGGCTGGCAGCGCCGTCGGGCTCATCATCGGCCTCTTCGACAGCCCGGGGGGCACGGTCATCGACGCCGCGTGCGCCAACCCGAGCGGAGCGCTCGGCACCCTCTGCCCGATCCTGAAGGGCTCCGACTCGATCAAGCAGGCGGCCGACGAGGCGTTTTACGGTCTCATCAAGCAGTTCGTCGACGAGGACATCCTCTTCGCGGGCGACGCCATCGCCTCCCTCTTCGAGACGCTGCGTCTCAAGTCCACCCTCGAGGTCACCAGCGAGGCGGTCGCCCAAGAGGGCGGCCTCGTGCTGTTCCCTGAGAACGCCCTCGTCGAGACGTGGCTCTACATGCAGTACGCCTGGAAGTTCGGGAAGTCGTGCGACCCGCTCGACGACGACTGCGGCTGGGAGGTGGTGAAGCTGGCCGACGTCTTTGGGGCAAGCCCCGTGGCTGCGCCCTCGGGCGGCGTCGAGGGGGGCTCAGGTCTCACGATCGACGTCCACGAGGTGCCGGGCTTCAACTACGGCGCGCTCTTCAGCTTCATGCTTGAGAAGAAGCTCCTGCCCTCGCTGTTCGGCGACGGTATCGAGACGATCGATGATCCCGACGGCTACTGCGACGGCATGGTTTCGGACAAAGCCGACAACTACGAAGACGTGATCGGCATGATCTTCGGAGACGAGTGCTGCACGCTGTTCGATGACTGTTGCGAGTTCTTCGTGCAGAAGCCCGCCGTGTATGACTACACCGGCGGGAACGCCTTCCTCGAGGGGATCGCCGCCACGGCGTGCGAGCTCCTGATCACCGAAGGTGGGCAGTTCATTCGGGGACAGCTGAGCTCGCTCGGGGGCGACCTCGTGCTGGGCACCACGGCAGCGTGCCCGGCCGTGGATCTGGACGGCGACCGGGAGATCGATGGGCTCGGGACGGCTGCGGCCCCCTGTTCATGGGACGCCACGATCGACTTCAGCGGCGTCCCCTTCCAGCCGAAGAACACCTGGACTGGCAAGCACAAGTAGGGGCACTGCCCCTGGAGTGGAGTGAACTAGAGCATGCGAGTTCCCGTAGTCCTCATTCCCGGCGACGGGATCGGTCCCGAGGTCACCGAGGCTGCGCGCTCGGTCATCGACGCCTCGGGGGCGTCGATCGAGTGGCGGGTCCACCACGCGGGCGTCGCAGCGCTCGAGCAGGGCGTGAAGCCCGGTGACGCCAGCCGCAACGCGCTCCTGCCGGAGTCCACGAAGGAGGCGATCCTCGAGACGCGCGTGGCCTTGAAGGGCCCGTGCACCACACCCATCGGCGGCGGGTTCTCCTCGGTCAACGTGGCCCTTCGCAAGGAGCTCGACCTCTTCGCGGCGGTGCGGCCCGTGCGGAGCATCGACGGTGTCGACACCCGGTTCACCGGCGTCGACGTCGTGATAATCCGCGAGAACACCGAGGGGCTCTACTCCGGCATCGAGAACGTGATTACCCCGGGCGTGGTCACCTCGCTCAAGGTCGCCACGGAGCGAGCGTGCCGCCGCATCGCGCGCTTTGCGTTCGAATACGCGAAGGAGCGGGGCCGCAAGAAGGTCACGGCCTTCCACAAGGCCAACATCATGAAGCTCACGGACGGCTTGTTCATCCGCTGCGCGCGCGAGGAACACGCAGCCTTCGCGGACGTGGTCGAGTACGACGAGGTGATCATCGACGCCGGCTGCATGAAGATCGTCCAGGATCCGAGCCGCTTCGACATGATCCTCTGCGAGAACCTCTACGGAGATCTCATGAGCGATCTCTGCGCAGGCCTCGTCGGGGGGCTCGGGGTAACGCCGGGGGCCAACATCGGCGAGAAGGGCGCGGTCTTCGAGGCGGTTCACGGCACGGCGCCCGACATCGCCGGACAGGACAAGGCCAACCCGCTCGCAATGCTGATGAGCGGCGTCATGATGTTGAACCACGTCGGAAAGACGCAGGGGCGCCCCGACTTCGAGCGCGCCGCTGCGCGGATCCGCGGGGCCTACGACGCGGCCATTCGGTCCCGCGAGTGCACTCGTGACCTCGGGGGCTCGCTCGGGACTCGGGCTTTCGCGGATGTGCTGATCAACCGCCTCGCGCAGCTCTGAGCTCACCGCTTCGAATGCAATCGGTATAGGTTCAAACGGTGGACGACCAGGTACTGCTGATCATCGCGGGCAGTGTGCTCATCCTGGTGGGCGCCGTGATTGGCGTCTCCCGGGGCCGTCGCCGCGCCGCTGAGCGGCGCGAACAGGCCGAGCGCGCCGGCCTCGACCGCCTTCGTAAGGCCTTCGAGACCGCCACCGTCACCGTGCACGACATCGAGCGGCTGGGTCTCAAGGACGCCGAGCTGGTCGAGCCCGTCCTACCGGAGCTGCCCTACGTCATCGAGGTCAGCCTCACGGTCACACCGTCCGAGGAGCTCGCTTGGGAGCCCGCGGAGCTCGGGCTCATCGAGGAGCAACAGAAGAGCGACCTGGATCTCGGGGCCAGCTTCCGCGTGCTCGAGGTGCTGCCGGTACGCGAGCCCGAAAACCGGGAGAGGCCCACCGTCGGCGCCGAGCGCTTGAAGCTCACCTTGCGCTCCCGCACGCCGGGCCCGGCGTTTCGGCTCGAGTACGGAGGTGCGGTCTTTGGCACCGTCTCCGCGCACGGTGCCACGGTGCGCGCTACGCGACCGATCCCGGCGTCGCTGCGGGCCCCAGCCGTAGCGCTAATGGTCGGGCCGCCACCGGAACCTGCCGCACCCCCCTTCACGGGAGCCAATCCGCGCTTCAACCCACCCACCCCGTTCCCTGACTGGCACGCGCCGAAGAGAGAGGGAGAGCCCGCGGGTACGTCGCAGCCCGCCGTGGCGGCGGCCCCGTCCCCCCCCGACGGGCAGGCACCGCAGGGAGGGGGCGAACCCGCCCCTGCAGCGCGGCCCGCCGTGGCGGCGGGTACGCCCAAGCCCAAGCCGGTCCCTCCGGCACTGCGAGAGCCCACGCCGCCGCCGGCCACCGCGATCCTCGGCGGCTCGTCCATTGGGCCTCGCCGAGCCAACGCGCGGCCCAAGCCGCCGCCTCCCCGGCCGTCTGCGGAGGTGGCTTCGCTGAACGCCGTAACGCCGCCCCCTTGGGAGCCGCTCAACGCGCCGTTCGCGGCGCGAGTGTCCTTCGAGGTATTTGGGACCTCTAGTGAGCGGTTCGAGCCACCGCCCATCGAGGGCCTCGACGCAGCAGGCTTTCGGCCGAAGTCGCGCGCGAAGGCCCCGGAGCGGTTTCAGCTCGACGTCCTCCTGCGGGACTCTACCGAGCCCCCCGCCTCCGAGACGAAGCGCCTCCTCGAGGCGGCTGAGTGGGTCCACACGATCACTCTGGAGCGGGAGGTGCAGGACCTCTCCCATCTCGCGCAGGCGCTCACCGTCGCGGCCAGCGTCGCGCGCGAGTGCTCCGGCGTGGTCCGCGACGCGATCACCGGCCGTTTACTCACTCACGATCAGGCACGGCGGGTGCTCAAGTCCCGGAAGTTCGCCATCGTCGACCACGTGGTGGTCGCGTCCACCGCCTCGGCGACAGGGTCCACCGTGAGGACCCGAGGCCTGGTGAAGTTCGGGGGGCCGGAGCTACTCGTGACCGACGTACCCAAGGAGCACGTACGTCTCATTCGGCACGCGCTGCTCACCCTGGCGGACCTCACGTCCCAAGGCCGCCCCCTGGCCCCTGGCGTCACCATCCAGCTGGGCCCGGCGGTCGTAGCGTTGGTCCCCCACGCGGAGGCCGTGCTGCGCGTGTGCGACGCCGATCCCCTCACCCTTCAACCGCGCGCCGGCCTCATGGGCTGGATCGACGCGGCGGTCCTCGCAGGCTGACGAGGCCCACAGGCCAACAAGGTCTGATGTTGACGGCGGCCTGACCGCTCGGTTAGTGTCCTGACTGACCGGTCAGTCAGGGCTCTCGCCTTGGCGGCCACGCTCGCCCTCTCGCGGCCTTGGAGTCCGTCCGTGTCGTCGACTGTTACTCGGGTCAGCTCGTCGGCTCCCGCCGCCAGCGTTCGCGCGCTCAATGCCGTCGAGTCGGCCGAGCCGTCTGTCCGGCGCATCGTGCGCGCCGCCGGCCAGGCATTCGGGCGCCTCGGCTTCGAGGGCGCGTCGATGAACGCGATCGCGCAAGAAGCGGGAGTCTCGAAGTCCCTCGTGCTCTACCACTTCGAGTCGAAGGAGCAGCTCTTCGTGGAGGTGCAGCTCCAGGTCTTCTCGGACGTGCTGGACCGCGTCCGTGGGCTCGGGGCCCCCGCGGACGGCACGGGGTTCCTGCGCGCAATGGACGAGGTGATGCGCTTCGTCGAGACCGACATCAAGGACCTGCGCGTCCTCGTGCACCTGCACAGCGCCGCCGCCCAGGGCAAGGGCTCGCTGCGGGCGCTCGAGGCCTTCAACGAGGAGGTCGACCGCCTCGTGATCCGCGGTCTCGACTCCGTGCTCGGCCCGGCCGTGGCAGCGCTCACGCTGCCCGTGGAGCGAGTCGTGAGGCTCCTCCGCACCCTGTTCAACGGGCTCATCCTCGAGCTCGCAACCGCGACCACCGAGGAGGCGCGGACGAAGGTCCGTGAGACCTTCGGCGACGCCAAGACCCTGCTCACCCTGGCTATGTTCCGTCCCTTCGCGGCGACAGATCCCAAAGGAGATCCCCATGTTCGGACGTAAGGAGCGACGCACCATCCCGTACGGGATGTTCGATCACGCGTCCTATGGCCTCGCCGCGAAGAACGCGCGGGTGCTGGAGCGCGTCTACCACAAGGCGCACGCGCAGGCGTGGGACGGGAAGGAGGTGCTGGCGGCGCTGGTGGAGCTTCACGGCACCCCGACCCTGGAACCACACGTCAAGGAGGCGCTGGGTCGTGTGTTCTCCATCATCCTCTGGGGTGAGCTTGCAGCGTGGCGGATCAGCGCCGAGCTGGCCGACGAGATCGAGCCAATCGAGGGCAAGCTGGCCGCGACCAGCCAGGCCTTCGACGAGGCGCGCCACTTCTACGTGATGCACGACTACCTCGAGCTCCTCGGCGTTCAGCCCAACGCCATCCATTGGGGGGCGCGACGCTTGCTCGAGCGCGTCATGAACGCGGACAATCTGGCCAAGAAGCTGCTCGGCATGCAGCTCATGGTGGAGCCGATCGCCCTCACGCTCTTCCACGTGGTGAAGAGCATGAACCTCGAGCCCGTGCTCTCCGCGCTCCTCCCCTACTACGAGCGCGACGAGTCGCGGCACGTGGCGCTCGGGATCCAGTACTTACCCGCCATGATGGCCCGGATGAGCCGCGCCGAGCGCCTCGAGCTCTTCGCGTTCCAGGGGGAGCTCCTCACCTACGAGGTGGTCACCAACACCCTGCTCATGCGCGATCTGCAGCAGCTCGGGGTGCACCCGCGCACGCTCATCGATGTGGGCAAGACGAAGCAGCTCAAGGCCATGGAGATGGTGCTGGGCACCCTCGACCTCAAGATCGAGTGGCCGCTCGTCTTCCTCGACCACTACGCCGAGGCGTTGGTCGAGCTGACGATCCCGGCGCCGGAGATGGGTGTGGTCGAGCGCCTCACGCGGGTCGCCCGCGCCGCCCGGTATGGGACGGTTGGCGAGACGCCAGACGTCGCGCTCGTGCCCGACATCGCCGACCGCGATACGCCGCTGGTTCACTCCGTGCGCGGGCAGCGGCGGGAGTCGCTCGCCGAGGCGGCCTGAGCCCCCCCTGGCCCACCCGCGGCAACGCCCGCGCCGGGGACCACCGTCTAGCATCTTTACGGATGTGACTCAGACGGGCTCATCGGGCCCGCCGTGAGACGAGGGGAGGCCATCGGCCGCTGGCCCGCCGAGTGCGGCCGCTGGCCCGCCGTGTGCACGGCGTCGCTGCCCCGTCGTCTGGAGGTTGCCCGACGACGCCTGATAGCGGACGCCTAACGGCGCTGACGGAGGTGGGTGATGCTCTCGATGAATCGAAGCGGTGGGGCGTTGGCGTTCGCGGTCAAGGCAGTCCTCGGTGCGGCCGTGGCGGTCGCAGTGGTCGCGTGTGAAGGCGGCAGCAGCGGCGGGCCAACGGACGTTCAAGTGGCGCTGGACTCCGCCTCCGACGCCTCGGACGCCAGCGAGGGCGCCGATGTCGCCGATGCGGCCGACGCGGCCGACTCCTCGGACGCCGCCGACTCGACCGACATTACAGACGGAGCCGACGCCACCGACGCCACCGAGGGCGCCGACGGAGCCGACGGAGCCGACATCACCGACGCGTCCGACGCGGCCGATGTCACCGACGCCACCGACGCCACTGACGCCACCGAGGGCGCCGACGTGACCGACGGGTCGGACGGCAGCGACACGGGGTGGGTTGGGCAGGGCGCGTGTTGCCAGTCAGACGCCGATTGCGCGGGCGAGCTGTCGGACGGACCAGCGCTGGTCTGCGCCGAGTCGGGCGCGGGCTCCTGCGAGCCGCTACCGGCCCCCGGTCAATGCTGGAACCACGAGGACTGCCAGGCCTTCGAGTCGTGCGAGGGGGCAAAGATCTGCCCGTGCAACGCCGACTGTCAGCCCGGAGGCCCCGGGTTGTGCGTGGCGGTGATCCCGGGCTGCTGCGCCTCGGACACCGACTGCGCTGACGGTGACATCTGCCTGTCCGGGGTGTGTACGCAGAAGCCGACGGGCGGCGCCTGTTACTCGGCGGCCGATTGCTCAGAAGGCGAGTGCACCGGCGCCTTCGTTTGCCCGTGCGGGGCCCCTTGCTTCATGCCGACCACCGCGGGGCAGTGCGGTGTGCCAGCGAACGAGTGCACGGCCGACGGTGACTGCGCCCAGGGTGAGACCTGCGTGGCGGGCCCGGTCTGCACCGATCTCTGCGTGGCCGGAGACCCCGCCTGCTGCAGCGGCAACGTTTGTTCTGGGGACGCCGCGCCGCCGTCCTGACGGCGGCGACACGGATCAGCGCTGGAAGCGCGCTTTCCAGTCCTCGTAAGGCATGCCGTAGACCCGCTCCCGCGCCTCGGGATCCGTGAGGGGCACGCCGCGCTCCTCTGCGGCCGCCCGATACCACGTCGCCAGGCAGTTGCGGCAGAAGCCCGCGCGGT